>JAZLGK010000083.1:0-11918 GCA_045616265.1 Candidatus Limivicinus sp. | reverse complement strand
TAAGCTGCCGGAAAAAGCGCCGAATACGAAACACCTTTTTGCCTACCTCTGCGGAACGCGCGGTCTCGACCCCCAGATCGTCGCGCAGCTCGTGCGGAATGGTGACGTGTACGAGAGCGTGTATCATGGGCAGACAGATATATTCAATGCCGTTTTTGTCGGCAGGGATGCTAATGGTACGCCGCGCAGCGCATTTCAGCGCGGCTTGCTGTCGTATGCTTCCCGCCCAGCCTATAAGCGTGATGTGGCTGGCAGCGATCCGGCAGCGGCATTTCGGCTTGCTGGACGCGGAGCGGTCGATACGGTCATTGTATTCGAGGCGGCGATCGACGCGATCAGCCATGCCTCGATCTGCAAGGCGGACGGGCTTGACTGGCAAAGCTGTGACCGTATCGCGCTTGGCGGGACACAAAAAGGTGTTGGGCTGGAAACATATCTTGAAGCGCACCCGCAAGTGCGAAACGTCACGCTGTCATTCGATGCCGATGATGCAGGATCGGCCGCAGCGGACAAATGGGAACCGTGGCTCAAGGAGCGCGGCTATACAGTGACACATCTTGCGCCGCCAAGCGGCAAGGACTGGAACGAAGCATTACAGGGGCGAGATCACTTACGCGAGGAAGAACAGAAACAGCGTATCGCGGAAGCGGAGGACTTGAAGCCCTCCGCTTTTGTCGTTTCATCGGAGGACATCGACCAATTCGAGCGGGAAATGACAAACGGACAGAAAGCACTCAATTCTGAAGACGTGTTTCCCTATTCGGCAAGCGCAGAGGAACGAGCGGAAATGCCGAAGATCGAGCACAAAGGCGCGTTCGGCTCGATGTTCAATGCCATCAAGAACAGCGATACCATGCCAATGCTCAATTATGTCGCCACAGAAGCCGAGGAGAACGAGATGTTTCGCTTCAACGTGGAAAAGGGAAACTGGTCACAGGCGGAAGCGGATTATTTGCGGAAGAAACTGCACGAAAGGAGAGCAACGCTGACTGAAAAAGAACTGCCGAAGGAGGTCGCACCGAAAGCGGAGCGCAGCACAAGTGCGCCCGAAACAGACGCGCTTGCGGACTCGGCACGTCAGATGGTGGCGGAGCGATCCACAGAGCTTGACGAAAAGCTGGAGCTGTAGGAACGGGAGGCGCGTTTCCATATTTTTTCGACCAACTTTGCTAATTCCGTATCAAGCCATTAGAATAGACGGAGGTGAGTACACTTGGATATTTTGTATACGGAGGAATTTTGGATGGAACAGATCATAGCCGCGCTCATCACGGGAATCGTCACGCTGATTGTCGCTTTGCTCGCAGTTAGACCGGGATTGAAATCACTTGAAGCAAACTTGAAAGAACGCATCAACGAATTAGGTCATCGCGCAGATAGGCTTTCCGGGGAACACGGGCGGCTTTCAGACGATCACAAGTCTATTTCCAATACGCTTTCCTTCCTGAAGGAAGCCCGTATCCGGGACGATGCTCGAAACGAGGCGCTGGCGGCGCGGAATTTCGACGTGGATCAGACAATCCGACAGCTCATGGCGCTGCATCAGTCCATCGAGGAGCGCGACCGACAGATCGCGGAGCTGAAAGCAGAAAACGCTCGCTTGAATGTTCTGATCGCAGAACGTTCTTTCGGACGCGGCAGCGAGCGGGACGAGGAGCAGGAACTGTAACGTGCTGAGGAAATGTGGAATACGCGGTCGTTCGGGCGATGGAAAACTCGCTTAGTTTCCCACACCACTCACTGCATAACCCACAGTCCCACAGCATCTACTATGTTTTTTCTCCTCCTGTACTCCCCCTTGAGGGGGTGGGGGAGGAGATCGCCGCGTAGCGGCGACCGTTCCAGAAACGCGAAGCGTTTTGGAATGGCAGGATAAGATGTGTTCCACACATCGAAAAACAGCCAAAAAGCACAGCTTTTTGCACGTATTTCTCGCGAAATACAGGCGCTTTCGGTAACAATTGCAACTTATTTGTGGGTTCCACATTTTTATTTGTGGGTTCCACATTTGTCCCTTTTTCGCTTGAAACCATTGGTATTACAGGGTTTATCGTGTGTTCCACACTTGATTTTTGCACGATTTTCGCGTATACTACAAAAAAGCATAACAGAAGGCGATACAGGATGCCAAATGCTATAGATTTGGAAAGCAGTCTCATTTTTCGTGAGAATGTATTCCGCGAAAGGAGAGAAGTCTATGGAACGATCTGATTTTGTAGCAAACCTTGTTAACCGTTTCCAAATAGAGCAGCGCAAAAATGATCGTAGTGGGATATATGCGCTTACGCAACGAATGCTGGCATACAATTCCAACAAGATCGAAGGAAGCACCCTTAATGAGAAGCAGACAGCATCTCTTTTTGATACAGGAACTCTCTCTGCTGAAGATGTCCTTATTCGGGCTAAAGATGTTGAGGAGATGACGGGGCATTTCATGATGTTTAACGAAATGCTGAAGACATACGATTTGCCTCTTTCCCACGAGTTAATCAAGAAATATCATTATCGGCTCAAAAGCGGTGTATTTGAGGATATTGCCAACGGCTATCCCATTGGTGAGTATAAAAACAGGCGCAATATGGTTTCAAATATTACTACTGCTTTGCCCGAGGAAGTTACTTCGCTCATGAGTGAGCTGCTTGAGCAATACAATAGCAAGCCGGAACATGATTTGAACGATGTCGCAAGGTTCCATGCTGATTTTGAAAAGATACATCCCTTTCAAGACGGAAATGGGAGAACCGGTCGTATCATTTTGTTTAAGGAATGTCTGAAAAATGGGCTTATCCCATTAGTCATTCCAGATAGCAGAAAAGTTGAATACTACTATGCGCTTAATGCAGCTCAAACAGAAAACGATTTCACCAAACTTGCCCGCTTCTTTTCCGAGGAGCAAAGTAAGTATAAGGCTTTGGCAGAAGGCTATTTATTCTCGTGCGAAAGTGCCATCCATACGGATCGGGAGATTATCTCTGAACTTTTGCGCAGGCAGAGCGAGAGCGAAGAACTGGAACTGTAAAACTAAAGCAGTCAATAAAGCAGACGTCGAAAGACGTCTGCTTATTTTTTTGAAAAGGAGAGGGTATTGTGAAATCACTCTACTATATTGCTCCTCGAAATGCGCTTGACCGTTTCGATGAGCAGTTCGAGGATGCAGAAATTCTTGCGACACCGTTCGAGGCAGACGCAATCCGGTCGCTGACAGCTTCCATTAAATCTGAACGGGCAATTTCTCAGCAGGATTTTGTCATCATCGATGTCGCGGATATGACAAGGTGGTCTGTCGGTCACGTTTTATCTGCGACGCAGCTTATCCGCAGCTTTGCTTCCTGCAAGCTGATCTTCATTGGGCAGCCTTGCGCAGATGTGGAGGAGCTGTTCCGTTGTCTGCGAGACGCACATCACATTGACGACGTAATTCTCGCACCGGCAGATGCCGATGTTTCTAAACCGCTGATGGATTGTCTTGTACTGACAGCGCAAAGCAGTACCCCGCCCCCGCTTACACCTGAAGCCAAGCTGAACGCTGCGCAGCAGACGGTAGCTCACGCGACCCCGGTGCTGCGGAAGCTTGGTGCTCCACAGGGAACGCTGGAGATCTATGTCGCCGGAACTATGCCAAGATGCGGCACAACGACGCAGGTATTCGGTATTTATCATTACCTGACCGCCTGCGGACTGCGTGGCGCGATCCGCGACCGCGCCGGTACGCTGCCGTTGTTGTCGCAGTTTGAGGTGGTGAGCAAAACGCCTGACGGTGACACGATGATCCGCGATATTCCATTTGTTGGCGAGAACGTCCAAAGCGGGGGGCATGACTTCATCGTGACGGACTGCGGTGTACTGTCTGAAGTACCGGAATTCTGCGGCGCAAACATCAGTGTGCTCGTTGGCTGCACGAAGCCGTGGGAGCTTCCGCAATTTGCCGAAGCAATCAAGCGAATGTTCGGCTATCAGTGCCGCTACCTTGTTACCATCGCGAGCTTTTCCGTAAAAGAGGATCTTCAGAAGCTGCAACGCTACCTCGGCGATCACTATGCCATCGCACCCTATCAGCCGGATCTGTGGCGTCTTGCCAATGCTGACGTGTATCAAAACCTTTTCGAGCCGGCATTGGAGCGGTGCTGTGCAGCAGCGGAGTACGAGGGCTTGGAGCATGATTAGTCTGCTTTTGCTGCCGATGCTGGTTTATATTGCCATACGCGATCTGAAGAGCCGAACAATACCCAATATGGCAATTATACTGATTGCTGCATTAGGTATTGGCAATATCGTTCTGCAACAGATCTATTGGACGGCAGCGCTTTTCCGACTGCTCCCCGCGTTGTTCTTATTCGTGGCAGCGATCATAAAGGACGGCTGTCAGGGCGGAGATGTAAAACTCTACGCAGCTCTTTGCCTGTTTTCAGCACCGCTTCGCTCGCTTATCGTACTTCTCACCGCATTCCTCATTGTCATCATAGTCAGCAAAATAACAAAAAGCAGGAGCTTTCCGTTTGCACCTTATCTGTGCGGCAGCTTCCTGCTTTTTTCAATTTTATGAAAAAGAGGAGATGTTTTAATTGACACTATTCAAAAAGAAATCCACCAAAGACATGGTGCAGAGCGGGGGCGGTTTTGAGCCTCAGGCACCGATGGAAAAAAGCCAAAAGCCCAAAAAGGTAAAGTCTACCCGTGCAATCGGAAACAGCAGGATCGTACTTGCCGTGATCTGCATCCTGCTCGCAGCGGTAGTATCGTTTGCCCTGTTGCCGCGGTTATACGGACAGCGGAATGAGCTTACTGCCGTTGTCGCGCTTACGCAGGATGTCGAGGCGGGAACGGAAATCACGGAAAAGATGCTCACCGAGGAGCAGGTAATCGCCTACAACCTGCCGAAAGGTTTTCTGCGCAGCAAGAGCGACGCGGTGGGAAAGGTTGCGACCGAGCCGCTGTATAGCGGAGAGTATCTGTGGGTCGGCAGACTTGCGGATGAAAGCACTTATAAAGAAGCGCTCACCGAGCAGCGCAGAGGGCTGACCGACGGGTATTGCCTCGTTACAATCGAGCTGCCGGCTTCATCGACCGGCGTCGCCGGTGTTCTGCGCGCCGGCGACAGAGTGGATGTTTTTGAATACCAGGAAAATGCAGATGAGCTTGGCGGCTATACGGTCAGACTCTTGATGCCGGAGATGGAAATATTTGATGTGCTAAACGGCCAGCTCGTATCGCTATCGACGATTGACGATCTGGCAGACTCCGGCGCAGCGACAGTAGACTCTTACGACATCTGCCCTGTCTATGCAGTATTCCGCTGCACAGAAGACCAGGCAATGGGGCTGATCCGGCTGGAAAAGGAAAAGGCGCTGCATCTCGTCGTGAAATAAGGAGGAACGGAATGGGAATTATCAGCATTTACGGCCCGCCTGGAAGCGGCAAAACATCACTTGCCATTGACCTTGCTTTTGCTAACGCGCAACAAGGCAGATCCGTTTGCCTGATCTCAGCGGAAGCATACAGCGAGCTTTCTGCGGTGCTGCAGCTCCACATCACGAAGAAAAACAGCTTGCAGGCGGCCTATCAGCAGCCCGGCGCTATTCAGCAGGCAACCTATCAGGCGGCAGAGCTGCTGTATGTTTTGTCTGTGCCGGTAGGAAATGACGCCTTTGCCTTCAGTGAGAATTCTGTAGCTGTTAAGCAGGTCTTGACGCAGACGCGCGATCTATACGATGTCGTAATCGTCGATTGTTCGTCCAGCGCGGAGAGCGCCTTGGCGGCGTGGGCGCAACGTATGTCCGATCATGCCCTTGTTATGACAGGCTGCCGTCCCCGGGACGGTGAGTGGCACAAAAGCTATCGCCGCGGAATTTGGGAAATCATGTCAAAAGTAAAGTACGTTTGCGCGGAGATCCGCGAGGATTTCGATTATCATTCCCTCTTTTCACTGATTGGCGCAGAGCCGGAGGTGATCCTTCCGTTCGTTCCGGGCGCAGATGCCAGGCGCGATCTTGACCGGACACTTTACGGAGCCGGTTCTGGACTGCTTAGCAGCAGAGCCGAGAAGAAAGCCTTACTGCATTATAGCGAGGCCATCGACACTCTTAAGAATAGACTGGAGGTGTATCGAGCTTGAGTGTAACGTCCTACGAATATCTGGCAATCCTGCAATTTCGAGACGGTCGAGTTTCGGATAGCAAAGGCGGATCTGAAAAATCTTTCGACTACTCATCCGTCCTGCGTGATGTCCGCACCGGCATCGCCCAGGAACACGCACAGGAGCTCGCCGCAGTGCTACAGAGCGAGGATGCTGCCGCGACACTTCGAAACTTAATCAGCAAATATGCCGCAGAGCGGATGGCGGGACAGGGGTACAACAGTCGGGAACTGACCGACCGTATCTACGAAGACATGGCCGGCCTTGGTATTCTGACCAAGCATCTTTACGACGCTGAAACCGAGGAGATCAACGGAAACAGCTTCGATCAAATCGAACTGGTCACTGCGACCGGAGAAACCTATCTTACAGGAAGTGCTGCCTTTGCCTCGCCGCAGGCAGCACAGGACATTATCAAGAGGATGGTGCGCATGGGTGGAATGCTGCTCGATGCCAAAACCCCCAAGGTGGACAGCTACATTCCGGGCGGAATACGCATTTCGGCATCTATCCCGCCTCTTGTCCCGGAGGATTGCGGAGTTGCCTTTTCAATCCGCAAGCAGTCGAAGAAACCGGTATCGAGAGAGTCGATGCTAAGCGGGGGCGTGACATCTGAAAGCGCACTGGATTTTTTAGTCACTTGCCTTTGCAACTCCGTATCTGTCGGAATTTCCGGCAGTACAGGCAGCGGGAAAACGACCTTTGAAACGTTCTTGCTGGATCAATACATCCATCGAAATGAGGAGCATAACAATCGCATTTATCTCATCGAGGACAGCAGGGAAATCAAGTTGCCCAAATGGGATAAGGAGCACAACCGCCCCGCGCGCGTGATCTATAACACCACGAACGATGAGTGGCCGATGATCCGGCTCGTGGAAGACGCGCTGCGCTATCACCCGAAGATCATCGTACCGGCCGAGGTACGCAACGGTGCGGCATTCGCTGCAGCGCAGGCCGGTACGACAGGTCACACAATCGTCACCTCATTCCATGCAAACAGCGCAAAAGCAAGCTATGCACGTCTGACAGAACTTTGCGTCAACGCAAATTCGGGGCAGTCGAGCGGAGAGCTGCTGCGCCTGTGTGTAGAAGCGTGGCCGGTTATGATCTACATGGAGCAGCTCAAAGACAACAGCCGAAAGATCATGGAGATCTTCGAAGCCACCGGCGTAGGTGATGACGGGAAGGTGACCGGAAACTATTTATGGAAGTTCGTCACAGATCAGAACGTGTGCGATAGTGGAGGCCATATCCAACAGGTGGTTGGTCACTATGAGACGGGATGCATTTCTCCGAAGCTCTATTCTTGGTTTCTGCGGAAAGGCGTCAACCGTGAGCGGTTGCGCAGTTGGTTTCCGGACGCAAAAGAGGAGGCTGATTAAGATGCTGCAATACTACATTCTCTGCTTCGTTTTGCTCACTGCATCCATTGTTCTGCTTTTTCGGCTCGATCTGATTGGCAAGACGCGTCGGCAGAAAAAGAGTGAGAAGCGAAAGAAAAACGCGCAGTACAAAACGCCGACAAAACTCCAAAGCCGGTTATTACGCTGGAGCGCGGTAAGCAAAGACCTGCGCGATCAAAACCGAGTCAGCACAGGTGCATACATTGTGATGCTTCTGAGCTGTAGCGTCGGCGGCTATGTTGCCGGGCGCATCGTCTTCGCCTCGATGCTCCTATCGGTATTTGTAGCAGTCATCAGTCTTGCTCTTCCGGCTGTGCTGCTATCGTTTAAGCTCAATCGGCAGATGCTGCTGCGCTCTGAAAAGCTCAATGCCGACATGATGATCTTATCTAACAGTTACATGGTAACACATGACATCATCACGTCGGTTGAGTCAAATCTTAACCTGCTTGAGATCAGTAAGCCGTACCGCAATTTTCTCACTTATGTCACTTACTTTGACTCTGATGTAGAAAGCGGCTTGCGCCGCATGGAAAACGAGGTCGGCAATGCCTATTTTTCGCAATGGGTAGACACCGTTGTTTTGGCGCAGAAAGACCGAACGCTTATCTATGCGTCTATCTCTGTGGTGGAGTCGATGAGGGACAGTCTCATGGCACAGCGGGAGTCGAGTGTAGCGATGGCTGCCGTTTGGCGTGATTACTTTACTGTTCTTGCGCTGATCTTTGCATCACCGCTCATCATCCGAACAATGATGCCGGAAGCATACGGATTGATGACAACATCTCCGATCGGGCAGCTTATTATGTTCCTGCTCATCATTGCTGTCGCCTATTCCGTGGTGCAGGCACTTCGGATCAACCGACCGCTTGCAATATAGGAGGTACAGGATCATGAAGTTGATGCTTATTCTTTTTTCCTCTTGTGGCGCGCTGCTGCTTGCAGTGGGCTTGTGGCAGCTCTGCTGCGCGGTGCTCCTGCATGACCGCTCTACGGTTGGTCGGAAAGCCATGAGGAAACTGGTTGAGAGAAAACGAAAGAGAAAAATAGATCTCTGGCGCGTTCCTGCTATGCAGCACCTTGCGGGATGGCTTTCTCGCCGCGTTCAGCTCGATGATATGTCGAAAGAGGAGCTTGAAAAGAAATTCCGACGTATCGAGCTGGACATCACGGCAGAAGAGTATACGGCACGAAGATATATCATCCTTGCGTTCGGCATTCTTGCTTTTGGACTTTGCGCTTGCGCAAGGTCTTTTCTTTTTATGATCCTTTGCGGGCTGATAACAGCCTATTTCCTTGTGCAGCAGAAAGAGCTGGTCGAGGGCGCGATGCGATTGATTGTCAAAGACATCCAGCTCGAAATGCCGCGCTTTGTCAGAACGATCTGCCAACTCCTGATAAGTAACAGAGACATTCCTGCGGCGCTGACTTCCTATCGGAAGGTGGCCGGTGCGACGCTCGGAAAAGAGCTGGACAGCTTGCTGCTCGCTATTCAGACGGGCAGCGTCACAACCGCTCTATATCAGTTTCAGAACCGTATTGGAACCGATGGAGTCTATCGGTTGTGCAGCGCTCTGATCGAGATGGAGCGCGGGATAGACCAGACCTCAACGCTGCAAAGTCTTGCTGACGATATGGCACAAAAGGCGCGTCTGAACATACAAAGGGAGCTTGCGCTGCGACCGGGGAAAATGCGCTGGACGTATGTTCCTGCGGCGCTGTTTTGCGGTGCCATGCTGATCTACTCTCTGATCGTTTATTTCCTGGCGGAACTCAACGCAATTCTTTAGTCTCTCATTGTTCTTCGGAACTAACTTAAATACAATTTTTTGAAAGGATTTACAGCTATGAAAAAGTTCATTACCCGCATTGTTACCAAAGTGCAGCGGAAAGCAAAGGAGCTTTTCGTCCGCGCCTCGAATGTCCTCGCCTCTGCCTCCGGCGAGATTACGACTGACAGCCTGGGCAACTGGGTTATCGGTATCGTGATCGTTGCGGCTATCGTTGCGGCGATCAAGCTGGCTTTCCCGGGCGTTTTTGCCAACCTCATCGCAACTCTTGAAGATAAGCTCGATGCTCTGTGGTAAACATGGTGCGAAAGGTAAAAAGGCTGCTGAGAAGCCGGAGGGGCGATGTGACAACAGACTTTATCTTTGACGTCGGATCAAAGATATTCCTCCTTCTCGCGCTTTTCGCTATGATGATCTATGTGATGCAGTACTATAATGCCAGTTATGTCTGCCGTCGCGTGGTGCGCTCGATTGAAACGACTGGAGAATACAATGAGAGTGATGTTCAGGTTCTTGTCGAGCGGCTCGCCGGCGGTGGGCTGGAAAACATTGACATTAACGTAACGGCATCCTATCTGCCAAGCTCGAGACACATACAGCTTCGAGATGACTTCACAGTCGATTTTACTGCTGAGTATCCGATTAGGATTGCAATAATCGGAGCAGAACCGTTGGAGTATCAGATGCCGATTCGGATCTCCATGGCGGGAATGTCGGAGGTGTTTTGGAAATGAAGAAGCTGCGGCAGCTCCTGCACAGCGAGCGCGGTGACATCACAACAAGCTTTGTGCTGACCACCTTTATCGTTATCCTTTTTGCAATGCTCGGCATGGAGTACGGAGCAGCGCTTGAGAAGTACGATTATGCGCTCGATCTGATCCAGCGTGCGACCAATACGGCTGTTGAGTATAACATCCGCGACGAATACCGATCCGACCGAATTCTGCTGCTGGACACTGCCGCGGCGGAACAGACGCTGTATGACTACATCGACCGCGACATCACACAGCACGGACGTTATACCATCCACGTTGACAGCGTAACGTGCCTGGAGACGCCTCCGTCTTTGACGGTATCGGGTACTGGCAGCTTTCCGACGATGCTGTCCGGTCTCGGGTTCGACGACGTGACCTTCCACTTCACGGTCACATCGACGAACTATGATCTGGACGGGTAAGGAGGGTCGAATGTTAAATTATCTGCAACAGTTCGCGGAAGAAAAGCGTTGCGCACATTATCGACATCTGTTACTCTTAGGCAAGATAAGGCTGATTGATGTACCGGAAGATCTGCGGCATGGTGAAAATACCTGGCGCAGTATTCATGTCATCGCATTTCGCGCGGATCGAGCGAGACCCTTAGAGCAGTTGAAGGAGGATATTGCCATCCTTACTGCTGAATGTGCCCTGGCTCCTGATACGATCTTCAAGGAAATGAGCGATATGCTGGACGATTGGCATTGTCAGCTTGACCGACGCTGTCAGGCAAAGGAGAATAGCGATGTGGATGCGCAGAAATAAAATGGAGCTTGCCCTTGCAAAGATCGGGTATGAGCGAGCTGCCCTTAAATTGCAGGCCGTTACCGAGAATTACAGAGATTTGCGGAACTGTTTGCTGGATGGGTATTACGTCCTCGATTATAAAAAGGGCGAGGTTACCGACTTTTTCATTCTGTGTCATCCAGAGCGGAGGACGTTGCTCCTTTCCACTTCTGAGGAGCTGCGGCTGCATCAGTGGACAGGCAAGCTGGAGTTTTCGCCGATAGGAAGATACTGCATAGAGCTTCAAGATTTCCAGGTGACATCAGAGGACGTCGGTTGCGGTTCCTGGCTGATGGAGTGCTTTATCCGCTACTTAAAAGCAAATCAGATACATCGAGTGGTCGGTATCATCGCTCCGACAGATAGTGACCACGATGGAAAACTCAAACATTTTTATGAAAAGTTCGGCTTTCGGATTACCCGTCATTTGGGGGAAACTCGCATCCTTCTTAAACTATGATCTGGACGGGTAAACCGGCAGAAAAATTTTCACCGCAACCTTGCTACAGGGGAGAAAGGATGTTAGACTTTAAGCATGAGAAAAGCATTCCTTCTCCCTCGAAAATTTTTTCAAAAAGGAGATTACGCTTATGAAAAGAACCGTTTCTTTATTCCTTTCGCTGCTGCTCATCCTTTCCTGCGTGTGTATCACGCCGGCAATGGCAGCGAATGACAGTGACATCCGCGTGCGCGTCAATGGCGAGATCGTGACCTTCCCCGATCAGGGGCCGGTCATTGACGCCAACTCCCGCACCCTTGTTCCCGTCCGTTTTGCGACCGAGGCGCTCGGCGCGAAGGTGACGTGGAACGACAATACCAAAACAGCGACGATTGCCAAAGGCGGCGTGTCCGTTGATGTGACCATCGGCAGGAAAGACATCACCGTCACCAAGGGCGGCGGCAAGTCTACCGTCACGATGGACACGGAAGCCGTGCTTATCAATAACCGCACGATGGTTCCTATCCGCTTCGTCGCGGAGGCGCTCGGCGCGTACGTGGATTGGAGCAATCAGTATCGCGTGGTCGGCATCTATCAGGGCGAGCTGTC
>JAZLGK010000082.1:0-4066 GCA_045616265.1 Candidatus Limivicinus sp. | reverse complement strand
GCAGATGGCGAGAGAAAATGGGTTCTGATGAAGGCATTTTTTCGCAGGAATACTTTGTGTATTGCAAGAAAAAATGACAAAATCTGAGCACATTTTATCCGTCAGCTGCCGCAGACGTATTGTGCGGTGTTGCCTTAAGTATTTTTTTCTGATCGATATATGCAAACGGCCGGAACTTATGGTATAATTCCCGTTAATAAGTTATATCCGGAGGGAGAGTGTGTATGGAAGTCCGTTTTAATATGTTTATCACCCTTGCCGTCGCCGTCATCGTGCTTATGGTCGGTAAGGCGGTCAAAGAAAAGGTCGGCTTTCTGAGAAGATTCTGTATCCCGGAGTCAGTCGTTGGAGGACTGCTTTTTTCGCTTGCCGCACTTATCCTGCACCTGACCGGGCTTGCGACTGTTTCTTTTGACAGCACCCTGAGTGACCTTTTCAGAGTAATATTTTTTACTACCGTGGGCTTTATGGCTAATTTCAAGACCATCAAAGAAGGCGGCAGAACGCTGATCCTGTTCCTTATTTCTCTGGCGATCCTGATATTGTGTCAGAACCTGATCGCTGTGGGTATCGCCTCATTAATAGGCATGAATCCGCTTTCCGGACTGTGTACCGGTTCGATCCCGATGGTAGGCGGGCACGGAACAGCAGGCGCTTTCGGACCGCTGCTGGAATCCATGGGGATCGGCGGAGCCACTACCCTCGCCACAGCGGCCGCTACCTTCGGTCTCATTGCCGGCTCACTGATGGGCGGCCCTCTTGCAAACGGGTTGATCAAAAAATACGGTCTGAAGCCCGGTGAGGAAGATCTGAAATTTGCCTCGGAAAAGAACAGTGTGCATCAGAAGGAAGAATTCAAAAATATCTCCGTTGCCCTTGCGGAAATATTCATTGCGGCGGGAGCGGGGAATATCCTCTATCAGCTTATATCAAAAACCGGCGTCACCTTCCCGGATTATCTGGGCGCCATGCTTGTCGGGGCACTTATCCGCAACAACGCGGAGCTCAGCGGAAAATTTGACGTACATATGTACGAGGTGGGCATAATCGGGGAGTACACCCTGCGGCTTTTCATCGCTATCGCCATGATCTCCCTGAAACTGTGGCAGCTTGCGGAGCTGGCCCTGCCGATGCTGCTGCTCCTTACGGGACAGACTGTTTTCATGTATCTGTTTGCACGGTTTTTCCTCTTCCGCATTCTCGGTAAAGACTACGATTCCGCAGTCATGGCGAGCGGAGCCTGCGGCTTCGGAATGGGGGCAACGCCGAATGCCATGGCCAATATCAATGCCGTCTGCGACAGATACGGTATGTCAAAGAAAGCGTACTTCCTTGTCCCGGTTGTCGGCTCGCTGTTCGCGGATTTTATGAACACTTTCCTGATCACCGTGTTTATAAATATATTCTCCTGAAGTAATTATCCCCCGGCTTAGCCGGGGGATAATTACTCATCTGTATCATCGTCAAACGAGTAGTGGAACCACTCTCAAAGACCGGTAACGGTCAGGCAAAACGGCTGCGGTGGAATACTGCAGCCGTTTTTACAGCTTTCAAAACCATAGAACGTAGGGAACGGTCTTGACCGTTCCGAAAATTTGCGGAAGCCGAGCGGAACGGTCTTGACCGTTCCGAAAATTCGCGGAAGCCGGGCGGAACGGTCAAGACCGTTCCCTACCGTGTTTTTGTTATAGTAAGTGAGGAGCGGAAATATGCCAAAAACGGAAAGAAGAAAGAAATATAAAGACAGTGAGCCGGAAAAGACCGTTGAAACTATCTGGGGACTTTTAACGAAATACGGAAGTCCCTCTGGCGCTCTCTCTTCTGGAAATGCTCACCGGCAGCAACGGCATGTGCGCCGGAAACAGCCGGGAAGAAGCCATATTGCAGGGGATCAGCGAAGTATTTGAAAGACAGGTCCATTATGAGCTGGTACTCAACAACATCGTCCCTCCGGAGATCGACAGAGAGGTTTTTGAAGGCACGGACAGGGAGTACTGGTTTAAGCAGTACAATATGGGGATCAACAACGGAAGCGGCTATTTCCCGTTGAACTTTGTTCTGGAAGAAGGCACGCCGGATTATGAATTCAGGGGCTTTGAGCATCCTGTCAGCGTGTCCAACGAAGACGATCTTGCCTATTACATGGATATTATCCGGCGCAGCCATAAAAAGCTCTATATCGCTGACCGAAGCTCTCTGGGCTTTCCCGCTTATTATACCTTCATACCGTCTTTCAGCGAAACCACGTTTCTCTTTTTTATAAATAACGGAATTATTCCGCCTGCTCTCCCTGCCAAGAGAGACATGAGTCAATCGAAAAAATTGTACAAAATACCTCTTTCCACATTTTCGATGATGTGAAAAGAGGTATTAAAACGCTTTTCTACTTTTAACAGTTTCCTACCAGCAGACAGATTATCTACCTGACTACCAGTTTTGCAGAAATCGCAAGAGGTTCAAAAAGTTACTGATTTTCGCTGTTTTCAGGAAAAATTACTTGCCGCAGCAGCAGCCCTTGCGAACCTTGTCGATGTGACGGGTGAGGTCGATCATCTTGTTGGAGAAGCCCCACTCATTGTCATACCATGCAACGAGCTTTACGAAGTTGCCGTTGAGAGCGATACCGGCCTGTGCGTCGAAGATGGAGGTGTGCTTGTCGGTACGGAAGTCGGAGGAAACGACCTCGTCGTCAACATACTCCAGAACACCGGCCATGGGGCCTTCGGCAGCGGCCTTCATAGCAGCGCAGATCTCAGCATAGGTTGCAGCCTTCTCAAGGCGAACGGTGAGGTCAACAACGGACACGTCCGGAGCAGGGATACGCATGGCCATACCGGTGAGCTTGCCGTTGAGTTCGGGGATGACCTTGCCGACTGCCTTTGCAGCACCGGTGGAGGAGGGGATGATGTTGTTGTAAATGGAACGTGCGCCGCGGAGATCCTTCTTCTTGGGGAAGCCGTCAACGATGGCCTGGGTTGCGGTGGAAGCATGAACGGTGGTCATGAGACCTTCGATGATGCCGAAGTTGTCGTTGATGACCTTTGCCATAGGAGCAAGGCAGTTGGTGGTGCAGGAAGCGTTGGAGACGAACTGCATATCGGGGGTGTACTTGTCGAGGTTGACGCCGCAGACAAACATGGGGGTGTCATCCTTTGCAGGGCCGGACATAACGACGACCTTTGCGCCTGCATCGATGTGAGCCTGTGCCTTCTCCTTGGTGAGGTAAACGCCGGTGCACTCGAGAACGTACTCTACGCCCAGCTCGCCCCAGGGAATAAGGGAAGCGTCGCGGTAGGTCTTGTCGGAAAGGATCTTGACGTCCTTGCCGTTGACGGTGATGGTGCTTGCTTCATCGTCAGCGAGAACTTCGCCGTTGAAGCGGCCGTGAACGGAGTCATACTTTACGCAGTATGCGACATGGGATGCGACATGGCCGGGAGCGCTGATGGCAACGACCTCAACGTCGTCAGACTGGATAGCTGCGCGGAAGGCGAGGGAACCGATGCGGCCGAAACCATTGATACCAACTTTAATCATTAGAAAATCCTCCAAAATAAGATTTGTTAATGTAATATATGCATAATTCCCACAGGGAATCTGTGCCTTATCCATCCGTTTGATTTTACCATAAATCGTAAACAAAAAGCAACCTTTTCATACTGTTATTTTGTACAAAAAATCGCTGAATTTTATGCCATTTCAAGGCAGTTTTCCGGAGGCGTATTGTATATTTTGTCGATATCTGCTATTATAAGAAATATCCGGCGCACAAAAGTTCCGGCAGCAGGTGAATTTATTCCGTCTTCCGCCATATCATAAGCATAGATGCTTTCGCTCTGCGCAGGGAAAAAAGAATTACGCCGGTCTTAAGTAACCGCTGATTAATTCGCCTTCAGCATCTGTTCTTGCCGGATTAATCATCGCTTACTTAAGGCAATACCGCATAATGCGGCAAGAGCAGATGGCGAGAGAAAATGGGTTCAGCTTTGCATAAGTTCGCGTAAGCCAAATCGAAGATTTGGACGCTCACTTATGATGAAGGCATTTTTTCGCAGGAATACTTTGT
>JAZLGK010000081.1:0-21939 GCA_045616265.1 Candidatus Limivicinus sp. | reverse complement strand
ATTGTTGGGAGGCAGAATCCTGCGGAGGATTGAGTCCCTGTATTCGCTACTGTAATTCATCTGAAGCTCCTTCCTGTGATAGTTATATACTACCACAAAAACTTTCAAGCTTCAGTGACAACTATCCTAACACACGGGGATCTTTCCGATGATAAGATAGGTGAATTTACGCAAATGTTCATTAACAGACTGCCGGATTACCTGAAAACTGCTTTACTTCCCTGTACAAATGCCACTATTCAGGCATAAGCCTATGGATTTGCCAAGTTTCACTTAGGTTTAATACCCGCTTGTGAGATCCTTGCTGTTTTACAAGTGGGAAGTATTAGATATTGAAAAAAAGCGTGCTTTGTGGTAATATTTCATTAACATGTTATTATATGAAAGCGGAGGCGGCGTATGTACGACAGTAAAGTGAAGAATAATGAAACAGATGAGCTGTATGAGGCGATTCTGTCTCTTAAAACGCCGGAGGAGTGCTATCAGTTCTTTGACGATCTGTGCACCTTCGGTGAAATAAAGGCAATGGCCCAGCGTTTTCATGTGGCAAAGCTGCTCACAGAGGGGAAAACCTTCACACAGATCTCCGAGGAGGTCGGCGCGTCTTCTGCAACCATCACCAGAGTCAATAAATGCATCACCTACGGTTCCGAGGGCTACAGGCTTGTGCTGGAACGTCTTAAAACTTAACTGAGCATCCTTCGGGCTGCTCTTTTTTATTGTCCGGTTTTCAGTACGACGGAAGCTTTTCCGTAGAAGCTCGCCATATCGACATTTTTCCAGTCGAAGGAATTTTCGGTTATATCGTCATAATATAATAGATAGGGATGGGTGGGGTAGTCTCTAAGCTCTGCGTCGGTAACAGAGGAGTCAAGAAGGATCTCCAGTCTGCTTTCCGCACAGTCACGGAAAGCCTTTGCCTCGCCGTTTCGGAGGATCCCGAGAGCGCTTACGGAGGTGAGACTGCCCCCGCCGAGAACCGATACCGCAATGAGCGCAAGACAGCAGACAGCACATCCGATAACGGGGAGAAACGGTAAGCCGTTTTCGGCGTCCGGTTTTCTCCCGGATTTTTTTGCCGCCCAGCCAAGCCAGTAAAAGACGTTTATCACAGTCAGCAGCACATACGCGAAAAAGATAATATTGAGAAGCCGGAATTCGCCGTAATTGCCCAGCGCATATATCGGCGGGCAGAACATGGCGGAGAGCAGACAGTAGGAGAAAAGTGTCACAAGGAGCGGAAAACGGAAGGAAAAGGCGGAGCCTTTCGCACTGTTCCAAAGAAGCGGAGAGATGAGAACGATCACACCGATCAGAGGAAGCGAAAACCATTTTACGGAAAATTCGGCGCACTGTGCAAAGGACAGAAGGATCGCTTCCAAAGCGCCGGGGGAGTTTTCCACCGTGGACTGCCGGATGAAATTACCGGGAGCGGCGACGCTCACGGCAAAACCGGCAAGCAGAATAACGAGCGGTGCAATGAGCCTTTTCCAACGCGGATCTTTCAGAAAAACGAGCAGCAGTGCGGAGCTTGTGCCGACGATGACGCAGTTGAGAGCCGTCACATAGTTTCCGCCGCCTAGGATCGCGCAGAGGATGCACAGCCATACAGCGGAACTCTTTTTTCCTTCTGTGATACAGCTTATCCCCAAAGCAAAAGCGATTAGCGAAAGACCGTAGAAAAACGTATAAAATACCGCGCCGTTATACCAATAGAAGCCCTGCACGGGGGAGGGGAGGAGCTGCGTGCAGAGGACTGTGACCGCGCAGCCGATGATGCCCGAAACATAGCCGTCAAGCCCGAAAACACCGGAAAACAGCTCTTTGCAGATAAAAAGACATCCGGCGGTAAGCGAAAGGAGCATTATAAAAGCCGTGAGCGCGTAAAGCCCCTCTCCGAAGATCGCAGGCTGAACGGAAAAGAGAAAAACGGCGGAATAGGTGCCCTGCCAGATCGTATAGACCTCACCGACGTGTTCAAGCGCTCTTAAGAGCGCGTGGGATACGGAGCCGGTTTCCGTGAAGACCTTATGCGCCTCATACCCGTAGCTGTAATCATCCGCACAGGGGACAGCGTATGCTCCTGCAAGAAGCAGGGGGATAAGAAAAGCAGACAGTATTATAACAGAGACAAGGAAAAGCGTCTTATGTGAAAAACAGTACTTTTTCATAACAGTAATCCTCTGAAAAATCATTTTTTCAGCTCGCCGGGGCTTACGGAAAAGCTCTCTTTAAACGCCCTGTGGAAAGTGGAGTAATCGGAAAAACCGGCGTCCGCGGCGGCTTTGTTGGCGTTCACTCCCTCCCGGATGAGCCTTGCGGCATAGAGAAGTCTTTTCTGGCGTATGTAAGCGTGGACGGTACTGCCGGTGCTCTCTTTGAAAAGCCGCATGAAGTGGTATTTGCTTAGGTACACTTTCTCCGCCAGCATATCCACGGTGAGCTCCTCCGAGAGATGTTCATTTATATAGGAAAGAGCTTCTTCGATCTTGCTGTCGGCGGCGGGTATGACCGGACCCGGCGCGGCGGCGGAGATGCGGTTGATGTGGATGATGAGCTGAATGAGCAGCGTGTCCGCCATGGCTTTGGAGCCGAAGCTGTCGCTTTTAAGAGCGCTTTCCATGTTTTCCAAAAGCGCCCGGAGAGTTTCGCGCTGTGTATCGTCCGGGGAGAGCAGACTGCGTCCGAATCTGTCCGCGCTGTCAAAGCATTCGGAAAGCTGTGCACCGGGCATGACACGTGTAAGAAAATTTTTGTCGAGATAGATGATGATGCGCTCATAGGGCTCTTTCTTGTCGATGACGGCTTTATGGATGGTATGGTGCCGGATCAGCAGAATATCCCAGGGCTTGAGCCGGCAGACCCGATCCTCGACCGCGTAATCGACCGTACCGGAGATGAGCAGTACGATTTTATCAAAATCGTGGAAATGAAAATCCCGCTCCTGACCGGCGGTATCCCGGAGATGAAAAAGCCGGTAATTCTCTTTCAGATACCCCTCCCGGGAAAAGCCTGCTCCTGTAGCCATAGTATCACATCCTCTCATAGGAATTATATAGCATTTTTTGCAATGTTTCAAGCACAGATTGCAATTTACTTCGCAGATAAAATAAATATAATAAATTACGTAAACCAAAATTGAAAGGAGAACACTTCCATGAAGAACTTTTTCCGAAACAACTGGTTTTTGTGCACCATGATCCTCGGTATCGTCCTCGGTATCATTGTCGGCTTTGCCTGGCCCGGTGCGACAGCTCTCGAACCTCTGGGGACCCTGTTTACCAATATGATGTTCTGCGTTGTGGTGCCGATGGTGTTCTGCTCCATCGCCTCTGCAATTGCCAATATGAATTCCGGCAAAAAGGCCGGTAAGGTCATGGGCGTTACGATCGCCACCTTCCTCTGCACTGCTGCGATCTCCGCCGTTATCATGTACATAATTGTGCGCATCGTTCCTGTCTACACAGGAAACGTCGTTGAGGAAGCGGCGGATATCGGCAAGGTCGATGTGGCCACGCTCGTCATCAACTTCTTCACCAAGCCTGACTTCCCGGAGCTGTGGAGCCGCAAAGCGATCCTGCCTCTCATTATTGCCGGTATCTTCTTCGGCTTCGGCGTTCAGATGGCGGGTGGGAGAGAGACTATGACTGCAAAGCTTTTAAGCGACCTCACAAATGTGCTTATGAAGGTCATAAAGCTCGTCACCTACTACGCCCCTATCGGCTTCTTCGGCTTCTTTGCCTCTCTGGTCGCCACCCACGGCTCCGACTTTGTGGGCAGCTACGCCAAGGCAATCATTCTCTACTACGTCGTATCCTTTGCCTATATGTTCATCTCATCTCCTCTCTATGCCCGCTTCGGCGGCGGCGAGGGAGCCGGAAAGCTCATGTTCTCCAAACTCTTCCGTCCTGCGGCGACAGCGTTCGGAACCTGCTCCTCCGTTGCCACCATACCCACCAATATGGAGGTGGCCGATGAGACCGGTATTTCAAGAGACGTGTCCGAAATGGTGCTGCCTATGGGTGCGACGATGCACATGGACGGCTCTGCAATGGGCGCCATCATCAAGGTCGCCTTTCTCTTCGGTATGTTCGGTATGGACTTCGGCACCGGCAAAGCAATCCTTGCGATTATTGTTGCGGTATTCTCCTCCGTTGCCATGTCCGGTATCCCCGGCGGCGGCGGCACCGGCGATTTGGTGCTGTGCACGATGTTCTTCCCCGAGCAGCTTGCCGTGGCTTTCCCGATCTCTCTGGCCATCGCCGATCTGATCGATCCACCCGCGACAATGGTAAACGCAGCGGGCGACTATGTGGTATCCTTCATCGTTTCCCGTTTTGTGGACGGCAGGGATTGGCTGCAGAAAAAGCTCAAAAAAGAAAACTGATGTTTTTGCTTCTATTCCATACCATTCCTTTCTTTGGATTTCCCGCTGCCCTTCACAGCAGCGGGAAATTTTTGCCCTTATCCGTTTCGCGGTGTTTTGCACAGGATATGGTATATGCTTGTGGCAGACTTACACAAGATAAGGGGGAACGGAAAGTGCAGACATTGAAAACAAAACCGACTCTGCGGCGGGGAGGAGTAACGTATCTGCCCACGGCGAGCATAGAGCCCTGTCCCATGCAGGCGCGGAAGAATTTTGACGACGATTCTCTGAAGGAGCTGAGCGAGAGCATACGAGGCTACGGGATACTGAATCCTTTGACGGTAAGGGTGAGAAACGGCGCTTATGAGCTCATCGCCGGGGAGCGCCGGCTGAGAGCGGCAAAACTTGCGGGGCTTCGGGAGGTACCGTGCATTATCCTGGAGGTCAGTATGGAGGATGCGGGGCTTATCTCAATGGTGGAAAACCTTCAGCGCAGGGATCTCAATTATATTGAGGAGGCAATGGGAATCCATCAGCTTATTCTCATGTTCGGCATGAGTCAGGAGGAGGCGGCAAAGCGCATCGGCAAGTCCCAGAGCGCGGTAGCCAACAAGCTGCGGCTTCTGAAGCTTCCCGGCGATATCCTTGACTCTCTCCGGGAAAACGATCTCAGCGAACGCCACGGCAGAGCGCTTTTGCGGCTCAGTGACAGCGAAAAGCAGAGAAAAGCACTGAAGTACATAATGGAGAACGACCTGACGGTCGCGGCGACCGACGCTTATATCGATTCACTCGTGAAAGCGGAGAGCGAGGAAAAGATAAACGAAAAAAGAAACGATCCGGCAAAGCGCACCTTTATCCTCAAGGATGTCCGTGTGTTTCTCAACAGCCTGAACCACGGTCTGGAGCTTATGAAGCAGGGCGGGATCGATGCGGGCATGGAGAGACACGAGACGGAGGATAAGCTTGTTCTGACAATTTCGATCCCCAAACGACAGTAATGTAATATTTTCCTGCATCTCCGAATAGACTGTTCAGAGGTGTTTTCCTGTGATCCAATACTTTTCCGACCTGCGATACAAGGAAGTGATCGACATTCAGACCGGCTTCCGGCTGGGCTATGTCTGTGATGCGGAATATGACGAAACGAGCGGTCAGTTAATATCGATCATCACACCGGGCAGGGCGAAGCTTTTCGGTCTGCTGGGCAGGGAAGACGATACCGTGCTGCCGTGGTCGGATATCGTGCGCGTAGGCAGTGATATTATTCTGGTGGATAAAAAAGAGGAGTACAGAAAAAGAAAAAAGAAAAACCGGTATTTTCCATGGGAATGAACCGAAAAACATACAAAAAGTTACAGAAAAATAAATAAAAGTAACTAAAAAAATGGTTGAAATAACGGAGGATAAGTGATATTATGTAAATAAGATTATTTAGACGGGGGCACCGTTATGAAAAAGAAAGCTATAAGGAAGATCATTTCACTGGCTGTGGCAGTGCTTATTGTCTGCTCACTGTCTGTGTGTGCGCTGGCGACGGTCAGGACGATCGCGGTCACAGTTAAGGCCGGTCAGAATCTTGAAGGGATATGCAAAGAGCACGGCTTGGATCTGGGTAAGAATAAAAAACTCATAATGGAGCTTAACGGCTTCGCAAATCCCGGCGAGATGAACAGGATCTTAGCGGGCAGCACCATTATTCTGCCGGCTCCGGAGAATGAAGAAGTGAGATCTTCCGGCCCTGTTACGATCGTTGCAGGCGACGCGGCAAAAGCCGTGGCCGGTGACAGAATTGCCTACTACGTAGTTCTTTACACCATTCAGTCCGGGGATATTCTTACCAATCTCTACAGGCAGTGGGGCATGGAACTGGGCAATTATCAGAGCCGGATCATGTCTCTCAACGGTCTCAATAACCTTGACAGGCTTGTGGTAGGCAAAATGATGTATCTGCCGGTGAATCGGGGAGACATTGCCGGTATGGCAAATTATACCGTCCTCGCGCATACGATCGGCCGTAACGAATTCGTATACGATATCTGCAGAAACTACGGTCTTGACTTCGATTCGGCACGCGTTTCCCTGCAGTACTTTAATCCGGGCATGAGTTTTGCGAATGTTAACGCCGGAGATGTGATATACATTCCCGTCACCGGCCGAGCCGCCCCGACAACGGCCGTGTCAGCCGCCGGGACAACGCCCGCTTTCAATGCCGGTATGATGCCCGCCGCCGTAACGGAGATCACGTCAAACAGTGCTGTTACATCCGTTCCTGCCGAACCCGGCACTACTCCGGCGCTCGGACCGCTCAGCGGAAATTCCGTCCTGCCTGTCGAATGGGTTTACGACGGTTTTGCCGTGGTGGTGGGATGTGACGGCTGCCTTACTCTCCGTCTGCCGGATTCGGGAGAAGATATAAATGTCGCCTACACTCCGCAGAGTTTGATGAACTATTCGCCGACCCCAGGCGATTATGTTCACGCGATCTTCACTCCGACGGATTACCTGCTCGTTTCCATCCAGTATGTCTACAACGTGTTTACAGGTGCATAAGAAATCCGATGCTCCGGACTTCTGATGAGTCCGGAGTTTTTTGCGCTCCGCTCTTTTCAAGAGACGTATTCTGCGCTATAATAACTCCAAATACCAA
This sequence comes from Candidatus Limivicinus sp., assembly GCA_045616265.1. GTDB lineage: Bacteria > Bacillota > Clostridia > Oscillospirales > Oscillospiraceae > Limivicinus. The sequence goes on along the minus strand of JAZLGK010000081.1, from coordinate 14,920 downwards.
ATAAGGACTGATAATAATCGAAGCTACCGAAATCAAAAAGGAACGGGCGGCTCTTGCGGGGCTGTCCGCCGCCTGTATGGACGAGCATGAGCGTTCTGACGAAATATCCATGGAGGAGCTTGCCGCGCTTGTGGAGACCGCGGGCGGAGAGGCTTTCTGTATGCTGATTCAGCAGCGAAGTGCGCCCGACCCGAGAAGCTTTATCGGCGACGGCAAAGTGCGGGAGCTGAAAGAGCTTATCGGGATCAACGGGTGCGACATGGCGGTATTCGACAATGAATTGTCGCCGTCCCAGATGCGCGTACTCTCGGAAGAGCTGGGCGTCAAGGTCATGGACCGCTCGGGGCTGATTCTCGATATCTTTGCTCAGCGCGCCCGGACAAGAGAGGGTCAGCTGCAGGTGGAGCTTGCCCAGTATAAATATCTTCTTCCGCGCCTGACCGGTATGTGGAAGCATCTTGTTCGGCAGACTGCGGCCGGCGGCTCTTCACCGATCGGTACCAGAGGCCCCGGCGAGACCCAGCTCGAGACCGACCGCCGCCATATCCGCCGCAAGATCCAGAAGCTGGAGGAGGAGCTTGCCGAGGTCCGTAAGGTGCGCTCGACGCAGAGAAGAAAAAGAGAGAAAAATTCAATGCCGGTGGCGGCCATTGTAGGCTACACCAATGCCGGCAAATCCACTCTGCTCAACTGCCTGACGGGGGACAGCATCCCTGCCAATGACCGGCTTTTCGATACGCTCGATACCACGACAAGAAGACTGAAGCTCAATGAGACTACCGAGGTGCTGATCTCCGATACCGTCGGTTTTATCCGAAAGCTCCCCACCCATCTCATTGAGGCGTTCAAAGCCACGTTGGAGGAACTGAGCTACGCGGATGTGCTGCTCCATGTCATAGACATCTCCAACCCCGAATGGGAAGAGCAGGCGAGAGTCGTGGATGAGCTTATAAGACAGCTCGGCGCACAGTCCACGCCCTGCATCCGCATTTTCAACAAGTGTGATCGCTATTTCGGCATTCTTCCCCACGGAGACGATATCGTCTGCCTCTCCGCCAGAAGCGGCGAGGGAACGGATGTGCTTGTGAAAAAACTGCTCGAAATGCTCGACAGGGGACGGTATCATGTAAACTTATCGATCCCGTATGCCGACGCGGGGATCGTGGATGTGCTCAGACGCGAGGCGGCCGTAGAGAAACTCGATTACAAAGAAACGGGGATCGAGGCGGAGGTCACCGTGACACCCGAGATTTTCGGACGGGTCAAAAAATATATTCCCGGTTATACCGAACCCAAGGAGGATTGGGAAAGTGACTGAGTATTTCATCCCCACCGGCAGCGGCGAGAGTGAGTACACCGAAAAACGTTCCCGCTTTTTAGGTCATATACGCTGTGTGGAGAGCGAGGAAGAGGCCAAAGCCTTTATCGCCGAGACAAAGAAACAGTATTATGACGCCCGCCACAACTGCTGGTGCTATATCATACGGGGCGGCGCGGAGCGCTACGGCGACGACGGGGAACCGCAGGGAACCGCCGGCATCCCGATGCTGGAGGTACTGAGGCGTGAGGGTGTTACCAATGCGGTATGCGTGGTCACGCGCTATTTCGGCGGTGTTCTCTTAGGCGCGGGCGGGCTTCTCAGAGCTTACACGAAAACGGCGAAGGACGCGCTGGACGCGGCGGGGATTTCCGTTGTGCGCCGGTGGATCGAAGCTGAGGTTCCCTGCTCCTATTCACAGGCGGAAAAGCTTAAAACCGAGATCGTATCCGCAGACGGAGTTATTTCCGATATGGAATATGCGGCCGATGTTACGGTCAAAGTCCTTGTGCCGGAAGAAATGGCGGAAAGATTCGCGGCGAGAATATTCGACGTTACCGCCGGAAGCGTAAAGGTGAGAGCAACAGGGGAGAGCTTCAAGGCTGTGCCGGTCAGATAATGCGGGATTATTCCGCATGGATTCATTGCTGTAAAATATTTTTTCGAAAACAGTGGGAAATATGGTTTTGCGTCGTATAAGAGTAACAGAGAGATTCTGCTGCTCTTATTTTTTTAGCTTTTCGGATAATGGTACATAGTCGGATGGTTTACATAAATATTATGTAAACAGAAAACGTTTTATAATAACCTGAAAAACCCTGAGTCTTGCGTTTCAGAATTTCCTGTTTCCGTTTTACGGGAGGTGCTCTTATGTCCTGCCCCAGAGAAGAAAGAGAAAAGATCGAACATATTATAGTCGGAAAATACGGTATGTTGGCAGATAGCTCCAAAGGGAGACTTTTCCCGGAGGAGGAGTGTCGGGTGCGTACCTGTTTTCAGAGAGATATCGACCGGATCACCCACGCAAAGTCTTTTCGCCGCCTCAAGCATAAAACGCAGGTCTTCCTCCGTCCGGAGGGAGACCATTACAGGACGCGCCTTACCCACACCTTAGAGGTGAGCCGTCTGGCGAGGACCGTTGCCCGTGCGCTGATGCTCAACGAGGATCTGGTGGAGGCAATGGCTTTAGGGCACGATCTCGGACATACCCCCTTCGGTCACGCAGGGGAGAGAGCGCTGGCAAACATTTATTCCGGCGGCTTCAAGCACTATGAGCAGAGTCTGCGCGTGGTGGATCTGCTCGAGCGGGACGGGCAGGGGCTCAATCTCTGCTATGAGACAAGAATGGGCATCCTGCACCATACCCACGGCGCGGAGGATGATACCCCGGAGGCTACGACCGTTCGCCTGTGCGACCGGATCGCCTACATAAATCACGATCTTGACGACTCGATCCGGGCGGGAATCATTACCGATGAACAGATCCCGGAGCTTATACGTCATAACTGCGGCGTCAGAAACAGCGAGAGAATCAATTCCTTTATTACCGACCTTATTGAAAACAGCAACGACGGGGAAATGAAGATGTCAGCGAAAATGCAGGAGACATTTGAATTCTTCCACGGCTTTATGTATTCCGATATATACACAAACCCGGTCGCCAAAAGCGAAGAGAGCAAGGTGGAGGGCATCCTCAGCGCTCTATACGACTATTACTGCGCACATCCCGGAGAACTTCCGAAGGACATCGGCGGCGTGATCGAAAAAGAAGGCATCGAGCGCGCTGTGGTCGATCACATATCCGGCATGACCGACGGATACGCCATGGAAAAGTACGGTGAAAAGTTTATCCCCTTCGCGTGGACAGTGAAATAGTTTTAAGATTCAGTCTTTTTAGACGGTTTTTCGAGTAAAAGAGGTGAGACGGTGGCTTTCCCGGACAGCTTTATGCAGGAGCTATCTTCCAGAAACGACATTGTGGAGGTCGTCTCCGAGTACGTGCATCTCGGCAGGCGGACAGGATCGAATATGTTCGGCCTGTGCCCGTTCCATAACGAGAAGACACCGTCCTTTTCCGTGAACCCCGACCGGCAGATCTATCACTGCTTCGGCTGCGGCAAGGGCGGAGACGTCATAAACTTCATCATGGAGGTCGAAAGCCTCACTTTCCCGGAGGCGGTGGAAAAGCTTGCGGGGCGGGCGGGGATGACGATGCCCGAACAGGAGCATGATCCCCAGACAAAAAAGAAGGCGAGACTTCTTGCTCTCAACCGGGAGGCGGCTGCATTCTTCTACAGCCGGTTATCCGTACCCGCCGGCAAAGCGGCCTGCGATTATATGATAAAAAGGCAGATCAGCCCTTCGACCGCCAAAAACTTCGGTCTCGGCTGCGCCCCAGATACATGGAGCAGTCTTCTGGACGCGATGAAGGAAAAGGGCTATACGGAGTCTGAGCTGTTCGATGCGGGACTTGTCAAGCGCGGGAAAAACGGCGGGTTTTATGATGCTTTCCGGAACCGGCTGATGTTCCCGGTCATCGATGTTACCGGCAAGGTCATCGGCTTTTCGGGCAGAATTCTGGGCGACGGTGAGCCGAAGTATCTCAACAGCCCGGAAACTCTTGTTTTTCACAAAAGCAGTAACCTTTTTGCCATGAATCTGGCTAAAAAATCAAAAAGCGGATATATAATCCTATCAGAGGGAAATATAGATGTAGTTTCACTCCATCAGGCGGGTTTTGACTCGGCAGTCGCGTCGCTGGGGACATCGCTCACAAGGGAGCAGGCAAAACTCATCAGCAATTATACCGATAAGGTCATCATCGCGTATGATAATGACACGGCGGGGATCAAAGCGGCGCAGAGAGCGATAGAGATCTTTGAAAAGCTGGATGTGAAGGTAAAGATCCTGCGCATGAGCGGAGCAAAGGACCCGGACGAATATATAAAGCAGAAGGGCGCGGGAGCCTTCCGGAATCTGCTGGAGGCATCGGAGGATCAGGTGGATTACCGCCTGCGGACGATCCGGGAAAAATACGATCTCACTCTGGACGAACAGAGAGTCGCCTATCTCAAAGAGGCCACCCGTCTCCTGGCAGCCCTTCCGGGGGCGGCCGAGCGGCAGGTATACGCAAAGCGTGTTGCCGAGCTTGCCGGCGTTAACGGGGATGTGATCGCCTCCGAAGTTGAGCGGGTAAGAAAAGGGCTTATCTCAAAAGCGGCGAAGGACGAACGCAGGGCGGTCTCAAGGCCGGAGCAGACGGTTCAGCCGCCGGACAGAAATCTCCGCTATGATAACCCGGCGTCCGCTGTCGCGGAGGAAGGCGTGATCCGTCTGCTCTATCTTGAACCGGAGCTTGCCGGTCATACGCTCCCCCGGGAGGAGGATTTTTCCTCGGATGCGCTCCGCCATCTTTTTCGGGTCATCACGGCTATGCTGAGAGACGGCAGGGCTGTTACCCCGACAACGCTGGCGGGCGAGCTTTCCAAAGAGGAAATGAGTCTTTTTATTTCAATCATTCAAAAACCCGAAAAGCTGTCGGACAGCCGACAGACCATGACGGATTATATAAAGAGAATAGAGACCGAGAAAGAACGCAGGAGCGGTATACGGGACTATGCAGCCATTATACGCTCCAAACAAAACACAGCCTACGATAAGGCAAAGAAATGAAGAGGGACAGAGATATGAAAGATGAGATGCAGTATTCCGAAAAGGAACTCAATGAGATGGCGGACGCACTTTTAGCCGAGGCGGAGGAAAATGAGGAAAAAGCCGAAGCACCGAAGACAAAAAAGAAAGCCGCAAAAAAGAAAGAGAATGAAAACCCCGAGAATCAGAAGACCCCCGAGGAAAGGCTTTCGGAGCTGCTGGAAAAGGGCAAGAAAAAGGGCAGCCTTTCCGCGAAGGATCTGGAGCTTTTGGAGGAGCTGAATTTAGACAGCGAAACAGAGGCAAAATTTTATGAAAACATTGAATCAAACGGGATCTGCATCGATATCGTTGCGGATGATATTCTCCCGCTGATCGATGATATCTCTCCGGAAATCACAGAGATAGAGAGTATTGAAGAAGTGACGGAAGAGGAACTCGCCGATACGGATTCTCTTCTGGACAGCTTTGCGACCGATGACCCGGTGCGTATGTATCTCAAGGAGATCGGCAAGGTTGCCCTTCTTACGCAGGATGAGGAGACCGTGCTGGCAAAGCGCATGGCGGACGGCAACGAGGAAGCCAAGCGCCGCATGACCGAGGCCAACCTCCGTCTGGTGGTATCCATCGCAAAGCGCTATGTAGGGCGCGGTATGCTGTTCCTCGACCTCATTCAGGTGGGCAATCTCGGCCTTATCAAGGCGGTCGAAAAGTTCGACTATACCAAGGGCTATAAATTCTCCACCTATGCGACCTGGTGGATCCGTCAGGCGATCACCCGCGCCATAGCCGATCAGGCGCGTACCATCCGTATTCCCGTTCACATGGTCGAGACCATCAACAAGACCATCCGCGTCTCCCGTCAGCTTCTGCAGGAGCTGGGGCACGACCCCAACGCCGAGGAGATCGCCAGAGAGATGGATATGCCGGTCGATAAGGTGCGCGATATCCTCAAGATCGCACAGGAACCCGTCTCTCTGGAAACCCCTATCGGCGAGGAGGAGGACTCCCATCTGGGCGACTTCATTCCCGACGAGGACGCCAGCGAGCCCTCCGAGGCCGCATCCTTCTCCCTCCTGCGCGAACAGTTAGAGGAAGTACTGGACACTCTCGCGCCCCGGGAGAAAAAGGTTCTGGAGCTTCGCTTCGGCATCGTGGACGGACGCACCCGCACGCTGGAAGAGGTCGGCAAGGAATTCAACGTCACCCGTGAGCGGATCCGCCAGATCGAGGCCAAAGCTCTGAGAAAGCTCCGCCACCCCAGCCGCAGCAAGAAGCTGAAGGACTTTTTGAATTGATGTTTTGCATAAGACAGACCAAAGAGCCGAGAGTGGAGAGTGGAGAGTGGAGAGCGGAATAAAAAAATTCACAAAGGAAGATACAAAGATCATAAAGGGCGTGGCTTTGTGCCTTATGCTGTATCATCACCTCTTCGCCTATCCGGACAGGCTTGGTGAGGGAATAGGCTTTCTCTCGCTGTATTCCTTCGGTGAGACGACCCTTTCCACCTATATCGGTCAGTTCGGAAGGATCTGTGTACCGACCTTCCTTTTTCTGAGCGGTTACGGTACATATCTTTCCTCGGGGAATAATAACGAGCTCCGTACGATGTGCGCTCAGCGTGTGCGGCGCTTATATATACAGATGTGGCAGGTGTTTTTCCTGTCGCTGCCGGTATCCCTGTGGGTAAACCGGTATAAGGGTACGGCGCTGATCGGAGAGAGCATTTTGAACGGGCTCAGTCTGCAGTGCTCTTTCAACGAGGAATGGTGGTTCATCCTGCCCTTCGCCGTGCTTCTTGTGCTGTTTCCGGCGCTCAAAAAATTCCTCGACAGGAAAAACGCGAATATTTATACCGATTTTCTTTTTGTTCTTCTGTACAGCGCCTTTTATAACTATATCGTCCCGGGAATTCTTTCGCTGCCTTCACTTGCCGGTTTTGATAAGACGGAGGGTTGGCACCGGATGAATGAGACGCTGAGTATTTTCCCGGCTTTTTTCCTGGGCTGTGTTTTTGCGAAATACGGCATCCTCGATCGAATAAAAGCAGAATATGCGGGAAGACCCGTGTGGTGTATCGTCTCGGTGATAGGAATAGGGGCGACCTTCTATCTTCGCCTTTACAACCATATGCACTATGATTTTGTGAACAGCGCCGTATTTGTTATGTGCCTTACGGTGCTGACGCCGCTCAGCATTTTCAAATGGCCTTCTCGCTTTTTCGCAAAGCTGTCGGAGGAGTCTACCTTTATCTGGCTTACGCACTCGTTTTTCACCTACTACTGGTGTCAGCGGCTCGTGTTTGCGCCGAAATATTCGCTTCTGATCTTTGCGTTTCTGGTCGTGCTGTCCTGGTGCGCCGCAAAGTTCATCCGCTTTTTCTGGAAAACGGTTTTGGAGCTTCGGACGAAAGTCAGAAGCTCCGGGATAGGAGAGAAGCATGGGTAAGACGGAAAAAGACACAGACGCTTTCAAAGGTGTCGTGCTGTGCCTGCTGTTCGGCTTTTTTGCCGCAGGACTTGACAGCGAACCGTGTATGCTTCTCTTCACACTGGCGGCAGGTCGGGAATTCTACGGACGATCGAAAGATAGCGAAAAACTTACGGAGCTGATAAGTGAAAGAATCCTCGGCGTTTATGTACGATATTGGCCGGTGCTCCTGATCGCGGTGATTGTTTCCTTTGCGATGAAAAAGCCGCCCGCGGAGCATTTTGTCGCGGACAGCATTTACTGCTTCCTCGGTCTGCGCTTTACCTTCTGCGCGGAGTGGAGATATATTCCGGCCTTCGTTCTTGTGTTTGCAGCCGCGCCGCTGCTTCTGCAGATAAGTGAAAGAAAAAAGGCGTCTCTTTCATCGGATATTCTTTTGCTTGTGCTTTTTGCAGCGTTACCCTACCTTCTGCTCCCGATCATAAGGAAGACGCTCCTGTTTTCAGCGCTGAGCGCTTCGCTGCTGGGGAAAAGCCTGTACACGGCTTTTCGGCTCATCCCGGCGTTTACAGCCGGCATTCTGCTTGCAAAGTACAGCGTCGTTTTCAAAATAAAAAACCGACTCAGGCTTCCCATGTGGCTCGACAGAGGACTTCGAGCGATAGGAGAAATGTGGCTGAGTATGTGGCTCGTCGGCTCTTTCCTTTGCAATTTGCTTGGGAAATATGTATTCGCTCTGCAGTATAAAGCGGCTGTATTTCTTTTGCTTCTTGCGGTGTGCACGCTGTGCGCAGGTTTTTTGGAAAGAACGGAAAGAAGAATTGTTGTTTTTTTCAAATAGGATGAAAAAAATCTCCTGCGGAGCAAAAAAAGCTTGCATTACCGTTCGGCAGGTGGTATATTAAATAAGGTAAGTATCGTGTTAGTGTCAGAGTGGACTTCGGTCCACTCTTTTTTGCGAGACTTTTCGGATCGGTAAGGGAGATTTTTGCCTATGAGTAAGATCACGGACAGAGTGGCAGAGCTGGCCGAAGACATTGTCAAAGAGGCGGGCTGCACCCTGTGGGATGTTGAATATGTGCGGGAAGGCGGTACCTGGTATCTGCGCTTGTTTATCGACAAAGAGGGCGGCGTCTCGATCAACGACTGTGAGACGATCAGCCGTGCGCTTGACCCGATACTGGATGAAGAAGACCCCATTCCCGACAGTTATGTTTTTGAGGTGGGCTCTGCGGGAGCGGAAAGAGAACTCAAGCGCCCGGGGGATTTTGAGAAGTTTACGGGAAGTCCGGTCGAAGTCCGGCTCTATCAGCCCGTAAACGGCTGCAAAGCCTTTGTGGGACCGCTTCGCTCTTACGATAACGGCAGTGTCACGATCCTGTACGGTGAAAACGAAATGAGCTTTACCAAGGCGCAGATCGCCGCGGTCAAGCTTCATGTGTCCATATAAATAATACCATTTTTAAAAACGGAGAAAGAACAATGAACGCAGATTTTTTTGAAGCCATAGAAGATATCGAGAAGGAAAAGGGTATCCCCAGAAGCTATATGTACGATAAGATCCGGCAGGCCATGCTTGCCGCTTTCCGCCGCGACAATCCTGAGTGCGAGGATAACGTGGAGATCATTTTAGAGGAAGGCGAAAAGCGCATTGAGATGAATGTGCTCAAGACCGTGGTGGACGAGGTCGAGGATCCCTCTCATGAAATAAATATCGAAGCGGCAAAGAAGCTCTCAAGACGCACCAGGCTCGGCGACACTGTGCGTGTTCCCGTGGAGACCAAGAAATTCGGCCGCATAGCCGCTCAGGCCGCTAAGCAGGTTATCATTCAGGGCATCCGTGAGGCGGAGCGCGGCATCATCTACGAGGAATTCACCTCCAAGGAGCATGAGCTTCTCACCGGCGTCGTATCCCATATCGACCCGAGAAACGGAAGCGTCTCCATTGACATCTCTTCCAACAGCGAAGTGACCAAGGCGATGCTCTCCGCCAACGAGCGTATCAAGACCGAGACGATCCGTGAGGGCGACCGCATAAAGGTCTATGTCGTGGAAGTGAGAAACTCCACCCGCGGTCCTCAGGTGCTTATCAGCCGCACCCATCCCGGCCTTGTAAAGCGCCTTTTCGAGCTGGAGGTCCCTGAAATATTTGACGGCACGGTGGAGATCAAATCCATCGCCCGTGAAGCCGGCAGCCGTACAAAGATGGCGGTCTGGTCGGCGGACGAAAATGTCGATCCCATCGGCGCCTGCGTCGGTCCCAAGGGGGGACGCGTTGCCGGTATCGTGGAAGAGCTCAACGGCGAAAAGATCGATATCATCAAGTACAGCGATGACCCCGAAGAGTATATCGCCGCTGCCCTCTCTCCCTCTGAGGTTGTCAGTGTTACCATGCAGGAGGACGGGAAGAGCTGCCGTGTCATCGTTCCCGATGCACAGCTTTCTCTCGCCATCGGCAAGGAAGGCCAGAACGCCCGTCTTGCCGCCAAGCTTACCGGCTTCAAGATCGACATCAAGCCCGAGAGCGAAGCATAAAAACAAACGGATATAAATATGAGAAAAATCAATTTCAATCGTTTTTAAGGCAGCTTTGCCGCCTTAAAAACACCCTAAGGCGACCAAAGGGAGCCTCTCGCACCGACCAAACGACCATAGGGAGAGCGATAAGTGCGAGTCCTTGAATGGAAAACGTAAGTTTTTCATTCGACTAAAAGGAGGCGGCAGTCTTGCAGAAAAAAATACCCATGCGGCAGTGTCTCGGCTGCCGTGAGATGAAACCGAAGAAAGAGCTTATGAGAGCTGTCCGATCGGCGGAGGGCGAAATAAGCCTCGACTTTAAGGGAAAGGCATCCGGAAGAGGCGCGTATGTGTGCCCCAATAAGGACTGCCTCAAAAAAGCAATAAAATCAAAGGCTTTTGAGAGGGCTTTCTCCTGCGCGATCCCGGCGGAGCTCTACGAACAGCTCACAGAGCAGATGGAGGCGGAGCATGAGTGAAAAACTTCTCAATCTGCTCGGTCTGATGCGGAAAGCGGGCGCGATAGAGATCGGCGAGACGAATACCGGCACTGCCTGCCGGGAAGGGAAAGGAAAAGTCCTGATTCTTGCTTCGGACGCATCCGAAAATGCAAGACATCGGGCGGAGAGCTTCGTGAACGGACGAAGGACGCTGCTGATCGAGCTTCCGTTTACCAAAGAAGAGATATCCGAAAAGCTTGGTGTCGGCGGCTGCTCTATGGCGGCTCTCACGGATCTGGGCTTTGCGAACGCCTTTGTCAAAGGGCTTGCGGAGCTTATGCCCGAGCAGTACAGCACGGCGGCGGAGAATATGGAAAAGAGACAGGACAAGGCTGTAAGGCGCAGGAAAAACACAGCCGCGGAAAAGAAGAAACATCAGGGGAAAAGGGAGGAATAAACTATGGCAATGGTCATAAAGTACAGAATACATGAGGTGGCAAAGGATTTTAATGTTGCATCGAAGGAGATCTCTCAGATCCTCACCGACTATGTTGCGCCCCCTAAGAACCATATGCAGGTTCTTGAAAATCCCGAGCTGGATATTATTTTTGAATACATGACTCAGCATAACGAGATCGAGAGCCTTGAGGAAGTGTTCAAGGTCACGCCGCCTGCTCCGGAGGCGCCCAAAGAGGAGAAAGCCGCAGGCAAGGCATCCGGCGGCAAGAGCACGGCAAAGAGCGGCACACAGACTGCGTCAAAACCGGCGGCTGCTCCCGCAACCGCTGCGGAAAAGCCCCAGACCCCGGCGGCGGAAAAGCCCAATAAGCCTCATGTCCCGAGACAGGTCGCGGAGAAGCGCGTTGTGGATACCCGCGGCGGTGCGGCTGTCAACATTGAAAAATATAACGAAAAGTTTGAAGATATGGCAGGCATCCGGGGCGGTGACATGCGCCGGAGCAATAAGGAAAAGATCAACAGCAAGTCCAGGCAGCGCCCCAACCAGCAGGTCGCCAGTGCCAAGCGCCGTCAGGAAGAGCGCGACAAGATGACGAAGCTGCAGCTCGAGATCGCAAAGAAACAGCAGCTCAAGGTGCAGATCCCCGACGAGATCAGCGTCGGCGACCTCGCTTCCCGTATGAAGAAGACTCCCGCCGAGGTCATCAAGCAGCTTTTCAAGATGGGAGTTTTCGCTTCCGTCTCCGAGATCATCGACTATGATACCGCGGCTCTTGTCGCGATGGAGCTCGGCTGCAAGGTCGAAAAGGAAATCATCGTCACCGTAGAAGAAAGACTCATTGACGACCATGAGGACAAGGCAGAGGATCTTGTGGGCAGAGCGCCCGTTGTTGTCGTCATGGGTCACGTTGACCACGGCAAGACCTCGCTCCTTGACTATATCAGAAACGCCCATGTCGCCTCCGGTGAGGCCGGCGGCATCACCCAGCATATCGGCGCTTATACCACCTCCATCAACGGCAGCCCCATCACCTTCCTCGATACCCCGGGTCACGAGGCGTTCACCTCCATGCGTGCCCGCGGCGCGATGGTGACGGATATCGCCATCCTTGTCGTTGCGGCGGATGACGGCATCATGCCGCAGACCATAGAAAGCATCAACCACGCAAAGGCAGCCAATATCCCCGTGGTCGTTGCCATCAACAAGATGGACACCGTGGGCGCCAATCCCGAGCGCATCAAGCAGCAGCTCACCGAATATGACCTCATCTCCGAGGAATGGGGCGGCGATACCATTATCTGCCCGATCTCCGCAAAGACCGGTATGGGCATCGACAATCTGCTCGAAAACCTTGTTGTTCTGGCCGAGGTGCAGGAACTCAAAGCCAATCCCAACCGCGCCGCGAAGGGCACTGTTATTGAGGCGAGACTCGATAAGGGCCGCGGTCCCATCATGACCGTGCTCGTGCAGAACGGCACCTTGAAGCTCGGCGACATCATCATTGCCGGTACCTGTGTCGGCCGTGTGCGCACGATGCTCAACGATAAGGGCCAGCGGGTTACCGAAGCCGGTCCCTCCACGCCGGTCGAGATTTCCGGCCTCGGAGAAGTTCCTACAGCGGGCGATGTGTTCAATGCGGTCGCCGATGAGCGTATGGCAAGAGAGCTTGCCGAGGAACGCCGTATCCAGCAGAACAATGCCTTAAGCGGCGGAACGAAGAAAGTAAGTCTCGAAGACCTTTTCAGCCAGATCCAGGCGGGCGAGATGAAGACTCTCAATATTATCGTCAAGGCGGATGTACAGGGCAGCGCCGAGGCGGTCAAGACCTCTCTGGAGAAGATCTCCAACGAGGAAGTCCGTGTCAAGGTCATCCACAGCGGCGTCGGCGCCATCAACGAGTCCGACGTTATGCTCGCGGCGACCTCCGGAGCCATCATTGTCGGCTTCAACGTCCGTCCCGATAACGCCGCCCGCGACAGTGCGGCGCGCAGCAACGTGGATATGCGGATGTACCGTGTTATTTACGACTGCATCAACGAGATCGAAGCGGCCATGAAAGGTATGCTCTCTCCCAAATTCAAGGAAGCCGTCATCGGTCATGCGGAAGTCCGCGAGACCTACAAGGTCTCCAAGGTCGGCACCGTCTGCGGCTGTTACTGCACCGACGGAAAGATCCAGCGCGGCTGTGAGGTTCGCGTCCTTCGTGACAACATTGTTATCCACGAGGGCAGTCTTGCCTCTCTCCGCCGTTTCAAGGATGACGTAAAGGAAGTTGCTTCCGGCTATGAGTGCGGTATGCAGGTGGAGAAGTTCAACGATATTAAAGTGGGCGATGTTATCGAGTGCTTCGTCATGGAGCAGATAAACCCCTGAGACAATAAAATATTGGGCTGTAGCATTATTGGCGCAATGTACAGGTCTGTCATTGCGAATCCAGTCCGCAGACTGGATGTGGCAATCCGCATCCCGTTAAGTAACCGCTGATTAATCCATCTTCGGCATCTGCTCTTGCCGAATTAATCATCGCTTACTTAACAGTTCAGATTTTTCTTGAGTACAAAGGAAAGACGGATTCCCACGCCAGTGACATCGGTCACTGGCTCGGAATGGCAAGCTTTGTACAAGCTGCAAATGATGCGACAGCCCCTTTTAGATAAAAGGAGTAAATTATGCCTTCCAATAAATTGGCAAGAACCAATGACGATATACAGTATGTGCTCTCCAAGCTTCTGCGGGAGGTCAAGGACCCCAGAGTGCAGCAGGGCATGATCAGCGTCACAAGGGTGGAGACCACCGGTGACCTGCGCTATTCCAAGGTTTGGCTTTCGGTCATGGGACTGCGGGATGAAAAAGAATTCAAGAAGGGCCTCCGTTCCGCTGCCGGTTATCTCCGTCATGAGCTCGGCAGCTCTCTCAACCTGCGCTACACGCCGGAGCTCGTTTTTGAGGTCGATCACAGCATCGAATACGGCGCTCATATCAGCGATGTGATCAATTCCCTGGATATAAAGCACGACGAGGACGAAGAAGAATGAACTATTCAGAATGTGCCCAATTCCTGAAAAACAGAGACAGATTTCTTATACTGACCCATAATAACCCGGACGGGGATACGGCGGGAAGCGCCGCGGCGTTGTGCAGTGTGCTCAACCGGATGGGCAAGACTGCCTTTCTCTACCCAAACCCCGGTTTTTCGGATAAGCTGAAACGGTATGTCGGGAGATTCATTGCACCCGAAAACTATGAACCGGAATGCGTGATCGCGGTGGATATTGCGGAAAAGTCCCTTTTTCCCAAAGGCTTTGAGGGAGAGGCGGAACTGTGCATCGATCATCACCCGTCCAATAAGCTGTACGCCGGAAACACCCTGCTGGAGCCGGAAATGGCGTCCTGCGGCGAAGCGGTGCTGAAGCTTTGCGAAACCATGAAACAAAAGCTTAGCGGAGAAGAGGCAACCCTTCTCTATATTGCCATTTCTACGGATACCGGCTGTTTCCAGTACACCAACACCAAAGCCGAGACCTTTGCGGCCGCAGCCGAGCTTCTGAAGGCCGGCGCAGATCATTCAGAGGTGAACCTTGTGTTTTTCCGCAAGGTGTCCCCGGGGAGAATGAAGCTTGAGGGACTGATCTATTCCGATATGCGCTTTTACCGGGAGGGAGAAGTCTCTGTTGTCGTGGTCACAAAGGATATGCTTGCCCGGTGCGGAGTGAGAGATGACGAGCTGGACGATATCGCAAGCCTTGCGGGTCGGGCGGAAAAGGCGAAGGTATGCATCACCGTCCGCGAAAAGGATAACGGCGAATGCCGCATCTCCGTGCGGACCGGCAAGGGGCTCAATGCCAACGGGATCTGTGCCGTCTTCGGCGGCGGCGGGCATAACACCGCGGCGGGCTGCAAGATCAAAGCCGACCCCGAAAGAGCCGTGGAGATGCTCATGGACGTTGTGAACGAGGTCTTATATTAAGTAAGCGCTGATTAATTCACCTTCGGCATCTGCCGGAAAAATTGTGCTCTGACTTCGTCACTTTTTCTTGCAATACACAAAGTATTCCTGCAAAAAAGTGCCATCGTCATAACCCAATTTTTCTCGGTATCTGCTCT
>JAZLGK010000080.1:0-6046 GCA_045616265.1 Candidatus Limivicinus sp. | reverse complement strand
GAGCTGTCCGATAGGCTCAAGGATGGTGGGCTTTGCCTTGGGGATACCGTCCTGGTATGCAAGACGTGCAGCCGTCTGGAATGCCATATCGTTGGAGTCGACGGGGTGGTAGGAGCCGTCGTACAGAGTGGCCTTCAGACCGACCAGAGGATAGCCGGCGAGAACGCCCTTGACAACAGCGTTGCGCAGGCCCTTTTCAACAGAGGGGAAGAAGTTTTTGGGAACGGAGCCGCCGAAGACTTCCTCTGCGAAGATCATATCGTCCTGCTCTTCCTGAGGCTCGAAACGAACCCAGACATCACCGAACTGACCGGAACCGCCGGACTGTTTCTTATGACGGCCGTGGGCTTCGACCTTGCCCTTGATCTTTTCGCGGTAAGCAACGCGGGCGGGCTTGAGCTCGGTCTCAACGTTGTAGAGATTTTTGAGCTTGGAGCAGAGAACGCCGACCTGGATGTCGCCTGCGCCGGAGATGACCATCTGGTGGGTCTCGGCGTTGTTGACGAGAGTGAAGGAGATGTCTTCCTCACCGAGCTTTGCAAGGCCGCCGGCGACCTTGTCATCCTGACCCTTGGTCTTGGGAGCGATGCACATGGAGTAACAGGGCTCGGGGATCTCGATGGCGGGAAGCTCAATATCGTCCTTGGAATCGGTCACGGTGTCGCCGGTCTTCCAATCCATCTTGCCGATGGCAACGATGTCGCCGCAGCAGGCTTCGGTAACTTCGGCGCTGTTCTTGCCGGTCATGGTGTAGAGACGGCCGAGCTTGTCGTTGGAGGATGCGCGGACGTTTCTCAGGGACATACCGGAAGTGACCTTGCCGGAGAGGACTTTTACAAAGCTGAACTTGCCGAACTTATCGGAAACGGTCTTGAAGACAAAACCGAGAGTGCCGTCGTTCTTCTCTTCGGGAACGGGGCAGTAATCGCAGATACCCTGCAGCATGGCGGCGGTGCCGACGTTGGTCATGGCGTCGGTGGCGAACACGGGAACCACGGTGCGCTCCTTCACGCCGACCCTGAGACCTTCGATGATGTCGGTCTCGTCGAGCTCCATGGTGTCAAAGAACTTCTCCATGAGCTCTTCGGTAGCGCCTGCGGCGGCTTCCATCAGCTCTGCGCGGAGGTCTTCCGCCTTGCCTGCGTCGGCGGCGGGAACGTCACCCTTGGTGAACTTTGCACCGTTGGTCATGTAGGCGACATTGTGTACGAGATCGATAACGCCCTTGCCGTCGGAGGTGGGGATAGTCACGGGGCAGACGATGGAGCCGTACTTGCCCTTGAGGGTCTCGAGAGCCTTGAAGTAATCGCCGTGCTCTTCATTGCACTTGGAGACAGCGAACATAACGGGCAGAGACGCGTTCTTGAGGTAATTCCAGGAGCGCTGAGCACCGACAGGCAGAGATTCTGCACAGTCCTTTGCGGAGGCAACGATGACGCCGGCTTCCACAGCGCGGAGAGAGCAGAGAACATCACCCACGAAGTCAAAATAACCGGGGCAGTCGAGAACGTTGATTTTGACCCCGCCGAAATTCACGGGTGCGATAGCGGTGGAAATGGTGATCTGACGGGCTTTTTCTTCTGCATCGTTGTCGCAGACGGTGGTGCCGTCGGCTACCTTACCCATACGGTCGATAACGCCGGTGACATAAAGCATACTCTCGGCAAGGCTGGTCTTACCGTTGTTGCCGTGGCCGATCAGGGCGATGTTGCGGATGTTTTTGGTTTCCATTTATTGCTTCCTCTCTGTCAAATAATATTGCATATTAGAAAAAAATATTGAAATAGATTTTTTCAGCATTTCCGATTTATTATACACTATGCGATATAGGATTTGCAACAACTTTTTTCAATATTTGCTTATTTCTGTTGCCCTACCTTCCCCGGAGGGGAAGGTAGGGAGCACTATTCATAATTTGTTAACTCGTTCAATTACCGTGACCGCCGCAGGCGTAATACCTGCGGCGGTAATCAGTGTCGGCTGACAAAGTTTATTTCAGCTCTATTTTTCCATGTTCGTCCTCGAAATCCCGGATCCTCTTTTTTATCATCTGTTCAAGCTCTTTATTCTTGGTTCGTCCCTCATATTCCGCAATATATCCGAGCTTTTCCAGCAATTCTTTCTCTACACGCAAAGTAAAACGACTCAAAGCATCAGACATTCTCTGTCAACCTCCCGTGACGAAGTATTGACAAAATATTAGCGTCATATTATTATTCTGTGGAGAATTGACGCAATATTGACGCAATGTGGAGGGGATTTTTATGCCGGACTATCAGAAAATGTATACCTGTCTTTTCAATGCCGTTACGGATGCACTATCAACCATAGAGCAGTGCAGTTACAGCTTGGCGGCGGAGATTCTTATACACGCTCAGCAGGCAACGGAAGAAATCTATATTTCCTCCCGGCAGGAGAAATGATATAATTACCGCCGCGCATTACTGCGCGGCAGAGAGAAAAGGTTTCATCATTTCATTCGGCAGATTTCTGTGCAGAACTCTTTCAGTCGGGGAATATCTTCCGTAATTATTTCCCACGTTATATAGGGGTCAACCGTGCCATAACTGTGAGCGACAATATTTCGTGTAGCTTTGATCTGCTGCCATGGGACTGCTTTATATTCCGTGCGGAATTCATCACTCAGTTTTCCGACCAGCTCACCGATCTGAAGAATACACAAAGCTGCTGCATTTCTGTAAATTGCATCCGATATGAAAATCTCCTGCGAGTTTCCGAAGCGCTCTACGGTTTGGTCAATTTGCAGACAGTAATTCAGAATATGCTCGATGACATTTATGTCTTTATTGCCGGGCTTCATAAATCAGCACCTCGTCTTTTTTGATGGCGTTCAGAAATTTCATATCAAGGCTTGTTGTCGGAATGAGGTCAACATCACGGCCTAAAGCCTGTTCAAGCTCAAGCAGCAACCCGGCGATTTGGGTTCCCCGAATTCTCCCCTTGTCAATGCGAAGGTCAATATCACTGCTGTCTGTCATATCTCCTCTTGCAAAGGAGCCGAAAAGGAACACTCTTTCCGCTCCGTATTTTGCAGCTATCGGACTTACGATACCCGATATTTCATTGATCGAATTGCCATTCAGCATAGAAAGCCTCCCCTTTCATCGGTTTATATATAGTATACCGTAAATCCGCATAGATTACAAGAAAAAACGGGCTGTACGCCGTCCCCGTCACTCCAGAATATGCTCCATGCCCTGACGGACGACGGTGCGGACATGGTCATCCGCGAGGGAGTAGAAAACGGACTTTCCTTCCCGGCGGCTTTTTACAAGCTTGCCGGTTTTGAGGATCTTTAACTGGTGGGATATGGCGGAGACCGTCATGTTCAGCGCCTCGGCGAGGTCGCACACGCAGACCTCGGACTCGAAAAGCACGAACAGGATGCGCATCCTGGTGGAGTCTCCGAACAGCTTGAAAAGCTCCGCGAGGTCGTATATCTGTTCCTCCGGCGGCAGCTTTTCGGCGACGATTTTCAGCCGGTCCGCGTGGATCTCCTTATCTTCGCAGCAGTCAAATTCTTTTTCATCAACCATGGTTTTCTCCTCTGTATCTTAATACTATTCTCCAATAAAAAGCTTAAACTTTTTATTGGAGAGATGCCGCCTATGGCGTCATCCATTTGCTTAACGCAAATGACGTTTTATACGATTCTCAACGCACCTGACGGCGCTATAAAAAGGTGACTTTGTCTACTTTTTAATGAGAATCAGTATAAAATACGAATGGAATTCAATACGCACAGCACCATCACGCCCACGTCCGCAAATACGGCGCTCCCCATCCCGGCATAGCCCAAGGCTCCCAGCAGCAGGCACACAAGCTTGACGGACAGGGCGAAAACGATGTTCCGGTACACTGTTCTCATGCACTTTTCGGCGATTCGAACGGCTTTTTCGATCTTTCGCGGATCGTCGTCCATCAGCACCACATCCGCCGCCTCGATCGCCGCGTCGCTGCCCAGTGCGCCCATGGCAATGCCGACATCGGCGCGGGCCAGCACCGGCGCATCGTTGATCCCGTCGCCGACAAAGGCGATTTTTTCTCCATGCTCTTTTTCCGTGAGCAGTTTTTCCACGATCTTTACCTTATCCTCCGGGAGAAGACGGCTGTAGAATACGTCGATCCCGAGCGTTTTTGCCGTGTCCTCCGCGGCGCTCTCGCTGTCGCCCGTGAGCATGACGATCTTCTTTATCCCCCGCTTTTTCAGAGCGCCGATCGCATCCTTTGCCTCCGGTTTTATTACGTCCGATATAAGGATATGCCCGCAGTACGCGCCGTTGATTGCTGTGTGAACGACCGTCCCGGCGCTGTGGCAGTCCGCGGTTTCTATGCCGAGTTCGTCCATTAAGCACTGATTTCCCACGGCGACGGTCTTTCCGTCCACCTTGGCGATCACGCCGCGGCCGCTCTTTTCAATCACCTCGCTCACTCTTTCACGCTGTACGGCTTGACCGTAAGCGGTGATAATACTTTTGGCAATGGGGTGGCTTGAAAAAGCCTCCGCGTGGGCGGTGTACATCAGAAGCTCGTTTTCGTCCAGAGAAGCACGGTGGATGCCGACGACCTCGAAAACGCCCTTTGTCAGCGTGCCGGTCTTATCCAGCACAACGGTTTTCACCTTGGAGAGCGTCTCCATATAGTTTGAGCCCTTGATCAGAATGCCCGTGCTCCCGGCTCTGCCGAGTCCGGCAAAGAACGTGAGCGGAATGCTGATGACAAGTGCGCAGGGACAGCTTATGACAAGGAAGGTCAGCGCCCTGTATATCCACTCGCCCAGGTTTCCCTGTCCTGCAAGCGGCGGGATGATTCCAATCGCAAGAGCGGCAAGGCAGACGGCGGGTGTATAGATCCGGGCGAATCCGGCGATAAACGTCTCGCTTTTTGATTTCAATGAACCGGCGTTTTCCACAAGGTCAAGGATCTTCGACGCGGTGGATTCGCCGAAGGGACGCGTCGTGCGGATTTTCAGAAGTCCCGTCATGTTGACGCAGCCGCTCAGCACCTCGTCGCCCATGCCGATACTTCTCGGCACGCTCTCGCCGGTGAGAGCGGCGGTGTCAAGACTGCTTTTCCCTTCGGTCACTACGCCGTCAATGGGAATCTTCTCCCCGGGCTTCACAACGATCTCCGTGCCGACCTCTACCCCGTCGGGGTCCGCTCTTACAAGCTCACCGTCGGCATTATATACGTTGGCGTAATCGGGACGGATATCCATCAGCGCGGCGATATTCTTCCGGCTCTTGCCTACCGCCATACTCTCAAAAAGCTCGCCGATCTGATAAAAGAGCATGACGGCGACGCACTCTTTATAATCCCCCAGCGCCGCCGCGCCGAGTGTGGCGACCGCCATGAGAAAGCACTCGTCAAAGGGCTGCAGACGGATGATCCCCTTTGCGGCTTTGATGAGAATGTCATAGCCGATGATGAGATAGGCCGCAGCGCAGACCGGCAGCGCTGCCGTTCCCTCAAGGCGGCACAGTACGGCGATCAGCAGCAGGGCAGCCGCAGCAAGGATGCGTATAAGCTTTTTTTGCTGTTTGCGGGTCATAGTCTTCTCCTGTTAAAAGTAAATCTCGCAGTCGCTCTCGATCTTTCTGCATTTTTTCAGAACTTCTTTCATGACGCTCTTTTCATCCGCGCCGGGAGCAAAGTCCACGGTCATATTGAGCATCATGTAATTTACCGATGCGTCGGCAACTCCCTCGACAGTCCTGGCGGCGCTCTCCATTTTGGCGGCGCAGTTGGCGCAGTCCACCTCGATCTTATATTTCTTTTTCATTTCCGTCAACTCCATATATCATTTGAGCAATCTTTCAATTGTTCAAGTCAAATATACCACTTTGCAAAGGAGCTGTCAAGAGTCCGAATAAAAAACACCGCATTTAGGCGGTTCACCATAGGGATTTACAGCCTGAAAAGCGTCTTTTTCCGACAGTACTGTGTTAAATCGCCTTGAAATACACAAAGTATTCCTGCGGCGATTTGCCTTGTCCTGCCAAAAAAATCCGGCTTTTCAGGTGCG
>JAZLGK010000079.1:0-12650 GCA_045616265.1 Candidatus Limivicinus sp. | reverse complement strand
AGCCAAATCGAAGATTTGGACGCTCACTTATGATGAAGGCATTTTTTCGCAGGAATACTTTGTGTATTGCAAGAAAAAATGACAAAATCTGAGCACATTTTATCCGTCAGCTGCCGCAGACGTATTGTGCGGTGTTGCCTTATAAAAACAGGCAGAAATAAAACAACCCACCCGCTATTGCGGATGGGAAGTTAAGAGCTGCTGGGCAGATTCGAACTGCCGACCTCATCCTTACCAAGGATGCGCTCTACCTACTGAGCTACAGCAGCAAATTATATGCCCCTTCTTTAAGGGGCATATCTGTGGCGACCGAGAAGGGACTCGAACCCTCGACCTCCGGCGTGACAGGCCGGCGCTCTAACCAGCTGAGCTACTCGGCCACAGCTCCGTTATAATAACTCATGGGTTCTGTTTTGTCAAGAGCTTTTTTCAAAAAAATACTCTTTCTCCAATATTTTTTCAGTCAGAAATTTTTGTAAACCGCCGTCAGGTTGCTAAACAGCCATTCACCTTCGTCAACCTGCTCAAATCGGGATATATATTTTTAGTGAATTTCACAATCGCACCCTTGACAACAAAATTTAATCCTGCTAATATATGTCGCACACGTCATAAATAAATTTATGCCAGTTTTGCGAGGAAAATATGGAAGACGAAAACAGCAATGTGCCGATGGGTATGTGTTTTTCCGTCATTCATCATTCGTTTCGATGTCAGATGGATGAGCTTCTCCGGGAATATGAGCTGACAGGGCCGCAGCTCGGACTTTTAGGACAGCTTCACCACCTTGAAAAACTCCGCAGAGAGGTAAACCAGCGGGATGTGGAAAATGCGGCACACCTCAGCCATACCACGGTCACGGAGATGCTCAAACGTCTGGAAGGCAAAGGCTTTATCGTCAGCCATCCCAGCAACAAAGACAAACGCTCCAAATGCCTGCACACCGCCGATAAGGCAAAGGCACTGCATGAGAGTATCCATCAGTTAGATGAAAAGGTGTTCGATATGCTCTGCCGGAATCTTACGGATGCACAGCGCATGGAGACCGAAACGATCCTGCGGATGATGTTCAAAAACGCATTGGCAATGAAAGGAAGTATGGAAGAAGAATGATAAAACAGCTTGCAAAGAGCATTCGGGAGTACAAAAAACCCGCGCTGATCACCCTTGCTCTTATGGTGCTGGAGGTGGCGATCGAGGTCACGATCCCTTTTATTACCTCCAATCTTTTAAACAATATCAAAGCGGGCATTGAGATGTCCGGTCTTGTGAAGACGGGACTTTTATTGGTGCTGCTTGCGTGCCTGTCTCTGTGCTGCGGCGCGGCGGGCGGCTATACCTGCTCCAAAGCCAGCGCCGGATTTGCGAAGAATCTGCGCCATGATATGTATGAGCGGATACAGAGCTTTTCTTTCCGTGAGATTGACAGATTCTCCTCCGCCTCCCTCGTCACCCGTATGACAACGGACGTGAACAACGTTCAGTTTGCCTATATGATGGCGATCCGTATGGCGATCCGCTCGCCCCTGATGTTCGTTTTTGCGGTCATCATGGCGTTCATTATGGGCGGAAAGCTTGCCGCGACCTTCATCGTTGTCATTCCCGTGATGGTCTTCGGCCTTATCATGATCGCACGAAAGGCTATGCCCGCATTCCACGCAGTATTTAAAAAGTACGATAAGCTCAACGAGTCTATTGAGGAGAATGTTCGCGCCATGCGCGTGGTAAAGGGCTTTGCGCGTGAGGAATACGAGAAGAAAAAATTCTCCGTCGCCGCCGAGAATATCTGTAAGGATTTCACCTACGCCGAGCGTCTTGTGGCCTTTAACCAGCCGCTGATGCAGATCTGCCTCTATTTCAACATGGTGTTTATCCTGTTCGTGGGCTCGAAGCTCATCATCAGCTCCAAAGGCGCCACGATCGACGTGGGACAGATCTCCGGTATGCTTACTTACGGCTTCATGATCCTTATGAGCCTTATGATGCTCACAGCTATCTATGTCATGATAACCATTTCCATCGAATCCGCAAAGCGTATCTGCGAAGTCCTCTCTGCGGAAAGCTCGCTTGTAAACCCCGAAAACCCCGTGTTTGAGGTACAGGACGGCTCTATCGATTTTGAAAACGTCTCCTTCAAGTACTCGCAGGAGGCGCAGAGAGAATCCCTGTCGGATGTGGATCTTCATATTAAATCCGGCATGACAGTGGGGATTCTCGGCGGCACCGGCAGCGGCAAGACGACGCTGATCCAGCTGATCTCCCGTCTGTACGATGTAAGCGAGGGCTGTGTCAGGGTCGGCGGCAGAGATGTGCGTGAATATGATCTGGATACGCTCCGCAGCGAGGTATCCGTTGTTTTACAGAAGAACCTGCTCTTCTCCGGCACGATCCGGGAAAACCTCCGCTGGGGCAATCCCGACGCAACCGATGAAGAGCTGATGAAAGCCTGCAAACTCGCGCAGATCGACGAATTTATCCGTGTCATTCCCGGCGGCTTCGATGCCCATATCGAGCAGGGCGGCACTAACGTCTCCGGCGGACAGAGGCAGCGCCTTTGCATCGCACGCGCACTGCTCAAGCACCCCAAAGTTCTTGTGCTGGATGACTCCACCAGCGCGGTCGATACCCATACCGACGCGATGATCCGCGAGGGCTTCAAACAGTTCATCCCCGAGACGACAAAAATCATCATTGCCCAGCGTGTTGCCTCCGTCAAAGACGCCGACCTCATTATCATCATGGAAAACGGCCGGATCGTCGAGATGGGCAATCACGAGCAGCTCATGGCGTCAAGCCATATATACCGCGAGATTTACGATCAGCAGACGAAGGGAGGTGCAGACGATGAGTAATCACGGCAAAGGACGCACACTGCCCCCGACCGACAGCAAAGGTATGCCGCAGGCCGATTTCAGCGCTCTCGGCCGCACGATAAAGAAGTTTTTCGGCTACTACCCGGTTCTTGCTCCCGTTACCATGGCCTGCATACTTTTCTCCTCCATCGTTTCCTCGATCCCGTCTCTGTTTGTTCAGAACGTTTTATCCGTTGTCGAAAAATGGTATCAGACCGGCGACTGGGCCGCCGCCAAGCCCGAAGTTCTGCGCTATATCATCATTCTTGCGTCCATGTATGTTCTCTCCATGATCTCCATGACCGTCTACACCCAGCTTATGGCGATCATGACCCAGGGCTTCCTTAACAAGCTCCGTATAGAGGTTTTTGACGGGATGCAGGATCTGCCCATAAAGTTCTTTGACTCCAACAAGACCGGCGATATCATGTCCTACTACACGAATGATATCGATACGCTCCGTATGCTGGTCTCCCAGACGCTCCCGACACT
The DNA here is from genome assembly GCA_045616265.1 of Candidatus Limivicinus sp. Lineage (GTDB taxonomy): Bacteria > Bacillota > Clostridia > Oscillospirales > Oscillospiraceae > Limivicinus. The sequence continues at coordinate 9,306 of JAZLGK010000079.1, read as the reverse complement.
GATCCAGTCGCTGTCCATCGTGCTGACGGTGTTCGCCATCATGCTGTATTTCAGCGTGTGGCTCACCCTTATCCTTGTTCTGGGCGTTGTGGGTATGTTCCTCGTCTCCACGAAGATCGGCGGCGGCTCGGCGAAGTACTTCGTGAAGCAGCAGAGATCCGTTGCGGCGACGGAGGGCTATATTCAGGAGATGATGAACGGTCAGAAGGTCGTCAAGGTCTTCTGTCACGAGGAAAAAAGCATCGAGGATTTCGACAATCTCAACGATCAGCTCTTCTCCGACGCTCTGAAAGCTCATGCCTATGCCAACTGCCTCGGCCCGATCATTATCAACATCGGCAACGTGCTGTATGTTCTGCTCGCCATTATAGGCGGTGCGTTCCTCCTGCTCGGCGTGCCGAATCTGAGTCTCTCCGGCAAGGCGCTGGATATAACGATCCTCATTCCCTTCCTCAACATGGTAAAGCAGTTTACCGGCAACGTCAATACGCTCTCCCAGCAGGTCAACACCGTCGTCATGGCGGCGGCGGGCGCACAGAGAGTTTTTTCGCTGGTTGACCGCGAACCCGAGGCGGATGAGGGCTATGTCACCCTCGTAAACGCCGAGATCGCCCCCGACGGTACAATCACCGAGACGGATAAGCGCACCGGTCACTGGGCATGGCGTCATCCCCACGGCGACGGAACTCTCACCTACACGGAGCTCAAGGGAGATGTGCGCATGAAGGATGTGGACTTTGCCTACGAAGAGGGCAAGACGATCCTGCACGACATTTCCGTTTACGCCGAGCCCGGACAGAAGGTGGCGTTCGTTGGCGCGACCGGCGCAGGCAAGACCACGATCACGAACCTTATCAACCGCTTCTATGATATTGAAGACGGCAAGATCCGCTATGACGGCATCAACATCAACAAGATCAAAAAGCAGGACCTCCGCCGCTCTCTCGGACTTGTATTGCAGGAGACCAACCTTTTCACCGGCTCCGTCATGGATAATATCCGCTACGGCAGACTCGAGGCGACGGACGAAGAGTGCATCGTCGCTGCAAAGCTTGCCGGTGCCGACGATTTCATCACGAGGCTTCCTCAGGGCTATGAAACCGAGCTTGCCAATAACGGCGCAAACCTCTCTCAGGGTCAGCGCCAGCTCCTTGCAATAGCCCGTGCCGCCGTGGCCGACCCGCCGGTCATGATCCTCGATGAGGCGACCTCCTCCATTGATACCCGCACCGAGGCCATTGTGCAGAGAGGCATGGATAAGCTCATGGAGGGCAGAACGGTCTTCGTCATCGCCCACCGCCTCTCCACGGTCATGAACTCCGATGTCATCATGGTTCTGGATAAGGGCCGCATCATTGAGCGCGGCGACCATCAGAAGCTGATCGACGAAAAAGGCGTTTACTATAAGCTCTATACCGGCGCATTTGAACTTGAATAAAAAGACAAAGCCCCTGCCCGACGTTTCAATATCGGACAGGGGCTTTATAATACAGAGCCGAATCAACAGTAATACTCTGCTTCACCGAAAAAGGCAGTCCACTTAATAAAAACTTCTGCCCCGGTTTACAGCTCCCGGATCTCCGAGGCGATGCCGCCGTTATCAAAGACTTCAATGAAAGCGTAGGTGAGCGTTCTGCCTCTGCCTGCCGTGCCGGGATTGATGACCTTTACGCCGCCAGCTTCGCCGTTGTACGCCGAGTGGGTATGTCCGAACAGGGCTATCTTTGCGCCCTGCTCCTGCGCGGAGTAGACAAGGCGGTCAATATTATTGTACTCAACGCCGTAGCTGTGTCCGTGGCAGATGAACGCTTTTACCGGGCCGAGCGGCACAATATCCGTCAGCGGTGACATCACCGCCATGTCGCAGTTGCCGCAGACGGAGTAAAGAGGTATTTCGGGGAACTCCCGGCGCAGGATCTCGGTATCGCGCTCATAGTCGCCGAGGTGGATGAGCACATCGGGTCTCAGCCGCCGAACGGCTTCGACCATCAGCGCCGTGCTGCCGTGTGTGTCTGAAAAAACCGCAGCTTTCATAAAGTTAACTACTCCTTATTATCATTTCCCGTTTCCCGGCATATACTGTAAGGAAAAGGATTAAGCTTTCTGAGTGTAGGGAACGGTCTTGACCGTTCCGAAAATTCGCGGTATTAAGGCGGAACGGTCAAGACCGTTCCCTACTGCGCATTTGTTATAGCAGGGAAAGGAATGGGTAAATGGGTGTGAACAGGTTTGAGGACGTGGGACAGGAGCTTATGCGCCGGGGAAAGACCGACGACATAAAGAAGCTGGCTGAAAGCGAGGACGGACAGAAAATCAGCCGCATGATCGACGCGGATAAGATACAGCAGGCCGCAAAGAGCGGAGACAGCAAGGCCCTGCACGAGCTGCTCTCCGCGGTACTGAGCACCGACGAAGGAAAGCGGCTCGCGGAAAACGTCCGCAAAATGCTGGGGAATTAAAATAAGACGGGGTGTCGGCCATGGATGAGCTGGAAAGCAGAATAAGCAGTGTTCTCGGTGACCCGGAACAGATGGAGAAGATCACAAGGCTTGCTCAAAGCTTCATGACCGGCAGCGGGAACGGTGCTTCTCCTCCGAATACCGATACAGGCGCTATGCCGGACGCAGAGATGCTCAGCCGCATTGCACAGCTTATGAATCAGGGCGATGACAGGGAAAAGGGGGAGCGGGCCATGCTCGAAGCGATCGCACCGTATCTCTCCGACAAACGTCGGGGAAAGATGGAAAAAGCGCTGCGGATCGCAAAGCTTGTGCGAATCGCAAGGCTTGCCATGGAGGGAGAAAGCAATGCTTAACCGCTGGCAGGGCAACACAGGGAAAGTGCAGCGCATCGACGAATCGCAGCTTGAGCGAAAAAAAGAACACGCCCATACGGCTGCCCCACTGCCTCAAAGCTCCGGCAATGCCTTTGAAAACATTATGAAAAAAATAGAAAAGATCGTCCCGGGTGCGAAAGAGCCGCTGGATAACGAGGATATCATTCTGCTGCTGATCCTCTATCTCATGTACCGCGAAAGCGGCGACAGCGAACTGCTCATTATCATGGGCGCGATGTTTCTTTTATAAAAAAAGCTGAATGATTTCATATTCATTCAGCTTTTTTATTGTTATTTTCGTGCTTCGCCGATTTCTTCTTCAAATTGGGGTTTCCCTTGAACACAAAAAACCATACCGTCAGCGACACGATAAACGCGGCGATAACGCACAAAATGCGCATCAGTGTGTTTTTACCGGCCAGCAGCACACCGACAAGTCCCATGATCGCGGACAGGCCGTAGAGAACGGCGACCGCCTGCTTCTGAGAAAGACCGAGTGCCAACAGTCTGTGATGAAAATGCCCCTTGTCCGCATGGAAAGGACTCTGTCCCTTGAGTGTGCGGCGGACGATGGCAAAGAGTGTATCCGCAAGAGGGATCGCCATGGCCAATACCGGCACAATGAAAGTAATGATCGTATGCAGCTTGAAAAGACCCATGATCGAGGTGGTCGCCAGCACGTAGCCCAGGAACTGCGAACCGACGTCCCCCATGAAGATCTTCGCCGGGTTCATGTTGTAGGGCATGAAACCTATACAGGCGCCGCAAAGAGCCGCAAGAATGAAAGTGGTATTGGCGTCTGCCACAAAGAGAGCCACGATCATCATGGAAAAGGAGCTGATCGCAGATACTCCCACTGCCAAACCGTCCAGACCGTCTATCAGATTGATGGCGTTGGTACAGCCCACGATCCACAATATCGTCAGGGGAACAGCAAGCCAGCCGATCTGGATCGTCGTGTTATAGGAGAGAAAATTGGGGTTTGAAATGACGGTAAACACAATGCCGCAGCGAATGGCTACCAGCGCTGCGATGATCTGCACAACGAGCTTGACCCATGGATTGAGATTCATGATATCATCGACCGCGCCCATCATGGCGATGATAAGCGCGCCGATCACAATGCCCATGATCTGGGTAGAAAAGCTGACGAATACGATAACAGACATCAGAAACCCGACGAATATCGCCATGCCTCCCATGCGGGGAATAGGGTGGTCATGAACTCGTCTTCCGTCCTTCGGCACATCGATCGCACCGACTTTTTCCGCAAAGACCTTGACAGGCGGCGTCAGGCAGAACGATATTCCGAAGGAGAGCACAAAGGAAAGCACGATTCTCAGCCATACAGGAATGTTCTGAAACATCGAATATTATCTCCGATAAATAATATTTCTTTTAGTCACTTGTAAAACTCAAAAGAACTTGAAAAATCAAGGATTTTTAAGTGTCTGATTATTGATTTTTCTCCCCCGCACCGTAGGGAACTCCCCCGCACCGTAGGGAACGCTCTTGAGCGTTCCGCAGACAAGCCGCAGCCCCGGAGTTTTCGGAACGGTCAAGACCGTTCCCTACTGTGATTGGGACATAACGCCGTGGTTAATTGCCCGACTTTTACAATTGCCTAATAATATTTCTTTTGATGAAAAGCCGAATCTCAGAAAGGTTTCTCTACAAGACCGACCTTTTTATAGACTTTGCGCAGAGTTTTGCGGGCAATGCAGCTTGCCTTCTGCGCGCCGTCCGTATAAACCTGCTGAAGGTAAGCCTTGTCTGCGATCATGCGCTCCGCTTCCTCACGGATGGGGCGCAGAGTCTCGACGACCGCATCGCCGACAGCGGGCTTAAAAGCGCCGTAGCCCTTGCCGTCGAACTCCTTCTCTATCTCGTCAAAGCTCTTGCCGGTGACGGAGGAGTAAATACTCATAAGATTGGCAACACCGGGCTTGCTGTCCGGGTCGTAGCGTACACAGTGTTCTGTGTCGGAATCCGTAACGGCGCGCTTGAATTTGCGGGCGATCTCCTCGGGTTTATCCAGCAGAAATACGCAGCCCTGCGGGTCGGATTTGGACATTTTGGAGCTTGGATTGCCGAGACTCATGATCCTTGCGCCCACCTTGGGGATGTAAGGCTCGGGAACCTTGAAGGTCTCGCCGTAGATGTTGTTGAAGCGAATGGCGATATCGCGGGTCAGCTCACAGTGCTGCTTCTGATCCTGTCCCACGGGCACGAAGTCCGCCTGATACAGGAGGATATCCGCCGCCATCAGAGCGGGATAGGTGAAAAGACCGCCGTTGATATTATCGGCATTTTTGGCACTTTTATCCTTGAACTGCGTCATGCGGGAAAGCTCACCGAACATGGTGTAGCAGTTGAGGATCCAGCCAAGCTCCGCGTGCTCGTGAACGTGACTCTGAAGAAAGAGAGTGTTCTTCTCGGGGTCAAGACCGCAGGCGATATACTGTGCAAGCTGGGCGGTGGAGCGGCGGCGCAGCTCCTTGGGATCCTGCCGCACGGTAAGGGTATGCAGGTCAGCCATAAAATAATAGCAGTCGAACTCATCGGCGATAGCGGCCCAGTTTTTGACGGCGCCGAGATAGTTGCCGAGATGCAGATCACCGGAGGGCTGAATGCCGGAGAGCAGAGTTTTTTTTGCGGTTTCGTTGGTTTCCATTTTTGTTTCCTTCAACATTTTATATTTTTAAGAAAAAAGCGTTTATTCTCAATCTTTTACATTTTAACAGAATAACTTCATCTTGACAACTGTGAAAATGTAAAATATTATATCTAATGCAGAATTCCAAATTCCGGATTCCGATTTTACCGTATTTTCGGAGGTTAGTGTGAAAGTTCCTTTCACACTAACTAAAACAAAATTATAATCATCTTATCATTCCTTTGCTTCGCGTGATAAGATGCAGCTTTTCCCTTAAAATTTGTGCCGACGCGAAGCGGCGGAATGGATGATTAATATGAAAGACGTTCAATGGTTTGATGAGATGGAAGCACGCATTCCCAAAAACGAGGTCCGTACCCGTTTTGCTCCCTCTCCTACGGGATATATGCACGTGGGGAATCTGCGTACCGCTCTCTACACCTATCTTATAGCAAGACACGACAATGGCAAATTCATTCTGCGCATCGAGGATACCGACCAGGGGAGACTGGTCGAGGGCGCTGTGGATGTGATCTACAAGACGATGAAGGAATGCCATCTCGACCACGACGAAGGTCCCGATGTAGGCGGTCCCGTCGCTCCCTATATCCAGACCGAACGCCGCCCTCTCTATAAAGAGTATGCGGAGCTTCTGATGGAGCGCGGTCATGCCTACCGCTGCTTCTGCGAAAAGACCGAGTCCGAGGAGGACAGCGGCGATTTTGACCGTGCCGACGACCCCTGCCGTTCCCTGTCCCGTGAGGAATCCGACCGTCTCGCCGCCGAGGGCAAGCCCTATGTCATCCGCCAGCGCATCCCCCACGAAGGTACAACGACCTTCCATGACGAGATCTTCGGCGACATCACTGTTGAGAATGCGACCCTTGACGACCAGGTGCTCATCAAGCGCGACGGTCTGCCCACCTATAACTTCGCCAATGTCATTGACGACCATCTCATGGGCATAAGCCATGTCGTGCGCGGCAGCGAATATCTGTCCTCCTCTCCGAAATATAATCTGCTGTATCAGGGCTTCGGCTGGAATATTCCGAAATATGTCCACTGCTCTCCCGTTATGCGCGACGCGCACAACAAAATGTCCAAGCGCCACGGCGACCCATCCTATGAAGACCTTATCGCACAGGGCTATCTCACCGACGCGGTGCTCAACTATGTAGCGCTTCTGGGCTGGAGTCCCAGAGGTGAACAGGAGATTTACTCGCTGGACGAGCTGAAGGAGATTTTCGACATTTCCGGTATCTCCAAGTCTCCCGCTATCTTCGATATTGAAAAACTGAAATACTTCAACGCCGAGTATATCCGCGCCATGTCCCCGGAGGATTTTGCGAAGGTCGCCGAGCCCTTTATCCGCAAGAGCGTTAAAAATGAGAAATACGATGCCGCCGCGATCGCCGCTCTTCTCCAGCAGCGCACCGAGGTCTTGAACGACATCCCCGAAAAGGTGGATTTCTTTGATGTTCTGCCCGAGTATGATACCGAGCTTTTTGTCCACAAGAAGTCCAAGTCCGATAAAGAGTCCTCCAAGGCTGTGCTGGCAAAGATCATCCCCGAATTTGAGGCGCTCTCCGACTGGAACGATGAAAGCATCATGGCGGTCATGGTCAACATGGCGGAAAAGATGGAGGTCAAGAATGCCAAGGTCATGTGGCCTGTGCGCATCGCCGCTGCCGGCAAGGCGGTTACTCCCGGCGGTGCGGTCGAGATCTGCCGCATTCTCGGTAGGGAAGAAACCCTCCGCCGTCTGAACGTGGGGCTTGAAAAGCTCTGATCATACAATGCACACAGGCGGGAAAAGGCACTGCCGACAGACGGTCAGTACCGGACTATCATCCCGAAGAAATGACCGCAGTAAGGAGCGGTCATTTCTTTTTGCATATCCGTTCACGAATCGAGGTCAGCTATGGACTACACACAGTTCAGCGATTTTCATGTTCACTCTACCCTCAGCGACGGGGTCGATGCACCGGAGGAAATAATAGAATATGCCATAGAGAAAGGCATACCGCGTCTGGGGTTTTCCGAACACAGCTATGCCCCCTGTTATGCTCAGTTCAGTCTCAGTGAGGAAGGGCAGAAAAACTACATTGCCTACATCTCTTCGCTGAAAGAAAAATACAAAGACCGCATAGAGCTCTATTGCGGGATAGAGCAGGAATACTACTCCTTCACCTCTGTTGAGGGCTTTGATTACGTGATCGGATCTCTCCATCACCTTGAATTGGACGGAGAATACTACGCTGTGGACTGGAAGGTGGAGTGTATCCGGGAAGCCGCCCGGAAGTATTTCGGCGGAGATACGCTGTCTGTTGCGGAGGAGTATTTTCGCACGGAGGCGAATATGTACGAGCGGACGAAGTGCGACATCATCGGGCATTTTGATCTTGTAGCCAAAATGAACGAGCGCTGTTCTCTTTTTGACACCCGCTCCGAGCGGTACCGGAAAGCATGGCAGAACGCCGCCGACAGACTCCTTTTATGCGGCAAGCCCTTTGAGATCAACACCGGCGCTATCTCCCGCGGCTATACCTCCGCGCCCTATCCCTCGCCGGAGATCGTCCGCTATCTTGCCCGGAGAGGGGCGAAATTCGTTCTTTCCAGTGATTGCCACCGAAAAGAAAATCTCTGTTTCGGCTTTGACGAGTGGAAGGAAAAGTATTCCGCACTCGGCGCGGAAATTATAGATTTTTCCCCCTGTAGAATTGAATGATTTGCTGTACTACGCCTAAGTTCTGGTGTATACTTTGAGGCGGGCAGTTATGCCCGCCTCAAACTGCTTTGGGAGATGATAGAAATGCCGGGTCTGGGAACCATAATCAACTGCGCCCTGATCGTGCTGGGCGGTCTTGCGGGAGTACTGATCGGCAAGGCGCTGAAGGAGCGGGTGCAGAATATCCTTATGTTTGCCATGGGGCTGAGTGTGATATTTATCGGCGCATCGGGAGCCCTGAGCAAAATACTTGTCATAGGAGAGAACAGCCTCGGCACACAGGGAACCATGATGATGATCTTCTCCCTCGCTCTGGGCGGACTTACGGGGGAACTGATCGACATTGAGGGAGCGCTGGAGCGTTTCGGCAGATGGCTGAGAGAAAAATCCAACAGCAGCGGGGACAAGAGTTTTCTGAACGGCTTTATGAACGCCTCCCTTACCGTGTGCATCGGTGCGATGGCGGTGATCGGCTCCATCAGTGACGGTCTCTACGCTGATTATGAGATCCTCCTTACCAAGGGCATCCTTGACCTCGTGATCGTCATGGTCATGGCCAGCTCCATGGGAAAGGGCTGCATCTTTTCCGCCATTCCGGTGGCGGTATTTCAGGGTTCGGTCACAGCGCTGTCAAGGCTCATTGAACCGATCATGACCGAGGCGGCGCTTGCAAACCTCTCCCTCGTAGGTTCGATCCTGATCTTCTGTGTAGGATTGAATCTCTGCTTTGATAAAAAAATCAAGGTGGCCAATCTCCTGCCCTCGATCGTCTTTGCGGTCGCCGCGGCGTTTCTCCCGTGGTTTTAACCGGGAATCATTGAGCATATATATAAAAGGAGGGTACAGCCCCTCCTTTTTCTTATCCCTGTTTATAGTCACTTGTAAAACTCAAAAGAACTTGAAAAATCAAGGATTTTTAAGTGTCTGATTATTGATTTTTCTCCGCCGCACCGTAGGGAGCTCCACCGCACCGTAGGGAGCTCCACCGCACCGTAGGGAACGCTCTTGAGCGTTCCGCAGACAAGCCGCAGCCCCGGAGTTTTCGGAACGGTCAAGACCGTTCCCTACCGTGATTGGGACATAACG
>JAZLGK010000078.1:0-13346 GCA_045616265.1 Candidatus Limivicinus sp. | reverse complement strand
AAAAAATGCCTTCATCAGAACCCATTTTCTCTCGCCATCTGCTCTTGCCGCATTATGCGGTATTGCCTTAAACCGTTCAGGATATTTTTCTTGTACTGAGTTTCTCAGCGTGCTATACTCGTCTTAATATCGCAAATTCATATAATCAGAGAAAACCAATGGAATGTTATTAAGAAAACAGAGAGGGAAAGAACATGGTTTACAGCACAGATTTTCAGGATTTGAGCTTATCCGCCCTGGGTTTCGGCACCATGCGTCTGCCGCGGATCCCCGGCGGGAACGAAAAAGATATCGATCAGCAGATCGTGGATGAGATGGTCGATATCGCACTGGAAAACGGGGTCCGGTATTTTGATACCGCCGCTCCCTATCACGCAGGCCGCTCGGAAACGGCCATAGGAAAAGCCCTTGCAAGATATCCGCGCGACAGCTTCTATCTCGCCGACAAATATCCCGGCCATCAGATCGCCGCCTCCTACGACCCGAAGGGCACCTTTGAGGAACAGCTCAGAAAGTGCGGGGTGGACTATTTTGATTTCTATCTCATGCACAACATCAACGAGCACTCCATCGGCAATTACCTCGACCCGAAATGGGGGATCGTCGATTATTTCATCGAGCAGAAAAAGCTGGGTCGGATCCGGCATCTCGGTTTTTCGACCCACGGCGATGTTGAGTGCATCGAGCGTTTTCTGGATGCTTACGGCGAGCACATGGAATTCTGCCAGATCCAACTGAATTACCTCGACTGGACGCTGCAGGACGCCAAAAGCAAATATGAAATGCTGACCGAAAGAGGCATTCCCGTCTGGGTCATGGAGCCTGTCCGCGGAGGAAAGCTCGCATCGTTCAGCGAACCCGTCGAAGAGCGTCTCAAAGCTCTGCGCCCCGAGGATTCCGTGCCAGCCTGGGCTTTCCGCTTCCTGCAGGGACTGCCGAATGTGAAAATGATCCTCAGCGGCATGAGCAGCGCGGAGCAGATGCGGGACAACATCAAAACATTTCAGCAGAGAAAACCGCTCAGCGAAGAAGAGACCTCCGTTCTGTTCGATATTGCGGAGGAGCTGAAGGACGCCGTTCCCTGCACGGGCTGCCGCTACTGTGTGAAGACCTGCCCGGCCCACTTGGAAATCCCCGAGATCATCAAGCTTTACAACGAAGCAAAGTTCTACCCGAGCATCAATATCGATATGAAGCGTCTGGCTCTCGGCGAAGGCGGAAAAAGCGAGAACTGCATCGGCTGCGGTATGTGTGTGAAGATGTGCCCGCAGGGGATCAGGGTTCCGGAGCTTATGCCGAAAGTAAAAGAGGTCCTTGACCGGGTGCCTTCCTGGATCCGCGTCTGCAAGGAGCGGGAAGCCGCCGCTGCGGAGTCGGTGCAGGCAAAGTGAAAGGCGCTTCCGGTTCCGAATAAAAAAATGCGGCTGAGTTTCGACCGAAAAATTCCATTTCTGTCATTATGAACAAAATCGCTCTTTCATTTTTGTTTGTTTATTCCGTCGATTTAGTCTTGACACATTTGTATAAAATAGCTAAGATTATATGTATCAAATAGACTCGCGGAAGAGCGGCTCTGTTTTGGCTTGTAGATTACAGATCGCCTTCAAGACTGTCTGTAACAATATTTATCGAAAGGAAAAAACAACCATGAAAAAGACTCTCGCAATTATCCTCGCACTGGCAATGGTTATGTCCCTCGGCATTTCCGCATTTGCAGATGATCTCAAGATCGCATTCTCTCAGATCGGCCAGGAGTCTGACTGGCGTACTGCTAACACGGACAACGTCTGTGCCGCTATCGAAGGTCACGAAGGCTGGGAGCTCATCTATGATGACGCTCAGCAGAAGCAGGAAAACCAGATCAAGGCTCTCCGTAACTTCATCACTCAGGATGTTGACTACATCCTCTTCACCGGTGTTGTTTCCACTGGCTGGGACGAAGTTCTTGCAGAAGTCAACGAGGCTGAGATCCCTCTGATCCTTCTTGACCGTATTCCTGACTGTGCCGACAAGATCGACTATGTTGCAGCTTTCGGCGGTGACTTCGTTGAAGAAGGTCGTCGTATGGCAATTTGGGCCGGCGAATACTTGAAGAGCATCGGCCGCGGCGATGAGGAGATCGCTGTTGCTATCATGGAAGGCACCACCGGTGCAGACGCACAGGTCGGCCGTACCAAGGGCAACCTCGAAGGTCTTGAGCTGTACCCCAACATGAAGGTTGTTGCTCAGCAGTCCGGTAACTTCACCACTGCTGAAGGTCAGCCTGTCATGGAATCCTGGCTGAAGTCCATTGACAAGATCGACGTTCTTCTTGCTCAGAACGACAACATGGCTCTCGGCGCAATCGAGGCAATCAAGGCTGCCGGTCTTGTTCCCGGCAAGGACATCATCATTGTCGGTTGCGACTCCGTCAAGCAGGCATTTGATGCCATCGTTGCTGGCGAAATGAACTGCACTGTCGAGTGCACTCCTCTCTACGGTGACTTCCTTATTGACACCATCGAAGCTCTTGAAGCTGGCGAGACCTTTGATAAGACTGTTGTTCACCCTGCAGAAGGTGTCTTTGACTGTGTCGGCGGCATTGAGATCAATACAGATCTGCCCGTTGTTTCTATCAAGGCAGCAGACGTCATTGATTCCCGCGTATACTAATATCTCAGTCTGACTTTTAAGGGGCTGGCTTTTCAGCCAGTCCCTTTTCTTTTACATCAATGACGTCAACAGAGGCACCGTAGGGAACACTCTTGAGCGTTCCGCCCGAACCCCGCGAATTTACGGAACGGCCAAGGCCGTTCCCTACACACGGAAAGCCTTGCGTTGACAGCATTGCTTTTTACAGAAAAGAGGAGGAATTTGTTTTGCCGGATCATTTACTGGAAATGAAGGGCATTGAAATTCAGTTTCCCGGTGTAAAAGCCCTTGATAAAGTTGATTTTACGCTTGAAAAAGGCGAAGTTCACGCACTTCTCGGGGAAAACGGCGCCGGCAAATCAACACTGATTAAATGCCTCACGGGCGTCCATCACATGGATGCGGGTACCATTGTTTTTGATGGTAAAAAAATCACGCCTACCAGTCCTCAGGACGCATTCAATATGGGTATCTCCACCGTTTATCAGGAGATCAACCTCTGTCCCAACCTCACGGTCGCGGAAAATATCTTCGTCGGCCGCCAGCCGATGAAGCGCGGTTCCATCGACTGGAAAGAGATCAACCGCAGAGCGAAGGAGCTTATGGCAAGATTCCATGTGGATATCGACGTCACCCGTCCTCTCAGCTCCTATTCCACCGCTATTCAGCAGATGGTATCCATCGCCCGCGCGGTGGACATCGACGCTAAAATTCTTATTCTTGACGAGCCTACCTCGTCTCTGGACGATAACGAAGTCAAGCTTCTCTTCGCCGTTATGAACGAGCTCAAGGCAGAGGGAATGGGAATCATCTTTATTACGCACTTTCTCGATCAGGTCTTTACCGTTTCCGACCGTCTCACCATTCTGAGAAACGGCGGTCTTGTCGGCACGTTCCATATAAACGAGATCACCAAGATGGAACTTGTCACCAAGATGATCGGCAAGGACATGGACGTTATATTTAATCTGAAAAGAGCCGACGTGGCTGCCGACGCCCCCGAAGTTCTCAAGGCGGACGATCTCGGTACCCCCGGTCATATTGAAAATGTCAACCTCACTCTGAAAAAAGGCGAGCTGATGGGCTTTGCCGGACTTTTAGGCTCCGGCCGTACAGAGACCGCCGAGGTCATCTTCGGCGCAGTCCCGGCACAGGACGGTACGCTTACCGTCAACGGAAAGACCGTCAAGGTCAAAAAGCCGCTGGATGCCATTAACGCCAGCCTCGCTTTCTGCCCCGAGGACAGAAAAAGAGACGGCATTATCGGAGATCTCTCGATCCGGGAAAACATCGCTCTGGCTGTGCAGGCGAGAAAGGGCTTCCTCCATCCCATGTCCCGTCAGGAACAGGATGAGCTGGCCGACAAATATATCAGGCTTCTCTCCATCGCTACCCCGGATGCCGAAAAGAAGATCGGCGAGCTCTCGGGCGGCAACCAGCAGAAGGTCATTCTTGCCCGCTGGATGGCAGCCAATCCCGATGTTCTCATTCTCGATGAACCGACAAGAGGTATCGACGTCGGTGCAAAAGCCGAAATCCAGCGACTGATGCTGGAGATGTGCGGCAAAGGCGTCTCCGTTATATTCATAAGCTCCGAGCTTGACGAGATCATCCGCTGCTCCAACAGGATCATTGTCATGCGCGACGGAAGCAAGGTCGCAGAGGTGGACGGAGAAGGCTGCACGCAGCAGACGATCCTCAATATCATTGCCGAAGGCACACAGGAAGGAGTACAGACTGCATGAAAAAGAAAAGACTGAATTTTTCTGCTGTTATGCAGACAAAGATCACCTGGGCTGTTATTGCGGAGCTTCTTATTCTTCTGGTTTGCTTTATTATTCGTCCGGACTTCTTTAAAATTTCCTATCAGCCGGCAACGCATATGCTGTATGGCAGCTTGATTGACATACTCAACAGGTCTTCTGAAATCACCATTATTGCGATGGGGATGACCCTTGTCATTGCACTTGGCGGCACAGATCTTTCCGTCGGTGCGCTTGTTGCGCTAAGCGGTGCGATTGCTTTGAAGTTCCTAAGATGGAATGTTCTTGAGTATACTACCCCCGGAGATTATACGATTTATCCGTTTTATCTTGTAATAATCGTTCCGCTCGTTGTTTGCACACTTATGGGATTATTTAATGGCTTTATGATCGCCAAGATCGGTATGCAGCCGATCATTGCAACCCTGATCCTCATGGTCTGCGGACGCGGCATTGCCCAGATCGTCACCAACGGCAAACAGTTCACGACCGGGTATACACCGTACAGGTTTATCGGCCTCGGAAGTATTATGGGTTTGCCGACGCCAATCGTTATAACGGCAATCATCGTATTGATGGTGGCGCTTTTTGTCCGTAAGACGGCATTCGGTACAATGGTCGAATCCGTCGGTATCAATCGTGAGGCTTCCAGATTGAGCGGCATTGATTCCAAAAAGATCATTCTGATCGTTTTTGCCTTGACCGGACTTCTTTCCGCAATTTCCGGGCTGATTTACTCTTCCCGCATTATGTCTAATGACTCCAACAACGCAGGTATAAACTTTGAAATGGACGCCATTCTTGCGGTCGTTATCGGCGGCACGAATATGTCCGGCGGTAAATTCAGCCTCGCCGGAACGGTCATCGGCTCCATCATTATCCGCACCATCGTCACCTTTGTCTATTACTTCGGTATTGTTTCCGAAGCAACGATGGCTTTCAAGGCTCTCATCATTATCGTTGTCATCGTCCTCCAGTCTGAGCCTGTCCGCCAGAGAATGTCCAAGCTCGGAAAGAAGAAAGCGAAGGGTGATACCGGCAGCGCGGAAGGAGGTGCTGTCCATGCATGACACGCTGAACAAAAAGCCCTCGCTGGCCAGCCGCCTTCTCAAGCCACAGTACATCATGGTTTATGCCACGGTCGGCATTTTCCTGCTGATCTATCTTTACGGCAGCTTCCGTTTCGGCAAGCTCGGCAGCAACGATATCGGTTTCAATTCTCTCAGAACCTTTGTCAACATGTTCAAGGACAATGCCTATTTTGGCATTTCCGCCGTGGGTATGACCATGGTTCTGCTCACGGGCGGCATTGACCTGTCCGTCGCCTCCATCGCCTGCCTGACCGGTATGATCGTCGCTTACGGCACGACAAGACTTGGCATCCATCCGGCGATCTGTATGGCCGTTGCCATGATCATCGGCGTCGGACTGGGTCTCCTGCAGGGCTCGGCGATCCATTTCCTGAAAGTTCCGCCCTTTATCGCCACTCTCGCCGGTAACTTCCTCGCCCGCGGCGTTGCGTCTCTTATCAGCCGTGAATCCATCTCCATCGACCATCCTATGATCGACGCTCTGGCCGGCTTCAAGATCTACTTCAAGAAGTTCTCCGAAGGGGAATGGGTCAAGATCAAACCGATCGCGTTTATCAATATCAACCTTCTTGTTTTCATTGTCATGATCATTGTCGGAACTGTGATCCTTCAGAAAACAAAGATGGGACGCAACATCTATGCTGTCGGCGGCAACGAGCAGTCTGCGAAGCTGATGGGACTTCCTGTTGCGAAAACGAAGATTTTTGTGTACGGCTTCAACGGTTTCTGCTCTGTCCTCGCGGGCTTTGCTTACCTGCTGGAAGTCAAGAGCGGCTGGAACCTCGCATTGCAGGGCGGCGAGCTGGAAGCGATCACCTGCGCGGTCATAGGCGGTACGCTGCTCACCGGCGGTACGGGCTACATGATCGGCACGATGTTCGGTGTGTTGCTGAAATCCGTCATTCCCGCGCTGATCACCTTCAACGGCAATCTGCTCTCCTGGTGGGGCAAGATCGCAACCGGCGGCCTGCTCGCTCTGTTCATCGTCATTCAGAGGATCGTTGTCACCGCCTCCGACCGCAATGCCGTAAAGGACAGAAAGAAAAAATCGGAAAGCGCGGCTAAGGGTTAAGTTTAATTGTTTATATGCTTCGCCAAAGAGGACAAAGCGGGTTGCCTTGTCCTCTTTTTTTACCCTTTTTTTACGCTTCATCTTTTTTTTATTGAAAAATGATAAACATCTGATATAATAGATTTATTTCTTCTGAGGTGACTTTTTCCACATCAGAGAAAAATAATAGGTGATTGTAGAATTCACTGAAAATAAATTCCAATATGTTTTTAAGGCAGCTTTGCCGCCTTAAAAACTCTCTGAGACGAGCAAAGTGAGTCCTCGCGCCGACCAAGCGACCAAATGGAGCGCGATGAGCGCGAGTTTTCAATTGTAAAACGGAGTTTTACAATTGACTAGAGATGACGTCCGGGCCGAGAGCGTGGATTACGTGATCGCGCTGGCGCATCTCGGTATCGACGAGACCGATTACGGCCGCACCTCTTCCGCGGTCATCACCCATACCCACGGCATCGACGTGATGCTGGACGCTCACTCCCACACCGTCATGCCCGGTGAACTGGTCAAGAATGACGAGGGGAAGGAAGTTCTCCTAACCTCTACCGGCACAGCGCTTGAATATATCGGCTGCCTCACCATCGGCACGGACGGCAAAGTGAGCTCCATCCTGATCCACGACAACGGCGTGGGCGATATTATCGGCGACATCAACGATGCCATGAGCGAGATCTCCGATCAGGTCGTCGGTCACAGCAATTTTGATATGTACATCAACGACCCGAAGACCGGCGAGAGAATGGTACGCAGCTGCGAGACCAACCTTGCCGACTTCTGCGCTGACGCCTACCGCACGCTCCTCGGTGCAGATATTGCGATCATCAACGGCGGCGGCGTCCGTGCCGACCTCCCGGCCGGTGACATCACCTACGGCGCTCTCCTTTCCGTCTGCCCCTTCGGCAATACCGTCGTTGTCTGCGAGGTCAGCGAGGATTACGCCGACCCCTACGGCCAGGGTCGTATTACCATCATCGAAGCACAGTAAGATCCTTTAAATACAGCAAACCGAGCCTGAAATCAGGCTCGGTTCTGTTTTTTTCGGATCTTCCTGACCGTTCCGCCGGGGCGGAGCCGGGCGGTAAATATCTTCTGCCGATGCGCCCCGCCGTTGATAAGAGAAATGAGCTGCTCCACGCATTCCCGTCCGATCTCCTTCATCGGCATATCCATCGTTGTGAGTGAGGGCACCGTATAGCGGGTAAAATCGAGTCCGTCGATGGACATGAGCGACATATCCTGCGGCACTCTTATCCCGCGCTCCGCCAGCGCCTTCATAATGCCCATTGCCATGTTGTCCGAAACGGTATAGAGCGCCGTCATCTCCGTACCGCTTTCTATGAGTTCCTTAGCGCTTCGGTAGGCGGCATCCATATCATAGCTTCCGGAGGTGACGACAAGCTTCGGATCAAGCTCTATCCCGTTATCCGCCAGCGCCGCACAGAAACCGCTGTATCGCAGGGAAGAGATCGTGCTTTTGTCCGTGCCCGGAAAAATGGCGCCGATCCTTCTGTGCCCGGCTTTAATAAGCACCTCTGCAGCGTCATAGCCGACCATATAATCGTCACAGCTCACGGAGGAATAGGAATCTGCCGGGAGCGTACCGAATCGGTTTGTATAGGTACACATGACAAAGGGCACGGAGATCTTCTTTATCTCCTCAAGCGTATAATCGTATCTTCCGCCCAGCAATATCAATCCCGCAAGTCTGTCCTCTTTTTCGAGGGAAACGGCCTTGGCGATCTCGTCCGCATTTTTCTCTGCAAGGAAAACGCCCATAGAGTAATCACGGGACCAGAGCGCTTCATTGATTGCCTCCGTAATCTCAAAAGGAAAATAACTGCGTGTACTGCGTATGATAACGCCGACATATTTTTTCCCGGTTTTTCGGCCTCTCTTTTTGGGAAAAGACGGTTTGTCCGGGAGAGGCTTTGCTTTGGCTTCTCCCTCTTGCTCGGCGAGGGAAAGAATTTTGCTCCGCAGAGCTTCATTCACGCCGGTTTTCCCGTTCAGTGCTTTGGAGACGGTGCTGATGCTGACGCCGCATATTTCCGCGATTTCTTTATGTGTCATATGTGTTAGCCGACCCCATCTCTGAAAAAATTTTTCTCATATTATCATTATACAGGAAATATATCAAGTGTCATTTTTGCTTTTTCTGTAAATTTATTACCTTTTACGACAGCACGGTCAGAACCTCGCCGCAGACGCAAAAACGGATCTCCTGTCCCGCAAACTCCATGACATACACCCGCTCACTGTCATGATGGTAGCGCGGGCGCGGGTCGTTGGCAAGGATCGCGGCTATAACGTCCTTTTTCCCCGCCGGGAGTTTTTCCGCCGCGCCCTCTTCAAACTTCACTTCCAGTTTTGTACCGCTGTCGGGAGCAAAGCCGGAGAGTGCCTCCGGATGACAATCGGCATAGGGAATATAGGGCTTGATGTCAAAGATCGGTGTGCCGTTCATCAGATCCGCTCCTGCGACCACGAGGCAAAGGGCTCCTTTTTCGTCTTTTTCGATCCTCATGAGCCGGACACAGCTCAGCCCCAGAGCGTTCGGGCGAAAGGGCGAGCGCGTGGCAAACACACCGAGACGTTCATTTCCCCCAAGCCGCGGCGGCCGCACCGTGGGAGACCAGTCCTCCCGGAGGTTTTCCGAGAACTGCCAGATAAGCCACAGGTGGGAAAAGCCCTCGATCCCGCGGAGAGCTTCGGGGTTTGCGTATTTCCCATCAAAAACGATCCGCGCCTCCAGCTCCTCCACGATCCCGGCCTGCCGGGGAATGCCGAATTTGGTTGTAAGATCGCTCTCGATATGAGCGATGGGGTGAATTACATGGTCGGACATGGTTAACCTTTCTTACGTCATTCTGCCTACTGCACTAATGGTCTGCAGAGACATGAAATTAACCAGCATATGCAGCCCTATGGGGCACCAGACGGTGTTGCTCTGTTCATAAATGCGGCAGAGGATAACGGCGGCGGGGATGTACTGCACAAGGAAGACAAGGTTTTTGGCGTCCAGCATTATAAAGCCCCAGAGATGGTATGCCGCAAACACAAACGCCGTTACCGCATAGGCCGCTATGCGGTTATATTTTCGCAGAAAGCCGAAAATCCCGGCGCGGAACAGAACTTCCTCCACGATCGGCGCAAGGAAAACCGACATGGCCAAAACAGGGCCGCCGCTTTCGACCGCCATATCGATGACCGCCTCGTTGTTGGGGTTTGCTCCCTGATCGAGCAGCGAAAGCAGCAGAGCCGTCAGATAATTAAGACACATGATGGAGAAGTAACCCCAAAGGATCTCATACACGGAATCCAAAGGTCTGTCCGCGAGCGGATCAAAATCCCGGCGAAGAAAGCCCCATGTGAAGATGACCGTATATACCGCCATGACCGCGTACAGGAGAAAATTGCCCGCCGTTTCACCGATCACGCCTTCTTCGATCAGCCATACGGCTATATTCGGCAGGAGGAAAATGTGCAGTATAAATCCCGCGCCGACAAAGATAAGCTCCTTTTTCGTCAGCGCGCTTGTAAATTCCGGTACAGGCCGTTTTCCGCGTTCCATCAGCCTCTCGCTTTCCTCTGCAGCTCAAAGAGCATATTCATGGCCTCCAAAGGTGTGAGACTGTTGATATCCGTACCGCAGAGGAGCTTGCGCACCTCGTCCGCGCCCACATCCGCAAAGCTTATCTGATCATCCGCGTGTCTTGCGCCGGGTACAACCGGCGCGGTACTGCTGCTCTCAAGCTCTTTAAGATAGCTCTTGGCCTTGGATATTATGCCCTCGGGCAATCCGGCGAGCTTCGCCACTTCAATGCCGTAGCTGTCGTCCGCCGAGCCGGGAACGATCTTTCTCAGAAATACAAGGCTGCCGCCCTGCTTTTTGGCGGTGATATTATAATTTCTCACGCCGCCGATCTGCCCTTCCAAAGCCGACAGCTCGTGATAATGGGTCGCAAACATCGTCTTTGCGCCCAGTTTTCTTTTATCCGCGCAGTATTCCAGCACCGCCCGGGCGATCGCCATGCCGTCAAAGGTGGAGGTGCCGCGCCCGATTTCGTCTAAAATAAGCAGAGAAGAAGAGGTTGCGTGCTTTATGATCTGCGCGGTCTCGTTCATCTCGACCATGAAGGTGGACTGACCGGAGGCAAGATCGTCGCTCGCGCCGATCCTCGTGAAAACTCTGTCTACAATACCCACCGTCGCGCTTTTCGCCGGAACGAAGGAACCCATCTGCGTCATCAGAACAATGAGTGCGGTCTGGCGCATATAGGTGGACTTACCCGCCATATTGGGGCCGGTGACAATAGCTACCCTGTCCTCGCTGTCGTTTAAGAAAGTATCGTTGGGAACAAACAGCACATCCTTCAGGCTCTGTTCGACGACCGGGTGGCGACCCTCGATGATGCGGAGCTCTTTCGAGGTGTCCACCTCGGGCATGGTGTAGTTATTCCGAACGGCGACCTCGGCAAAGGAGCACAGCGCGTCCAGCCGCGCTACTGCGTCAGAGCTTGCCTGTATACGGTCCACCTTTTTCGCAACGCTGTCCCGGATCTCACAAAAATAAGTGTATTCCAGCTCGTTTACCCGGTCTTTCGCACCTAAAAGCGTGCTTTCCAGCTCTTTGAGCTCCGGGGTGAAATATCGCTCGTTGGAGACAAGCGTCTGCTTGCGGATATAGTCCTCCGGAATATTCGCCTCTCCGGCGGATTTCGGCACATCGATATAGTAGCCGAAGACCTTGTTGTAGCCCAGCTTGAGCTTTTTGATGCCCGTGCGCTCCCGTTCGCGCCGCTCAAGCTGCGCCACCATCTCCGCCCCGTTGTCGCGGATGGAGCGGAGGCGGTCAACCTCCTCGGAATAACCTTTTCGCAGGATGCCGCCCTCCCTTACGGAAAAGGGCGGGTTGTCGGCGATGGCGCGGTCGATCTCAAAACGCATATCATCGAGGGAGTCCATATTGAGTATGCTTTTAAGCTCCATGCTCTGAACGCCCGCAAGCTGCTCCTTCAGCTTCGGCAAAACCGCCGCACAGTCCGCAAGAGAGCGGAGATCCCGTCCCCCGGCGGTACCGTAGACACACCGACCGACAAGCCTCTGCATATCGCTGATGCCTTTCAGTAGGATCATCAGCTCCGCGCGCAGGACGTGATCTCGCGTCAGCTCATCCACCGCCGAAAGCCTTCTTCGGATCGCCACGGCAGATAAAAGCGGTCTTTCCACCCAGGAACGCAGCAGTCGTCCGCCCATGGGGGTTTTCGTCTTATCCAGCACCCACAGGAGCGAGCCGCGCTTTTCCCCCGTGCGCTGGGACTCCGTCAGCTCCAGAGAGCGCCGGGTCGTCCAGTCAAGCTCCATGTATCTTCCGCCGAAGAATACGTCCAGGCGGTTGATGTGGCTGATGTCGAATTTCTGTGTATCCAGTATGTATTTTAAAAGCGCGCCCGCCGCCGTGATCGCCGCGGGGCTGTCGCCGAGGTTGGATTCATCCACATCCTTAAAGTCGAACTGCTGACACACGAGCGCGGCGCAGGGCAGATATTCAAACCGTCCCCCATCCGGCTCCGTCATGGCGTTGAGCCGTCCTTTTAAAAATTCCGTCAGAGAGCGCTCGGACATCGCGCCCGCTGAGAGCACCGCCTCCTTCGGCGAAAAGCGACCCAGCTCGTTGATGATATGGGAAACCGCGTCCTTTTCAAAGGCGGCACAGCAGAATTCGCCGGTGGAGATGTCGCAGAAGGCAGCTCCGCCCCGGTCGCCGGAGACGTGCAGGGCACAGATATAATTGGAGCGTCCCTCCTCCAGCATGGAGCTCTCCGTGACAGTACCGGGAGTGATGATGCGGATCACGTCCCGCATGACCAGCCCCTTGGCCAGCGCGGGGTCTTCCATCTGCTCGCAGATAGCGACCTTGTAGCCCTTGGCGATAAGCCGCGCTATATACGCCTCGGCGCTGTGGTAGGGCACGCCGCACATGGGCGTGCGCTCCTCGGGGTCCTCCACGTTCCGGTCACGGGTCGTCAGCGCAAGATCCAGCTCGCGCGCCGCGATCTTCGCGTCCTCGTTGAACATCTCGTAAAAATCCCCAAGCCGAAAAAACAGCAGGCAGTCCTCGTGCCGGGACTTTATTTCGTTGTACTGCTTCTTCATGGGAGTCAGTTCTGACATTTGATTCCTCCGATCTCCGATATATGATAGTCACTTGTAAAACTCAAAAGAACTTGAAAAATCAAGGATTTTTAAGTGTCTGATTATTGATTTTTCTCCACCGCACCGTAGGGAGCTCCACCGCACCGTAGGGAGCTCCACCGCACCGTAGGGAACTCCACCGCACCGTAGGGAGCTCCGCCGCACCGTAGGGAACGCTCTTGAGCGTTCCGCAGACAAGCCGCAGCCCCGGAGTTTTCGGAACGGTCAAGACCGTTCCCTACCGTGATTGGGACATAACGCCGTGGTTAATTGCCCGACTTTTACAATCGCCTACCGATATATGAGACTATCTCAGAGTGGAGAGTGGAATTATGAATATCCGGGATTTATTGCCGTTCATTCCACTTTACGCTTTTCGCTTTCCTTTTTGCTTTAGGAACCGCTGATTAATTCGCTTTCGGCATCTGCTCTTGCCGAATTAATCATCGCTTACTTTAGGGCAACACCGCACAATACGTCTGCGGCAGCTGACGGATAAAATGTGCTCAGATTTTGTCATTTTTTCTTGCAATACACAAAGTATTCCTGCGAAAAAATGCCTTCATCATAAGTGAGCGTCCAAATCTTCGATTTGGC
>JAZLGK010000077.1:0-2114 GCA_045616265.1 Candidatus Limivicinus sp. | reverse complement strand
CATACGCCTATATCATGGAGTATGCTGAAAAGAATGGATATGAGGTGGCGGGTCTTGCAAGAGAGAGCTACATAGATGGAATCTGGAACAAAGAATCAGTAAGTGATTGGCTGACGGAGATTCAGCTGCCAGTGAAGTAATACTTTTGCAGAATACCCCCGCTCGGAACTAAGATTCTTAGCTCCGGGCGGGGCTTTTTGCATTTATGGGCTATACCCATCTCACTCTGCAAATCCCGCTCTTCTGCGGAGAACGTTCCAAAATCGTGTTCGGAATCTTGCTGAGCCATTTTCTGCTGAAATAGGTGTTTCCATAATAGGCATCAAAGTTGCCGACGGGCAGTATGACCCATTCGGTATCTTCCTGCCTATTTGCAAGGCAGAAACAGATCACGTCAGATACCACCTCAAAAGGTACTTCGTTCAGATCAGCCTGTTTCAGCCGCTCCGCAATATCATCCGTCAAGCGATAATCTTCCGTCCGCAGCGGTCCGGATTCGAGGGCATCGGCAAGAATATCATCAAAGCGCAGCGTCCATGCCCCTTTTGTATTGAGCGCAAAGATCGGCACCTGGTATTTCCGAACCTGCTTCTGCCACTCGCGTGTAAAGCTGCGGGAGATTTTGCCGCATGCTTTCTGCGCATTGACGCTTGTAAGCTCCGGATGCTTTCGTACAAAGCGGATGACATTCTTCACGTGCCTCCAATACCAACCTTCGCCGTTTTCATTTACAAGCGTAGGAAAATCCTTTGAAAGAAAGCTGAAATCCACAGTGGGATCAGACTCCTTTTCTTTATCCGGCACACTGCACCATGCACAAAGGGCATTCCGGGCATATTCAACACGGGCATAGGGATCTCCGTCCTGCAGCCTACCGTCAGCATGATGGAACAGATATCCCCGAGCAAGGATCGTCAGGATGCGGGACATCCCCACATACTCCGTAATCGTTTCAAAGGTCATTCTGCCGAGATAGGAAGTATCGCGCTTGCCGGTTGCCGTATAGATCACCGGCTCCGTGTATGCCTTAAACTCTATCCATTCGTTTGTCACTTGCGGAGAGTCCTCCTTTTCTTCGGAGATTCTTCTGTGGGAGAAGCAAAGACGTGGCTCCTGTCACAAGTAAGCGTCAGCACCGTCGCAGGTAGCACTTCAAGAACAAATTGCCGCTTGCCGAGCGCTATTGCGCACTTTGCCGCTTCCTCAAAATCAAAATGGTTTCTCGCCGTCGGCGGCTGTAATGCCATCACACAGCGGCGGGCAATCTCTTCCTTGTAATCACGGGACTGAATGATACCATTGAGCATAAATACAAGGTCTTTGCTGTCACCCCTTTGGGCAAAGAGTTTTTTCTGTATCTGACGACTTCGGTGAAGATCATCCATATCACAGATAATATCTCCGAGAATCCGGTATCCGCTACAGCGGAAATCACAGAACAGATCGGCATATTCCAGTCCGTACATACCGGGAAGTATTTCCGTAAGCACATTTTCCCGCTCTTCGGACGGTGTCAAATACCACTGCCTTTCAGATAAAAGCAGACGGGATCTGCGTATTTTATCTGCGGACGTACGGTCAAATGCCGCATATAGCTCATCAACGGTATACTCGTTTTCCTGCCCACGCGCAAAGAGGATACGTTCCACGTCGTTTCTCCGTTTCATGCTTTTCGGAGCGTGATGCAGGTATCGTATCCGGCGGAGTGCTTCTTCATAGTCAGCGATGACCGACGCCATGCGCTCCATCATCTCGGGATCACGCTTTTCTTTCCAACCCGGCTCAAAAACGAAATCGAAAAGTCCCTCATCCTCTACCGGCTCCGCACCGCATTTCTGTGTGTTCTTATCCAGCATATATGCGTAATATGGTAGTTTTTCCAGATTGGAACTGACATTCTCCCACTCCATAGATGCGAAATACTTTTTCAGCCGTGCGTTGACAGTCGGCTGATACCATTTGCGACTGTTGTTGTCATCGCCTACGATAGACTTGTATCGCAGGAACAGACTTTTGCGACCTTTCTTGATACCTAAATACTCCGAAAGATCAGGTTTGATACCGCTCTTTGCAGAATCGATTTCCAATCCCGTAAGGATCGCCAATATTTCCGT
>JAZLGK010000076.1:0-8111 GCA_045616265.1 Candidatus Limivicinus sp. | reverse complement strand
ATAAGAATGGAGTGTACGGATGATGAAATAATCAATATCGGTCTGTCCGTTGCCAACGGAAGTATGGGATATGATGAACTATTGGATTGGGTCATAGACCACCGGGCATGAGAAAAGAAAAGGATGCCGCGAAACTGCCGGCCGTACAATAAGCGGAGGGGAAAAAATGACATATTATTCAAGAAAGCTAAAATGTCCTTATTGTAATAAATGGACGGATAAATCTTTCTCAACAAGTAATATTTATTTAGGTGAGTCGATGGGGACGGGTCTTTTTGACTCATTTACCAAACTTATATATCGATAGCAAAGTGAAAATGAGTCAACGAGAACCGTCCCCATCGACTCCCGCCCAGTAAGCGACAGGTAGTTTTTGCTGTAATATGCAGTCCGCCTCTATCTGACTTTCCTTATTGTAGCATACGGAATGAGAGAGCAAAGAGTGAAAAAAGCAGAAAAAACGGGAAAACAACAGGAAAAAAGAGATTGATTTGTGATTTTTCCTGTGATACAATGAATTTGCGACACAATCTGAATAAATGACAATGTTAAGGATGTGTTTTTATCTTTTGGTAAAAACGCACCCTCCTTTTGGCATCCTTGACGTTGTCAGATGATTGTGTCGCAGCAAGTGGGGCTCTGCGTTTTTCGGGTGTAGTTCCATTTGGGGCTATACATTTTTTTATAGAAAGAGGGATGCTAAAATGAAAAAAAAGAAAGTAAAAAAACCGTTTTATAGAAAATGGTGGTTTTGGTTTATTGCCGTGCTTGCTGTTGCAGCTTTGTTTGGAGTGGGTGAACAGGAAGAAATTACACCCGCAGAACCGACAGCAACAGAAATAGTATCAGTAACAGAAACACCCCAAGGTGGATATTGGGAAAATAATCCACTGGAGGCAATTAACCTTTCTGATGAAGAAAAGCGCAATCTTTATGATGATTTAGAAACAGCTTTTGACACGGTTGATTATAATTTAAGCCCGGAAGAAATAAGGGCGCTTGAAGATGCCTGTGTTAATGAAGTAGCGGCAAAATACGGCGTATCATACGACGATGCAAGAAATATTTATTGGTATGCAGTAGACGGCTATTTATATGACATTGACCCGGCAAGCATAAAAGTTAAGTACGGCGAAACGGAAAGCGTTATGATTATGGGTAATACCATGACGATAAAGGCCAAAATAGAAGCAAGCTTAACTGACAAAATGACCGTAGACCAAAACTATTATAATGTTGATGATATAATACACAATCAGAACGGAAACCAGTTCCACAAAATACGGTATTGGGCTGTTGCTGATATGCAGGACGGAAGCACAAGCAAGGTAATACAGTTTGATTTAGATAAAAATACCATCACTGCAATATCAAACGGAAATATTCTTCCAATTGAAATGGGTGAATATGTTTCTAACCTTTGGTTGCTTCCAAGTCTCAGATAACGATTAGAATTCGCGGCATAATAAAAGATATGTGCTTATCACGAAGAGAGGGGAATATTTAGCTCCCCCTCTCTTTGTTTATCATTCCGTGCTTTTCAAATCTTAAGCTAATACTGTAACGTTGTTGCTTAGCTCGTAAACCTCACCGAAGAGCCTGATGTTTATGCTCTCCCCCGTCAGGAGGCTTACCGCGACCTTTTTCTGATCGACCGCGACTTTGATCGTCCGCTCCCGGTACTGCACATGGAAGGAATAGCCCTGCCATTTCTCCGGGCAGTAGGGCGAAAACGCCAGCTCTCCCTGATACGTGCGCATCCCGGCGAAGCCCTGCACGATGGCCAGCCACCCGCCGCTCATGGAGGTGATGTGCAGACCGTCGGCGGTGTCGTTGTTGTAGTTGTCGAGGTCGAGGCGGGAGGTGCGCAGGTAGAGCTCCATCGCCTTTTCCTTTTTCCCCAGCTCCGAGGCAAGAATGGAGTGGATGCTGGCCGACAGGGAGGATTCGTGCACGGTCATCGGCTCGTAGAAGTCGAAATTCTTCTCCTTCTGCTCTTTTGTAAATCTATCGCTGAAGAGATAGATGCCCTGCAGGACGTCCGCCTGCTTTATGAAGCAGGAACGAAGGATCTTATCCCAGCTCCAATGCTGATTGATGGGACGCTCCGCCGGAGGAATGGTATCGACCGTCCGCAGGTCTTTATCGAGAAAGCAGTCGTTCTGGATGAAAATGCCTCTTTCCGCGTCCTCGCCGAAGTACATATTATCGCGGATATCCGCCCATTTCGCTTTTTCCTCGGAGCTGATGTTCAGCTCTTTTTCTTTTGCCGCCGTGAGATTTTCCAGCGTATATTCCAGCGTCCAGCGGCAGAGGGTGTTGGTATACCAGTTGTTGTTGACGTTGTTCTCGTACTCGTTGGGACCGGTCACACCGTGGAGCATATATTTCCCGGCACGTTTGGAAAAATGCACCCGGCTTGCCCAGAATCTCGAAATCCCCGTCAGCACGTCAAGCCCGTAGTTTTCGAGATAGCTCCGGTCGCCGGTGTAGTTGGTGTAGTTATAGATCGCGTAGGCAATTGCGCCGCTGCGGTGGATCTCCTCAAAGGTGATCTCCCACTCGTTGTGGCACTCCACGCCCGTAAACGTGACCATGGGATAGAGAGCGCCTTCCAGCCCCTGCTCTCTCGCGTTGTGAAAAGCGCCTTCCAACTGGTTGAAGCGGTATTTCAGCAGTTTTTCATTTACAGTCTTATCCGTCACCGCGAGATACATCGGGAAGAGAAACGCTTCGGTGTCCCAGTAGGTCGCACCGCCGTATTTCTCACCGGTGAAACCCTTGGGACCGATGTTTAAACGCTCATCCTCCCCGTAGTAGGTGGAGAAAAGCTGAAAGATATTAAAGCGTATGCCCTGCTGGGATTCATCGTCGCCCTCAACGCTGATATCGCACCTGTCCCATCGCTCTTTCCAGACAGCGGCGTGCGCGGCGAGTTTTTCGTCAAAAGAAGAATCATTCAAAAGGGAGAACGCAAGCGCCTTATGCTCAGTGACCGGCGTATCCCGGTCGGTAATGACCGCGACGGACTTTTCAAAGACCGCTTTTTCTCCTTTTTTCAGTGAAAAGCTGAATTTTTCGGCGGCGCGGCCAAAAAGCGCGGATTCTTCGATCTCCGCCGGTACGCTCAGCCGGTTCCGCATGGCGGCGCTGACGGTAAAGCGCGGTGTGCCGAAGGGGTTTTCCCTTGTGCGCATGGAGATATAATTATCCGAGATTTCCTCAATCAGCCAGAACCGATCTTCGTAATTGCTGTCTAAATTTTTCACGTCTCCGTTAAGCAGGGAAGTGAGCGTAACATCGGCATTTCCTTCTATTACGATTTGGAACTCTGCTGTCCGGCGTTCAACAATGCTGAAAAACCGGCGGAACGTGAGTTTTACGCCATCCACGCGATAGCATCTTGTGAGCAGAGCGCTGCGCATATCGAGCTCTTCATAATACTCCGAAAAATCCGCCGTGTTCAGATCAACGGTCTTTCCGTTCAGCTCGATCCCCACAGAGGCGAAATCCACCGCGTTGATGACCTTGCCGAAATATTTGGGGTAGCCGTTTTTCCACCAGCCGACGCGGGTCTTATCGGGGAACCACACGCCCGCGATATAGGTACCGCTGTGGCTGTCGCCGGAAAAGCCTTCCTCAAAATTGCCGCGCATCCCCATATAGCCGTTGCCGAGGGAGGTAAGGCTTTCGTACAGACGGATATCCTCTTTATCAAAATGATGCGTGGACAGCTTCCACGGGTCAATATCAAAGACTCTTTTGTACATTTTTATCTCCTATACGCTTACGTTCCAGCTTCGCCAGCAGCGGCATGATAAAGCCCAGAGCCGCAAGGAAAAAGGGCGTGATCACGTTCAGAAGCATGGTAAATTTATCCTTGGAATACATTCCGGATATGCAGCTTATGAGAGTAAGCGCGAAGCACCATATTCCGAAGAACTTTGCGACGGCCTGATTTTTCACGAATCTGTATTCGGCCGGGAACCTGTTGATAGATCTCCTTAAGGCAAAGTATGCGGCGAATACCCATAAGTATCTGAACGGCATACACACGGAGTTCAGCTTTGTCAGCTGTGCAAGGACGTTGGCGGCTCCCGGAACGAGCGATTGGATCAGAATGAGGCTTCCCGACAGCACCGCAACAAGCCGAATACCGTTTACATAGGCCCCGCGCTCATTTTGCTTCATCAGGCGGCTCGGCAGATACTGCTTTGTTTCCCCGTTGCCCAGAAGCATCCTTAAGGGTGCGTCTATGCTGACAAGAAGGACGGCAAACGACCCGATCATGTTGCACAGAGCATACAGGATCAGCAAAGCATTCCCGATATGATAATACTGCCCCAGCTTCTGGAATGCCCAGTAAGCGGCGTTGGCAACATAGGAATTGAAGGTTTCCTTGCTTGAATTGATCACTGCCGGGTCAAACATCATTCCCATGGCCAGCGTTCCGAGTATGGCACAGGCAACGACCATGACCGTCATGGCAATAATACCCCTGGGAAAGCCTTTGGCCGGGTCTTCAACTTCATTCACGTAAGGAGAAATCTTCTCCACGCCTCCGACAGCAAAAACCAGGATCGACAGCGATGTAATATACGATATATTGAAATGCGGGATCAGACTTTTTATACTGAAATCTATTTTTACAAATTCGGCATTCGGATTGATCGCAGGCGCGGCGATCATCAGGAGAATATAGAGAAGTGACATAATGAACATACTCGTTCCGGCGATCCCTGCCAGCTTTTTCAGAGGATTGATTCCCCGGCTTGCTACCCAGCAGAAAAAGAGAAGAATCACCAGCGTTGCAAGCTGAATATAGACCGACGGTAAAGTATCATAGGTTTCGGCATTGCAGAATACAGCCCAGCTCAGGGCTTTCAATCCGCTGCTTCCTTTGCTTGCTATGTATGTGATATGGCACACCCAGTAAGTCCATCCGGCGAAGTATGCGGCTTTCGGGCCGACGGTTTGGTTGATCCAGGAGCTTACGCCGGCCTCGGATGATTTAAATGCAGAGCCAAGCTCACCGACCATCAAGGCATACGGAATAAAATACAGTGCAAAAATCAAGATCCAACTGAAAATCGTCTGTACGCCGTTAAAATAGATAAATCCGTTTGTGATGTTTCCGAAGCCCCACACACCCGAAAAAGCGACAAAGGCCAGTGCGTACCATGTCATTTTCTTTGAATTGCCTTTCATAGAACCCCTCCGACATAAAAAACCAATATTTACTATTATTTTAATCTCTTATTTCGTTCTTCGCAAGAGTAAATTTGCCTCTCCTGAAGTGTACCCCTTCCGCTTTCCGTCCCGACGGCAGCGCCCTCCCGCCGGTAGAGCCCCGGGGTCACACCCATGACGCGCTTGAAGCTCTGCACGAAGTGGCTCTGGGAGCTGAACTGATAGAACGCGGCGATCTCGGCGAGGGATTCACTGCTGTTCCGGACGTAAAACGCCGCCTCTTCGATGCGCCTTCTTGTTATGCAACTGTGGATGGTTTCGCCGGTCTCGTCGGAAAAAATACCCGACAGATAGTTTGGATTGAGGTACACGGCTTTTGCGATCTGACTGACCGTGATCGGCTCGCAGAGATGCGCGTCGATATAGCTGAGCGCCTGATAGACGGCGGCGGAATACTTATTTTTTCTCACGGAGTTGACCGCCGCCGTGTAGCCGGAGATCATAGAGTCCTCAAATTTCAGCAGAGAGCCTATCTCGGAGCACTCTTCGATGCGCTGGATGTATGTATCGCTCAGAGTGAAGGCGTCGTCTGGGCTGACGCCGCCGGTGATCGCGGCGCGCGCCATGAAGGTGCAGGAGCAGATGATGGAATTCTTGAGCGAGCGCACGGCGGTTCCTGCCAGTCTTGCCCTCGGACGGCGGTTGATCTCGCCGAGGATGCTTTTGGCACGGAGCGTATCGCCGTTGCTGATGGTGCGGCAGATCTCCTGCTCCACGGCGTAAGGGGAATGGCTGAACTGCTGCATACGGTAGTCGTTGGCCTGAGAATAGTACTCACTGCCGATAAAGGTGGCTTCCTCCTGCGGCGGCGAAGCTTTAGCGCTGTCTGCATCAACCTTCGAGAAAAGCGCCTCCAGCAGCTTGCCGCAGTAGAAATACCGCTGTTCGCTGACAATGGGGAGCGCGGCAAAATAGTCCGCAAGCTCTGTCCTGCACCGGGAATTTATCTTTTTTTCACGGATAAGGGTGGTTACGGCGTTATTCGAGACCGATTCCGTGAGAAAGGGTCCCACAGATACGGTATTTCCGTCGGGCAGAGCCAGAAAGATAAAGTTTTCAAAGGCTTCGGAGCGGACGTATTGAAGCCCCAATGTATCCTCTGACGGAACGACCGCAAGTTCCGCGCAGCCGCATATTTCTGCCGCAGCGGAAATCTTTTCCGGCAGAGAGTAGGAAACACCTGCCGGAGAAACCAGTCTTACAGGCAGAGAAGCAGTATAATAAAAGCTTCGCAGAAGCTCAATTTCACTGACATAAATATCCATGACACACCTCCCGCACATTTATGAGGATTATAACATAAAACAGAGAAAAATGATATAAAAAGATTTTCTGATTGTTTATACTGTCAAATATAAGGGGTAAATATGCGCAAATTAACATAATATTTGTGTATCTTTTCCTAACAAAAAATTTTTATGGAGGAAAACCAAATGAAGCGTTTTCTGGCAATAGTGCTTGCAGTCATGATGCTTGCAGCACTGGCAGTCCCCACCGCCTGCGCCGATGACAAAGTCGTCATCAAGTTCGCGGCACAGGGCGATTCTACCCCCGCAACTCAGGAGTCCGTCGATGCATTCAACGCGTCTCAGGACAAGTACGTCGTAGAGTGGGTCGATATGACCAACGACTCCGGCGCTATGAAAGAGCAGCTCATCACCAGCATGAAGGCCGGTTCTTCCGACTATGACGTTCTGTCCATGGACGTTTGCTGGGCCGGCGAGTTCGCAGCAGCAGGCTACATTGAGCCCATCGATCAGCTTATGAAGGCTGACGGTCTCAAGGCCACCGCATTCAACGCAGGCTCCATGTCCGCGGGCAAGTTCAACGCAAAGACCTACGCACTGCCCTTCTTCCCCGACCTCGGCGTTCTCTTCTTCCGCAAGGACATCGTCTCCGCTGAGGACGCTGCAAAGCTCGTCTCCGGCGACTACACCTATGCAGACCTGCAGGCCATGGCCGAGTCCTACAAGGGCCAGGGCGACACTACCGACGGTATCTGCTTCCAGGCAAAGCTTGGTGAGTGCCTCATGTGCAACCTCACCGAGTACACTGTCGGCTGGACCGACGTCAAGGGCGGTCTTGAGGCAATGAAGGCAATGGTAGACTCCGCTGCCGTTCCCGCAGACATCCTCAACTATGCAGAAGGCGAGACCGCTAACTCCTTCATCAAGGGCGTCAGCGTTTTCTCCCGCAACTGGCCCTATCAGTGGGGTGAAATTGCCTCCAACGGCACCATCTCCCAGGATCAGGTCGCTGTAGCTCCTCTGCCCGGCGGTTCCACTGTCGGCGGCTGGCTGCTCGGCATCAACAAGAACTCCGCCAACAAGGAAGGCGCATGGGAATTCATCAAGTACCTCGCAACCGAAGGTCAGAAGACTCAGGCTACCACCGGCGGTCACCTGCCCGGATACAACGCAATGCTCGAGGATGCTGACGTTCTCGCTGCAAACGTGATGCTCTCCATGGAAGGCTTCCAGAATGCTCTGGCAACCACCATTTCCCGTCCTGTTTCCTCCGAGTACAGCAAGTGCGCAGATGCTATCATCAATGCAGCTCACGCATACCTGTCCGGCAACGGCGAGCTTGATGCAACCGTCGCAGCTATCGAAGCCGCTCTCGCCGCATAATTTCCGCTTAAACCTATCAACGCGCCTCTCTTTATGTGAGGCGCGTTTTTTTCTAAACTGAACTGTATAAGGTATGCAGCATTATTTCTATAGGGCACCTCTAAAAATTCTCCTGTGCTCATCTTGCTTGACCTTTTTCCGTCATATTTCATAAAAATGCTCGGAAATACACAAAGTATTCCCTGCGCTTTTTATTTCATCTGCCGAAAAAATCTCTGCGCAATCTGAACA
>JAZLGK010000075.1:0-2763 GCA_045616265.1 Candidatus Limivicinus sp. | reverse complement strand
GCTTTTCGGAGCTACGGCCTCCGGCGCGGGGAATATAGTCTGCCATCTCATCATTCTTGTGGTGACGTTCATTATCGTGGCCTTCGGTATCTCCGGAGGAATAGAGAAGGCCAACAGGTTTTTCATGCCGCTTTTCTTCCTGATGTTCGTAGGCATTGCGGTGTATGTCTCCACGCTTGACGGCGCAGCCAGGGGCTATGCCTATATGTTCAAGGTGTCTGACTGGAGTCTTCTGGGATCGGGCAGCGTGTGGAAGTATGCCATGGGTCAGGCGTTCTTCTCTCTCTGTCTCGCCGGCAACGGTACTCTTGTCTACGGCTCGTATCTGAAAAAGAACGAGGACAACATCCCCGCCTGCGCATCCATGGTAGCGCTCTTTGATACTCTGGCGGCGTTTGTCGCGGCTCTCGCGATCATTCCCATCATCTACGCCGCAGGCATCGACATGGCAGCCGAGGTCACCTCCGGACCGGGACTCATGTTCATCTACCTCCCGTACATCTTCAGGAATATGGCCATAGGCCAGCCAGTAGCCATCGTCTTCTTTACCGCAGTACTGTTTGCGGCTCTGCCCTCCATAATCAATCTTTTTGAAGCGCCCATCGAGGCGGTGCAGGGCAGGCTGGGGCTTGACCGTATCCCGGCAGCGGCGGCGGTTATCGCTGTCGGAAGCATCATCGCCATCCTGATCGTTGATATCACCTCCGACTGGATGGACGTCTGCTCCATTTATATCTGCCCCATCGGCGCGCTGCTGGCGGCGGTGATGTTCTTCTGGGTCTGCGGCGAGGAGTTCGCGGCCGGCGAGATAGAAAGCGGCGGAAAACCCGGCTGCGGCAGGCTGTATGCAAAGCTGGGCAAGTATGTCTTTTGCACTCTGAGCATCCTTGTTCTGGTGGTGGGCAGTCTCACCCCCGGCGGCATCGGCTGATTGCTGTAATCATATTTAATTCAAGCGGGAGGGTGTACCTCCCGCATTTTATATTGAAATATGTGTTGATAAATGGTAATATAGAAACATAAGGTAACCTCTAAAAATTCACGTCAAGCATAGTGAGAAACGAGCTGAAAAATGGTATAATGAAGCATACAAAACAAAGGTGGTATGAGACGTTATGCAAATCAGTATGTTTGCGGAAGAGGCTCAGTTGCAAAGATTGTCAAAGCTGGGGGATTCTCTTGAAAAGCTGAAAGTTATCGACTTTGAAATGTTCCGACCTCTGCTTGAAAAAGCGATTCGGAAGGATAGAAAAAGCAATGCGGGCAGACCGCCGTTTGACGTTGTAATGATGTTCAAAATACTTGTTCTTCAGCGATTGTTTAATTTGTCTGACGATCAGACCGAGTATCAGATTACGGACAGAATAAGTTTTCAGCGTTTTATCGGTCTGTCGCTCGGAGAGCGAGTGCCGGATGCAAAAACGATCTGGCTGTTCCGTGATACATTGACACAAAGCGGCATGATTCGTGATATTTTTGCGATGTTTAACAATATGCTTGCCTCAAAAGGAATCATCACTCACACCGGAACAATCATTGACGCAACCTTTGTGGATGCTCCCCGCCAGCGCAATAATCGTGCCGAAAACGAACAGATCAAGAGCGGTGAAATTCCCGAAAAATGGAAGGAAAATCTGCACAAACTCGCTCAGAAGGATACTGATGCCCGCTGGACAAAGAAAAATGACGAAACGCATTACGGATATAAGGATCATGTAAAAGTCGATGCCGACAGCAAGATCATCACGGATTATGCTACCACATCCGCAAACATACATGACAGCAATGAATTCACCGAATTTCTGAACGAAGAAGACAAAGTTGTTTATGCGGACAGTGCCTATGTCGGCAAAGATATTCCCAGCCATGTGGAAAACCGTGTTTGTGAGAAAGGTTACCGCAACAATCCCTTGACTGATGATCAAAAGGCGAATAACAGGAAAAAATCCAAAACCCGCTGCCGGATTGAGCACGTATTCGGCTTTATGACCGGTTCAATGCACGGAATCACGCTTCGTTCGATTGGGATTGAACGGGCTGAATTCAATATTGGTCTGACCAATCTTGTTTACAACATTTGCAGGTACACAATTTTGAAACGGAAAGAGGTGTGTACGGGATAACTATACCCATTTGAGGAAAATATCCCGATTTTGGGGCTGATTCATCCCAAAGTACTGAGAAACAAACAGCATATTCGGTTCTCGGTTTTGGATTATGCTGCTCAAAAAACAAAAAAACGAAAAAAACATGATGGTTGACCTAATTATTAGAGGTCACCTTTATTAATATTCTGGGCGTGCAGACGCGCACTCTGTCATTATAGAGACTTGATATTTCCACATCAATATTGTAGAGCTCGCTTATAAACACCGGGGTCATGACCTCTCCAGACAGACCCTCTGCAAGTATCCTGCCGTTTTTCAACGCCAGTACCCTGTCTGAGAACATGTACGAATGTTCCGGGTTATGTGTGGTTTGAATTACGGTATAACCTTCATCGGCCAGCGCCCGTGCCTGAGTCAGTACCAGCATCTGATTGCCGAAATCGAGGCTTGCGGTGGGCTCGTCAAGCATAAGTATCCTTGCGTTCTGGGCAAGAGCTCTTGCTATGACCGTGAGTTGTCTTTCTCCGCCGCTGATGTGATGAAAACAGCGCTTTTTGAGATGGCTTATCCCTATTTTATCAAGCGCCCAGTCAACGCGCTCAAGCTCCTCTTTCCTCGGAGTACGGAACGTGCCCATTCCGGCAGTCGTGCCCAT
>JAZLGK010000074.1:0-5830 GCA_045616265.1 Candidatus Limivicinus sp. | reverse complement strand
TAAGTTCCTTGAAAAGCAGGGGCTTACTGTAGCTTAGATTTGCTTGAATCTACATTACCCTTGCAAAAAGTGCCTTTTGCAGGGGCGGGTTTTTGCGCCCTTTTCCCTCTGTGCTAGATCTGTACTTACTTTCACATTATACTAATTAAATCAATAATCATCTTGTCATTCCTTTGCTTCGCCTGATAAGATGCAGCAGTTTCATTACAATTTGTGCCGATGCGAAGCGGCGGAATGGATGATTAATATGAAAATGGGAAAAAAGATTTTGATCGTGTATACCGGCGGCACCATAGGTATGTCCGCCTCCGAAAAGGGCTATGTGCCGACAAAGGAATCATTTTATGTGCAGTTGGACGCCATGCCGGAGCTGCACTCGGAAAAAATGCCGGTGTGGGACATCCTTTGTACCGAGCCGCTGCTGGATTCCTCCAATATAACGGTCAACGAGTGGAATAAGATCGGTCGGATGATCCGTGACAATTATGCGCTCTATGACGGTTTTGTTATCCTCCACGGTACCGACACCATGGCGTATACGGCCTCGGCACTGTCCTTCATGCTGGAAAACAATCGGAAACCCGTTATACTCACCGGCTCGCAGATCCCGCTGTGTGAGATACGCAACGACGCAAGAGATAATCTCATCACCGCCCTGATGATCGCGGCCGGGGATGAGGTCCGGGAAGTGTGTCTTTATTTCGGCGGAAAGCTCCTGCGTGGCAACCGGGCGATCAAGTATTCCGCGGACGATATGATAGCTTTTATTTCACCGAATTATCCCTCTCTTGCGGATGTGGGAATCAGCATAAAATATAACAGCAAGATGCTGCGAAGGCCGGACGAAGGCGAATTCTCTTTGAGAGAGCTTCAGAATATCCCCATCGGAGTCATCAAGGTCTTCCCCGGAATACAGTTTGAGCTTTTCGACTCGATCATGACCGAGCGGCTGAAAGGGATCGTTTTGGAGACCTTCGGCGCGGGGAATATTCCGGGCAACGGAGACGCGCTTTTGCCGATCATCCGAAAAGCTTCTGCCAACGGCACGATTATGGCGGTCTGCTCACAGTGTCCGCAGGGGACAGTGTCCATCGGAACCTATGAGGCCAGCTCCCAGCTCAAAGAAGCGGGAGCCGTAAGCGGTTATGATATCACGACCGAGGCGGCAATCGCCAAGCTCTATTATCTTTTCAGCTGCGGTTACGGCAATTCGGAGATCAAGGAGAGAATGGGCTGCAGTCTTCGCGGAGAAATGACCGAAGGAGCAGAAAAATGAGCGAGATAGAACAGTTTATAGACTTAATGCGGCTCCTGCGCGGAGAAAACGGCTGCCCGTGGGATCGGGAACAGACACACGCAAGCCTTAAGACCGCATGCATCGAGGAAGCGGCTGAGGTCATCTGCGGCATCAATATCCTTGAAAAGACGGGAAACAGCGATAATCTCCGGGAAGAGCTGGGCGATCTTTTGTTACAGGTCGTTATGCAGTCCCAGATCGCCGATGAAGAGGGACTTTTTGATTTTGAAGATGTTGCAAGATGTGTAAAAGAGAAAATGATCCGGAGACATCCCCATGTATTTTCCAGGGAGTCGTTAAATACATCTTCCGAGGTCCTCAAACGCTGGGACGAGATAAAGCGTGAGGAAAAAGCGGGAAAGGAATGGATGGACGCGGAGCTCCCTTCGGCCTTCGAGGAGGCGAAGGAGCTTATCGAAAAAGCGAAGGCAAGAAAAAATATCAAGTGAGCCTTTTTGCCTTTCCATATTTTAATTCTGTCGGGGAGAAAAAGCAACGGCAAAAAAATCAACGTGCAGACTGAGGGAAGAATCGGGCAAAGACCTGATTGGAGCATTAAGGAGATAATCTGATGAATACCGTTCTGATTGGAAATATTATCTGTTTTTCCGCCTCTATTATCATGACGCTGATGGGGCTTCTCAAGGATAAAAAGAAGTTCCTTACGGCGCAGTGCGGCATGAACGCTCTTTTTGCCGTGGGAAACTATGTTTTGGGCGGAATCTCGGGTTCCATCGTCAATATCGTTACCATGATCCGGAATATATTCTGCCTGAATCGCAAAATGGGGATTTGGAGCCGCATGTTCTTCATTGCCGCGCAGATCGGCCTCACAGTCGCGGCGGGCTGTGAGGATATCATCATGTGGCTACCGGTCATCGCAAACTGCGTGTTTACCTGGTATATGTTCAGCGAGAATATGGTGCTGCTTAAAGCGATCGTTATTATATCCCAGCTTCTCTGGGCTGTGTTCGACTTTTCCATCAGCAACTATGCGACCGTGCCCTTTGATTTAGCCTCCGCCGTGACAAATATCATTTCTCTGATTTCCCTCCTTAAGGATCGCTCTGCCGCGAATGAAGAAAACAAAAGTGAGGTGTAAGCTATGTCTGCCGCTCTCCATCAGATCGTAATTATTTTTGCCGCCATAGCCGCGGGCTTTATCTGCCGAAAGAGGAATATAATAGACGAAAAGGGAACAGGCGTTTTATCCAACATCGTCATCAAGGTGATTTTGCCCTTCTATCTTTTTAATGCCATTGCAGGCTCCAAAGCAAATGTCAGCGCTGACGGGGTTTTCAGCGCTATCGGTCTTTCGGCGGCGATGTTTGTTTTAAGCGGCCTGGTCGCCCTTGCGTTTGCCTATCTGACAAAAGCGCCCGAAAACGACAGGGGAGTCTATATGTTTGAGCTTCTCTGCGGCAATGTGACCTACATAGGCATTCCGGTCTGCACCGCGATCTTAGGGGAAGAGGCCGCATTCTATGCCTCTCTTCTCAATATTCCCTTCAATCTTCTCTGCTTCTCTCTGGGCGTTTTCCTCCTGTGCGGTAAATTCTCCGCCCGAAGGATACTCAATCCGGCCTTTCTCTCCGGCGTATTGGGCTGCATCGTCTTTGTTTCCGGAATAAAAATACCTACCGTTCTGTCAGACGCCTGCTCCTTTATCGGACAAGCCACGTCTCCGCTTGCCATGCTCGTGATCGGTTCCGTACTCGGCAGTGCAAATATAAAGGAAATCTTCGGTGAATGGCGGGCGATCCCTTATGTGCTTATCCGCCTTTTCGGTATAGCGGGGCTTGTGTTTCTCCTTACGCGCTCTCTAACCATCGATCCGACCCTCCGGGGCGTTCTTGTCCTTATGGCAGCCATGCCGGCAGCGACAAATTCCACGATGCTCTGCACGATCTACGGCGGCAACCGGGAGCTTTCCGCAAAGCTTATTTTCCTCTCGACCGCTCTTTCTGTTGTCAGCATCCCGCTCTGGGCATTGGTTTTTAATTGATACGGTAAAAGCCAAAGACGCCGTGAACCGGTATCTTTGGCTTTTTTCAGTCTTTTTCGTTCATCATGGAAGCAAGCTCCATGATCTTTTTCATATTCTCTTCAAACTTTTCCGCTTTGATCAGCGCGATGCCGTCCTCGTCACTGAGAACGATGAGGCGCGTTCCTCCGACCAAAGCAAATCTTTCTCTTGCCCCTTTCGGAATGACGATCTGCCCTCTGTCATTGACCGTGACCGAACCCCAGATGTTTTTCCCCTTGGGCACAAGCGTCGGTTCTCCGATCCCTTCCACAGACTCGGAACGGACAAGGCTGTCAATGCTGACACCGTACACGGAGGCGAGTAACGCGCATTTTTCAATATCCGGGACGGTAGCGCCGCTTTCCCATTTTGCATATGCCTGCCGGGATATGTTGATTTTCCCGGCGAGCTCCTCCTGGGAATAGCCGTGCGTATTGCGGAGCATTATCAGATTGTCTTTCAACATTTCTATATCCTCTTTACAGATCCAGTTTTTCAAATCTCCGGCAGGCTTTTTTATACGATAAAAAAGTGAGAAGCAAAAAAGAAATAACGCCGACGGACAGTAGCAACAACTGAGTCGCCAAATGTTCAAAACCGAAAGCGTTCAGCCATTCAAGCCCGGGAATGTGGTGAAGCGTTTCACCGATGCCGATGGTGATAAAGGAAAGAATGATGTATGTCACAAAGGGACGGGCAATTTTATAGGCTGTTTTGAAAAAGCCGCCGACAAATACCGCGTTGAAAAGCCCGAAAATAAAGAAGGCAAGTCCCAGTGCAAAAAGGTTTGCGTTCATCAGAGCATTTGTCCTGTACACAGCCGCCTCGGAAAGAAGCGTCATTCTCAGGATGACCGCCGTTCCCATGAGCAGCAGACCGCAAAGCTCGATCATGGTGACAAAGAGGTATTTTCCCTTTACCACGTCCTTTTTAGCGATGGGGAGAAGAGCCGAAAACAGAATATCGTTTGTCTCCCTTGCGTTCTGAAAGCTCTGAAAAATGCCCAGCGTAACAAAGAATACGCCGCAGAGGACCGGATACCCTGGCAGGAAAAACATCAGACCGAAAAGAATAAAGAGAAAGGACAGGATCGACGCGCTCAGCTTGATTTCCTTTAAGAGAATGTTACGCATTTATCCCACCCCTTTCCAGATGCAGAAAAGTTTCTTCAAGGCTTTCTCCGACCGTTGAAAACCGACGGACAAAATCCTCCTTGGGAAGGGAAGCGACGATCCTGCCTTTGGAGATATACACGATATCGTCAGCGCATTTTTCTATATCGGAGATGATATGCGTGGAAAAGAATACAGCGACGCCGTTTTGCTTCAGCTGCGTGAAAATATCCAGCAATTCATCTCTTGAAAACGGGTCGAGACCGCTGGTCGGCTCGTCGAGGATCAGGACTTTCGCTCTGTGCGAAAGCGCGATCAGCAGATTGCATTTGACTTTCATGCCCTCCGACAGCTCCAGGGCTGTCTTATTCTCGTCCAGAGCAAACAGGGAAAGGTATTTCCGATAAGCCTCTTCGTCCCATGTGTCGTAGAAGCTTTTTACGATGCCGATAATATCTCTCAGCTTCTTTCGTGGATACCAGTTTACACTGCCGGTAGAATAGCCGATGTGCTTTTTTATCTCCGTTTCATTCTCTGTAAGCGTTTTTCCGAAATAGATGATATCTCCGCTGTCAGGATGCACCAGATTCAGCATGGATTTGATGGTCGTTGTTTTTCCGGCACCGTTCCGACCGATAAAGCCCGTGATCCTGCCCTCTTTGATATCAAAAGAAACATCGGTCAATTGGAAAGCAGGATATGTTTTGCTGAGACCCCGTATTTCTGCAATACTCA
This sequence comes from Candidatus Limivicinus sp., assembly GCA_045616265.1. GTDB lineage: Bacteria > Bacillota > Clostridia > Oscillospirales > Oscillospiraceae > Limivicinus. The sequence continues at coordinate 660 of JAZLGK010000074.1, read as the reverse complement.
TATACACCTCCAAAATCTGTTTTGCAGGAGCATTGTAATCTATTTCCGCCGGTAAATCAACCAACTGCGGATAACGTAATTTGCTGAAATATGTTATGCCGGGTTGCGTCAACGGTATACTCCGAAAACGGAGAATCTGCGTTAGCGGATCAGATGTTTTTGCAGATTAAGAAGAAATTATAATTCAGCGGTGAAGGGATGTATGGCAATGGCATCTTATTGGAGAGATGCCGCCTATGGCGTCATCCATTTGCTTAACGCAAATGATTATCTCTACGATTCTCAACGCACCTGACGGCGCTATAAAAAGGTGACTTTGTCTACTTTTTAATGAGAATCAGTATCAATCAGCAGAACAGAATGCTCTATCGTTAAAAAACAAGCCCTCCGGGTCGTCAGAAATGATATGCTCCCTTCATGATTGACAGTGCTTTTTTTCACTGTCTCTCATAAAGGGCGCATATCAAATCACAAATAAACGGTCTTTTTTTATTTCGGCAAATGTGCCCGAGCAACAAATTCGAGTCTTGTATCGTCCACTGCTTAATCCACACTGAAAAGTGTGGATTTTTTATTATTTCAGTGGATTTTGAGAACTTTTTGGTTGAAAAATTATTTACAAAATGTCATAAACGCATTTTCTTGCTTATTTTCATCCTT
>JAZLGK010000073.1:0-22455 GCA_045616265.1 Candidatus Limivicinus sp. | reverse complement strand
GGCAGCTGACGGATAAAATGTGCTCAGATTTTGTCATTTTTTCTTGCAATACACAAAGTATTCCTGCGAAAAAATGCCTTCATCAGAACCCATTTTCTCTCGCCATCTGCTCTTGCCGCATTATGCGGTATTGCCTTAAATCTTCTCTGAGACATGAGTAGCCCTATTGTAATATACAAAAAAGCATAGTTTAAAGTCCGGTGGGGAAAACAATCAAATTCTTCAAACCTTGTCAGGGCGGAAAGCACATATTTCCCTCTCGGAATACGGCTGAGCAGAAAAGAATAAGTAGATGTAAGCAATCCTACGATATAGCACAGCGCCGATACCGACAAAATGATCCTTTTGTCAGTTCTCCATCGCAGCAGGAGTGCAAGCAGAAGCATGACCGCAACAAGAGAGTGAAGATACCATAGCTGTGTCGCCGTCCCGTAAAAAAGAACCGACATATCTGATACAGTATTCCCTTCGCTGTGCCGCCTTCATAAATTGAAACGGTATAACATATGATCGGCAGATAAATTGCCGTCCACAGTACATACATCCGGAAATTCTTCCCGGCGCATTTAAGCGGTACAGTCGGGTCCGGTAAATTCACATCGGTCTTTCGGAAGGCAAGAAATCCGCTCGTTATGAAGAAAAACGGAAACGCGAATCGGGCAGCATAGTTTGTGAGATAGTAATCGGCCGCTTCATTTATGCTTTTCAAAGGCTCCGTATGAATTACCGCAACCAGGATACAGCAAATAAACTTCAAAAGATCCAAGCAGTTATACTCATCTGTCTCAGGCAGGTGTTCTCTGTCTATCATTGATCTTTTCTTCTCCTGTTCACCGGCAACTTAAACAGGGACAGCAGAAGCTGTCCCTGTCTCTTCCATCAGTCGAGGATTTCGACCGATACTTTCTTGCCCTTTCTCTGAGCGACGGCCCGCATCAGGATGCGGATCTGCTTGACGATCCTTCCCTGTCGGCCAATGACCTTGCCCATATCCCCGTCGGCTACCTTTACTTCAAAAACGATCTCGCCGTCGGCTTTGCGCTCGGTCACAGAGACCTGATCCGGATTATCTACCAGGCTCTGCACAATGTAGGTCAAAAGTTCTTTCATTCCGGCAGAAACTCCTGATTATGCTTCGAGCTTTTTGAGCAGACCGCGAACAGTATCCGTGGGCTGTGCGCCGTTGGTCATCCAGTATTTTACGCGCTCTGCGTCTACCTTGAGCTTCTCGCCGTCGGCGGAAGGATCATAGGTGCCGAGTTCTTCAATGCAGCGGCCGTCACGGGGGAAGCGGGAATCCGCAACAACGATACGGTAGTAGGGAGCTTTCTTTGCGCCCATTCTGCGAAGTCTGATCTTAACCATTTTTATATTTCCTCCAAAAAAGAATTTTAATATATTACAAACGCTCTGTGCGATTGTATGCTTTATCAGAACGGGAAGCCTCCGAAGCCGCCCATGCCGCCCATACGGCCCATCTTCTTCTGAAGCTTCTTCATCTTCTTGCCGGAGAACTGCTTCATCATCTGCTGCATGGCCTCAAACTGCTTGAGCAGGCGGTTGACATCCACTACCGTAGTGCCGGAGCCTGCCGCAATGCGTTTTTTGCGGCCGGAGTTGATGATCGACGGATTATCACGTTCTTTCGGCGTCATGGAAAGGATTATTGCCTCCTGACGCGCCATCGCCTTATCGTCCAGCTTTGCGCCCTTGAGAGCGCTGGCGTCCACGCCCGGGAGCATCGCGGCCAGATCGCCGAGATCGCCCATGTTCTTAAGCTGTGCCATCTGATCGAGATAATCCGCAAGCGTGAAGCGGTTGGCTCTGAGCTTTTCCGCGGTCTCGAGGGCTTTCTTTTCATCAAAGCTCTGCTCCGCTTTTTCTATCAGCGTCAGCACATCGCCCATACCGAGGATCCTCGAAGCCATACGGTCGGGATGGAAGGGCTCGATCATGTCCAGCTTTTCGCCGGTGCCTATGAACTTGATCGGCTTGCCGGTAGCGTATCTTATGGATAAAGCCGCGCCGCCCCTGGCGTCACCGTCCAGCTTGGAGAGCATCACGCCTGTAACCCCCAAAGCCTCGTCAAACGCGGTCGCCGCGTTCACGGCGTCCTGACCGGTCATGGCGTCTACCACAAGAAGGATCTCCGCCGGCTCGACCGCGGCCTTGATCTCCTTGAGCTCATTCATCAGCGCCTCGTCTATATGGAGACGGCCGGCGGTATCGAGGAACACAAGGTCGTTGCCGTGCGCCCTGGCGTGCTCGACAGCGGCTTTGGCGATGTCCACGGGATTGGTCTGTCCCATCTGGAAAACGGGAATATTGAGCTGAGCACCCACCGTCTCCAACTGCTTGATAGCGGCGGGACGGTAAATATCGCAGGCGGCCAGCAGCGGGCGCTTGCCCTGCTTGCGCATATACCCTGCCAGCTTTGCACCGTTGGTCGTCTTACCGGCACCCTGCAGACCCACCAGCATCACCACGCTGGGGGATTTCGGCCCGATGTTCAGCTTTCGGTTTTCGCCGCCCATCAGGGAAGTCAGTTCCTCGTTGACGATCTTGATGACCATCTGCGCCGGGCTGAGGGCTTCCAGCACATCCGCACCGCTGGCGCGCTCCGTAACGGTTTTGGTAAATTCCTTGACCGCTTTATAGCTGACGTCCGCTTCCAGCAGAGCCATACGCACCTCGCGCATAGCTTCCTTGATGTCCGCCGCTGTCAGTCTGCCCTTGCCGCGAAGCTTTTTGAATGCGGCATTCAGTTTATCGGAAAGGCTCTCAAATGCCATAGTTCACACCTCAAGCTTCATGCTTTCAACGTATTTTTTTCCTTTTTCAACGAGCTCTTTCATTTCTCCGGAGGAAAGAGCTTCAAGTCTCCGGAAGATTTCGTCCAGCTCCTCCAGCTTTTCACGGTTTCCGGAAAACCGGCGGATCAGACCGGTCTTGCTCTCTATTTCCTCCAGACTGCTCTCCGCACGGCGGATATTGTCCCACACGGCCTGACGGGAAATTCCGAGCTGCTCCGCGATCTCGCCGAGGGAAAGATCCTCATTATAATGGAGATCACAGCACTCCCGCTGTTTCTCCGTAAGGAGCTCGCCGTAGAAATCCAGCAGCATACAGCGTTCCAGTCTGTCGTTTTCCACGCGCACTCCTCCTGTCAAGATCCCAGCCTTGACAGAGTATACACCGGGGTCTCTTCTCTGTCAAGTGTTTTTTGTTGACAGCAAGAGTCACTGATACTGTTCTTCCATACGGCTTTGTTTTTCCATAGCAAAAAACTGTTGTCAAATCCGGAGTTCTGTTGTAAAATGGACTTAAATCAATGTTATGTAAATACCTTCATTAAAGGGAAATGCTATGGACGAACAGTGGATCGAACATCTTGCAGATGAATACTCTTCATCTTTGCTCAGATACCTGATGCATCACACCGATTCCCGCGAGGACGCCGAGGATCTCCTGCAGGAGGTCCTGCTGAGCTGTCATAAGCACGCGGGCGGATTTGATCCGGAGCGCTGCAACGAACAGGCGTGGCTCTATATCATCGCAAAGCGCAAGCTTGTCAGCTACTACCGTGCGAAAAAGGATCAGGTCAGTCTCGACGCGATGGAACCGGATCTCACTCCCGGGCGGGACGATATGGCAAAGGCCGTCAACGTCATGGCGTACCGTCAGACGCTGGCGCAGACGCTCAGCCGGCTGGACGAGCGCAGCCGGGAGATCATCATCCTCCGCTATCTCAAGGGACTGTCTCCGGAGGAGACGGCAAAGCGTCTCGGTCTGACTGCCGTCAATGTGCGCGTCATTCAGAGCCGCGCCCTCGCTAAGATGAATAAAATGCTGGAAGCGGCCGGTTTTTCGGCAGATGATATTTTTTCCTGATTTTTATAAAAATACCTGTAACAAATGAGTGCTGTAAGCGTATTATATGGCATGAAACAAGTATGGGAGTGATGCAGAAATGATAAGCAAGGCTGAAAAGCTGCTGCGAATATGCGCAGATACCATGAAAATGCCGGGGTGGAATGACGCCCTTTCCATGATGACGGAGAAAAACGCCGCATTTGCTCTGTCGGCCGAGCTGCTGGAAAATGTGGCGGGCGGCAGAACGAACGACGATCCGTCCGGCGTACAGGGTCAAAATATGGACGGTTAAAAGGAGCGGACAGACCATGACGGAGCACATTTTGGAAAAACTGTCCCGCCGTTATCCGCAGCTTCTTCTCCCGATCTCGGACGAGACACGGCACGGAGAAGTATACAAAAACGCCGTTCTGCGCGGCATGGAGCTGACGGGGACGCCGGATTTCACGCTCTCCGACAAGGACAGCTTTGAGGTCGTTGAGACCCCGGCGGGCACGGTCGAAGTGCTGACATTGGCGGACAGAGCGGATTTTGAGCACTGTATCCGCGCTCTCGCCCACCGCTGCGAAAATGCGGTGCTGCCGAAAACGATGGGCGCGTCCACGATCTCGGGGCTTATCAACTGGGAGAAGATACGCACCCATCAAAAAGAATACCTCGCCGCCGGCGGGGAGGACTGGGACGGCGAGTTTGCCGCCTTTACCTCTGACAGCAAAAATTTCCGTGATACGATCATCGTTCTCAGCCGCGGGAATTACAGCGCTTTGAGCGCGGAGGACGCCGGATACGAAAGCGAACGGTGGCTTTCTCTTTCCCATGAGATACGGAAATACCATGAGCTGGCGCATTTTGTCTCGCGCCGCCTTTTCATAGAAAATAAGGATGCGGTAAGAGACGAGGTGCTGGCCGACATGAACGGCATTATCGCCGCTCTCGGTCATTACGACGCGGAGCTTGCAGGAAAATTCTTAGGCGTTCGCGGCGGTCGATATTTCCCCGGCGGGAGACTGGAAAACTACGTTCCGGCGGAAGAGCTTTCCAATGCGGTGGAGCGCACGGCAAAGATGCTTGAAGTCCTCGAAAAAGACTATTCCTCCCCGGCAAAACCCTTTGAAGCGCTGATCGCCATAGAAAAAAACAGAATCTTTCTGTAATACATATAACGATAATCAAAAGGAGGACACAAGAATGTCTGATAATGAAAACATCAAAAAATTAAATGACGAGACTTTGGAGGAAGTATCCGGCGGTAACTGGGGGCAGCCGCAATATAACGGCTTTTATACCTACTATGTCCAGCCCGGCAATACTTTCAAGGGAATTGCTGACTACTTTCACGTTCCCATGGCTTATCTCGGTCAAGTCAACAATATTCCCTATCCCTACTACATCCGAGTAGGACAGGAGCTTCTCATACCGAAGAATTGGGGAAAATAAAGGGAGGTATCCGATATGACTGTACTCAATGACGATGAGCTTGTCGATGTAGCCGGCGGTACGACCGAAGCCGGACCGTTCGCGAACTACACCGTAGGGGAAAATGACAGTCCCGGTCTGATCGCCATGCGCTTCGGTACGACCGTCCCAATCCTGATGCGTATAAACAGGGTCTCCAACGCCAACGAATTAAAAAAGCTCAAGACTCTTCTGGTTCCGCAGAATTAAAAATTAATCAAGGCCGCCGGTTTTGCCGGCGGCCTTGAGTTTTCTTTTATGGCATATAGTCGATGATGATGCGCGCGTTTGCGTCAAGCGCTTTGAGGATCGTGACCATGTTTTCCTCGCTGACGGCGATACAGCCGCCGGTGTAGGTGTTGGCCCCGGCACAGTGGAAGAAAATGGCACTGCCGAGACCGGGCGTTCCTTCTTTGTTATAGTCGATGAAAATTCCGTAATTGTATTCGGGTGAGTAGTCGATGATATGCTCCCCGTCCGGACAGTCATGCGGGTGCTCGCTTATGTCGATCATCTGATTGTAGAAGTTTTCGTCCCCACAGCAGTAGGTATTTTCGTCCACATCGATGTAAGGAAGGACGGTGCCGGGGTTTTCCTTGATGCCAAAGGCGGTCGTGATCCCGAAATCGCCGATGGGCGTTTTGTTGTCGCCCTCTTTTGTCTTGCCGAGTCCATCAAGGCCGATGAAGCCGGGGCAGCTGAGTGTCTCTGTCCAGACGGTTTTGCCGTTTTCCACCGTTTTTTCAAACATTTTTATAACAGCGTTCGTGCCTTCCGTGGCCTGAACGGTGACGAGCTGCTTCACGGCGTCGTCACGGAGATATTTCCCGGTGGTGTCCTTTCTCCAGTGAATAGAGGGCGTATGCTCCTCCGTCGGCTGTTTTCCGGCGGAACAGCCGCAAAGCAACGCTGTGCTCACAAGCAGAATCAGTACAATTAATTTTTTCATATTCTTTCTCCGTTCGATGTCCGTGAACCATGTTCCGGGCATTTTTAGTTTACATAATGTTATTTAACAGCTTCCTTTTCCGTTCCGGCGGCGGAAGCGGCGACGGTTCGGATGGCGTTGAGGTCGGGCTTGCCCACGTCGTTGAGGGGAAGTGCGTCAAGATAAATATAATATCTCGGGATGCGATTCAGCTCCGTCCTGCCGCGCAGAAAATCTATCAGCTGGCGGCTCGTGAGCGTATGTCCTTTTTCCGGCACAATGACGGCGCAGACCTCTTCGCCGAAGATCTCATCCGGCGTGGCAGCTACCTTGCAGGCAGCAACGGAAGGATGCTCAAGAAGAAGATTCTCGATCTCACCGGGGCAGATATTTTCCCCGCACCGGATAATAAGCTCCTTGATACGTCCTGCCAGATGGATGTTCCCGTGCTCATCCTTCCACGCAAGGTCGCCGGAATGGAGCCAGCCCTCGCTGTCGATGGCCTTCGCGGTGAGCTCGGGGGCTTTATAATAACCCTGCATTACGGAAAAGCCGCGGATGCACAGCTCGCCTTTTTCACCGTCCGGCACGGGCAGGCCGGTCTTCGTGTCGATGATCTTGCCCTCCATTCCCTCCTGCACATGACCGACCGTAATGCACCGGGTATCCAGATCGTCCGTAAGGCTCGCCGTGGTCACACCGGCGGAGCCCTCCGTCATGCCCAGGCTTGAAACGAGAGTGACGCCGAGCCTTTCTTCTATCTCCCGGAAAAGCACGGGATTGCAGGCCGCGCCCGCGACAACGCCGGTACGGAGAGTACGGCAGTCCTCCTTTGTGAGGTCGCTGCGCTTGAGAAGAACGGTGAACTGCGTAGGGACGGCGTTGAGCACCGTGCATCCGCTGCGGATAGCCTTTATGATATCCGTTGTATGTCGGCTGTCGGGAATATGTACCGCTGCACCGCTTGCCAGAGCCGCCGTGAGATTCGGGCCGAGGCTGAAGCAGTGATACATGGGCAGGACGTTGAGGAACTTGTCCTTCTCCGTCGCGGCAAGGTTGTCAGCCAGAAGTCTGCCCATATTAAGGCGGGAATACTGGCTGATCATAACCATTTTGGGAATCCCGGTGGTGCCGGAGGTGAAAAGGATATCGGCAATATCCGAAGGGCTCACCTGCGCCTCAAGCTTTGCAAACTTCTCATCAGGCATTTCTTTTCCCATGCGCTCCAATTCGGGAAAGCTGTAATCGGCAGCGTCGCTGTCCGTCATGGAGACGATGGCTTTACCCTTACTTCCCGCCAGAGCGCGGCGGAACATTTCGACCTGCTCACCGCCGCAGACGGCATAGACGCAATCGCCGCTGTCAAAGATCGGGGCAATGGCGGCCTCGGGCGTGGTGGTTCGCATCATGACGGAGACGGCGCCGAGGCGCATAAGGGCATAATAGGTAATGGCGGTATCGACCCAGAGCTCCGCCCATACGCAGACATGATCGCCGCGCCTCATGCCTATCGAAGCGAAACCGGCCGCGAGATCCCTTGTCCTTCGGTCAAGCTCCGCATAGGTGCAGGAACGGGAACAGTCCTCCATGGCAAGCTTCTCCGGAAAGCGTTTCACCGCGGAAGAAAGAAATTTCGGAAAGGTTATATCATTTATAATATGAAATGCCATATTTTCACCTGTTTTTCAGTATAATCTCATTTTTTACATTTTATACGTTTTTTGCAGACGTGTCAAGACTGTGCGGTCCAATAGCGTGCAGGGTCTTTTTACTTTTTAAAATAATAACCGGGATCAAAACGGCAGGTCGAAAAGAGTGATCTCACCGCCGAATTATAATCATCCAGGTGCCTTGCCTTTTGAATGGCCCGGATCCGCTTTTCCGGATTTTCAAACATCTCTGACATATAAAACCACAGCTCCTTCATCCGTCCGACGGTGAAGGTCTCGCAGAGTCCGGAAGCGAGCGTCCTTTCCACCAGAAGATCGTGAAACTCTGAAAGCTCTTCCTTTTCAAGCGCCGCGCCGCCTTTGAGCTGCCGGAAAAGCGCCGGGTTCGTCAAAGCTCCCCGCCCGAGCATCACCGCATTCAGCGCGGGGTACATCCGTATGAGCTGCCGATAGCTTTCCGGGTCGGTGATGTTCCCGTTATAGCAGGCGCGCTCACCGAAAACTTCCGGTACCGGGGCAAAGCTTTCCGGAGAGGTGGGGCTTTTATACATTCCGCTGCGGCAGCGGGTGTGTACAACGAAACGCGAAAACGGGTACTTTTTCCAGACCTCCAGCAGCTTTTCAAATTCCTCTTCTCTCTCCGCGCCGAGTCTTGTTTTCACGGAAATTTTCAGGGGACATTTTGAAAAGACTTCCTCCAAAAAAGCATCCAGTGCCGGAACATCCGTCAGCATTCCCGCGCCTTTGTGTTTTGCAAAGACCGTGCCCGAGGGACAGCCCGCATTGAGATCGACCTCCTCATAGCCCATCTCCCGGAGTTCCCCGGCGACGGCAAGAAAAGCCTCGGGATTGTTGGCAAGCACCTGCGGTACAAGCTTTATATCCGCATTGTTCTCGGGCAGAACATCCCGCATACTGCCGGACTTGAAATTTCCCGCGCTGTCCGGGGCGATAAACGGCGCCCAGTACTCGTCCGCGCCGTGAAACATCTTATTATGTACCTGCCGGTAAATATAACCTGTAACGCCCTCCATCGGGGCAAAAAGCATTTCCATGTGTTCTTCTCCGAAAGTTTTCTCGTGAGGGATTATAACAGAAAAGCCGCCGCCGTTCAACTTCCGCTTGCAGAAAAACAGGCTGTATGCGATAATAGAGAAAAAGGACGGTGTGTTATGAATATAGAGAGTGTCGAAAATCTGCGCGACCTCGGCGGGATCATCGCGAAAGACGGTCGGCGCATAAAAAAGAATATTCTGATAAGAAGCGGGGCGCTTCATAAGCTCAGCGAAAAGGACGTCGGAGAGCTGAAAAAAGCGGGCTTAAGGCGCGTTATAGACCTTCGGAGCGGCTTAGAGCGTCGGGAAAAGCCGGATATTGAGATCGACGGCGTGGAAAACATCCACCTGCCCATTTTCAGTGAGACCGTGCTGGGCATCAGCCGGGATTCCATGTCCGTAACCCAAGTCATGAAAACCATGTGGATGGATATGCCCTATCTCTACCGCGGCATGGTCGAGCGTCCCGAGGCGTCGGAGCGGTTTTCCAGAGTTCTGTCCCTCATCATCGAGCAGAAGGACGGTGCTGTCTTATGGCACTGCTCCGCCGGGAAGGATCGCTGCGGGCTGACGGCGGCGCTTTGTCTTCATATGCTGGGCGCGGACAGGGACACGATATTTGCCGACTATCTCGAAAGCAATAAGACCGCCGCACCGTTTGCGGAGATGATATACAGAAAAGTCCTCGCAGAAAGCGGAGACGGGCAGAGAGCGGAATATATGCGGCATCTCTTTATGGCGGACCGGGAATATCTTGAAGCCTCTCTGGAGCGGATGGACCTCCTTTACGGCGGCATCGATGGCTTCATACATAAGGGGCTGAAAATAACCGACGCGCAGATCGAAGCCTTCCGGGAAAGGTGTCTGGAATAAAAATCAACGGAGCATATCAAAGCGATATGCCCCATGTTTTTTTACGGCAATACCGCATAATGCGGCAAGAGCAGATGGCGAGAGAAAATGGGTTCTGATGAAGGCATTTTTTCGCAGAAATACTTTGTGTATTGCAAGAAAAAATGACAAAATCTGAGCACATTTTATCCGTCAGCTGCCGCAGACGTATTGTGCGGTGTTGCCTTACTTATATTCTTTCCTCAATGCCTCAAACGCCGGTTTGGAGGCGGCTATCATTTCTTTCGACACGCAGTAGGCAAGGCGCACATAACCGGGAACGCCGAAATCGTCGGAGGGCACCAGCAGAAGCTCATGCTTTTTCGCCTTTTCGCTGAACGCTTTGGCATCCGGCTCGGGGCACTTCACGAACAGGTAGAAAGCCCCCTGCGGCAGAATGTACTCAAAGCCCAGTTCATCCATGATAGAAATGAGCAGATCACGGTTTTCCTTATATTGGGAAATATCCGAGGTAGCGTCCATACATTTCAGAATGACCTGCTGGAAAAGGGACGGAGCGTTGACGTAGCCCAGCGCTCTTCCCGCTCCGGCGATGGCGGCGCAGACAGCCGCACAGTCGCTCGCTTTGTCGCTGACGGCGAGATACCCGATCCGCTCCCCCGGAAGGGAGAGGGTCTTGCTGAAGGAGTAGCAGAAGACCGTATCGTCATAGTATTCGAGCATACAGTGGACAGGAGCACCGTCATAGACAAGCTCCCGATACGGCTCGTCACTGATGACATACACGGTGTTTCCGGTTTTCGCCTCATGCTCCTTCAGAATTTCGGCGACGCTCTTCAGATTTTCTTCACTGAGGATCGCGCCGGAGGGGTTATTGGGCGAATTGATGATGACAGCCTTGGTCTTTTCGTTGAGAGCTTCCTTGAAAGCCTCCGTATCGATCATGAAGCCCTCGCCCGGTGCAAGGGAGACAAGTTTTCCGCCGCTGGCCTCGGTAAAGACTCTGTACTCGGGGAAAAACGGAGCCGAGGTGATGACCTCCTCCCCGGGCAGCAGAATTGCCCTGAGCGCGATGGCCAGTCCCGCCGCCGCACCGCAGGTGACATAGATATTTCCGACGGCCGTATCCAAACCGTAGCGGGCGTTGAGCTTTTCCGAAATAAGCTTTCTCAATGCCGGGAGTCCCGCCGCGGGGGTGTAGCCGTGGAGTGCCACGCTGTCCCCTTTCAGAAGCTCCGCAACGGTATCATTAACACACGCCGGTGCGGGAATGCTGGGATTGCCGATAGAATAATCGAACACTTTATCCGCGCCGATCTCCGCTTTGCGGCGCAGGCCGAATTCCATAAGCTCGCGGATGCAGCTCTTTGTCTGTCCCCACGCAAGCGACTGCTGTGATAACATTTTCTTATCCTCCTTTAGCTTTCCGTCTGTGCTTCTACCAATCTACCCTTACCGTACATTTTGCGCAGCAGGGGTTTTTCTATCTTTCCGGTGGGATTACGCGGAACCTTGGCGAAAATCAGCTTTCTCGGTCTCTTGTAGCGGGGCATACCCTTGCAGAATTCGTTGATTTCGTCCTCAGTGGCTTCCATGCCCTCTTTGATCTCCACAACGGCAGCGGCGATCTCGCCGAGTCTGGGTTCGGGAAGTCCTATGACCGCGACATCCTTGATCTTGTCACAGCGGCGCATGAAGTCCTCGATCTCCACAGGGTAGAGGTTTTCGCCGCCTGTGATGATAACATCCTTCTTTCTGTCCACAAGGTAGATGAAGCCGTCCTCGTCCTCGCGCGCCATGTCTCCGGTGAAGAGCCATTCCCCGTGCAGCGACTCCGCCGTGGCCTGCTCGTTTTTGTAGTAGCACTTCATAACGCCGGGGCCCTTGACGGCAAGCTCGCCGACCTCGCCCTTTTTGACCTCATTTCCCTGCTCGTCCACGATCTTCGTCTCCCAGAGGTAGCCCGCCTTGCCGATGGCGCCGACCTTGTCGATATTCTCCACGCCCAGATGCACACAGCCGGGGCCGATGGACTCGGAAAGACCGTAGTTCGTGTCATACTCGTGATGGGGGAACTGCTTTTTCCAGCGTTTGATAAGGCTCTGCGGCACGGGCTGAGCGCCGATATGCATCAGTCTCCACCGGTCAAGCAAATAATCGTCAAGGTTTATTCTGCCGGAATCAATGCAGTCGAGCATATCCTGCGCCCAGGGGACAAGCAGCCATACGATCGTGCATTTTTCCTCGGTCACGGCGCGGAGGATCCACTCGGGCTTCACGCCGCGCAGAAGTACGGCTTTGCTGCCGGACATGAGAGAGCCGAACCAGTGCATCTTCGCGCCCGTGTGGTAGAGCGGCGGGATGCAGAGGAAAACATCGTCGTGCGTCTGGCCGTGGTGCTTCTGCTCGGTGAGGCAGGAGCAGTAGAGCGCTCTGTGGCGGTGCAGAATGGCTTTCGGGAAGCCGGTGGTACCGGAGGAGAAGTAGATCGCCGCGTCATCCTCTTCGTTCAGCTCCACGGGAGGGGGTGTGGTGGAGCAGTAGCCCATAAGCTTCCATACATCCTCACTGTACACGGGGGAATGAGTGCCTACAAAAAAGAGGGTGGAGATCGACGGCATTTTATCGTGGATGCTGTCCAGACGCTCGATAAACTCCGGGCCGAACACCAGTACCTCCACATCCGCAAGATCGACGCAGTACTGTATCTCTTCGGCGGAATAGCGGTAATTCATCGGCACGACGATGCACCCGGCCTTGAGGATGCCGAAATAGATCGGCAGAAATTCAAGACAGTTCATCATCAGGATGCCGACCTTCGTGCCGCGTTTCACATTGCGGCTTAAAAGCAGATTGGCAAAGCGGTTGGCCCGTACATCAAATATGCGCCAGCTCATTTCACGGCGATAGGGCGCATCGGGCGTGGCATTTTCCACTAGGCTCGCCTCCCGCCATGTGATGACAGAGTCCCTGTCCTCCGACGGGTTAAGCTCCACAAGAGCTGTTTCATCGCCGTAGAGTCTGGAATTTCTCTCCAGAAAATCTGTGATAACCATTGTGTTCCTCCATAGAAAAGTATAATAAAAATGCTGAAAACCCTCTGAGCAAAAACGCTCAGAGGGCGATGTTAACCGCTGTACCACCTCAGTTTACCGCGAAAAGCGCGGCCTCTGGGACACCATCATGTCCGCAACGCTGTAACGGGCGTACCCGTCGGCGCCTACTCGCAAACAGCTTTCAGGCCGCGGCTCGGGAATGTATTCGGCTCTCCCGTCTCTGCTGTCTCGCACCTGCCGACAGCTCTCTGAAAAGACTTCCGGATCGCTTACTTGTTTCCGTCTCTGCCATTAACGAACCTTAGTTTAACAATCTGCATCATAAAAGTCAAGCATTTTCTATGCCGATTTTTTCCTTTATGTACTGCTCGACTTCCCCGACCTCTATGCCGAGTGCAACGGAAAGCTCGCCGTGTAGCATATCTCTCGCCCGCTTCATAGTAGCTTCGGCACGGCTGCTCTTGTTTTTCTTATCGCCGATGCGCTCCCTGAGTCCCTTGATGAGGGACACCAGCGCCTCGTTGGTATGCTGGCGGAAAAGCTCTTTATAAAACGCCTCGACATGATTGAAGCGGCTGTCATGGCAAACGGCAGGCTCTATATCGGGAATGGAGAGGATAAAACTGTCCGCCTCGTCCCGACTGATGACAGGGCGCATAAATGCCCCGGAATCAACAGGCGCAAAATAGGTCCCGCTACCGATGTAGGGTGTGAGATAGTAATAGAGCTTATCCGCAGAAGCTCCCTGCATTTCCAGCGGCGCGATTTTTACGACCGTACAGACCCCGTTTTCTCCGTATATGATCTTGTCCCCGATTTCAAACATGCGATTTACCCCAACTTTATTGTTCATATATGTATAATACAACATTTCCTGAAAAATTTCCAATAAAATTTTTAATTTTTTCATATTTTTTTATTGTCTTTTCTTTATGCTGATTAAGTGGTATAATGAATTATAATTATGCTTTCCCGCTGAACAGACTTTTGAGTGTGGAGTTTGGAGTTTAAAGCGGAAAACGGAATGATTTGAGCAACCGGAAAGGATGCCAGAAATTCCGCAAGTATACCGAAACAGGAACGGTCATAAATATGAAATTATATCTATACGGACATGATTATAAATACGCTGTGGAGCAGATGCTGCTGACACTGTTCCCCGCAGAGCGGCCCGAATATCCCGACGGGAAACCGTCCGGCGATCGGTTTGAAGTGAAGCTCAGCAAAGGCGCGGTGTCTGTCACCGCCACCTGCAAAATCGTCCTCAGCGGAAAAAGCTATCTCGGCAAATCCGTGTGCTGGGAGAATCAGATCACTTCGGCGATCCTCGAAGACCGGATCTGTCAGAGTCTCGTGAAAAACGCCGTCTACCGTGCGGCGCTTTACTCCGGGATCGAGCGGCCCGCGTGGGGTTCTCTCTCCGGCGTAAGACCGGGCAAGGTTTTCAGTCCCCTTCTGGAAAGCGGACTGAGCCGCGAAGAAGCGCTCAAAACCTTCATGGAAAAGTACGACGTTTCCAAAACGCGTGCAAAGCTCTGCCTGCAGACCAGCCTCGAAACGCTGAAGGCAAAAAACAGTCTCGGTGAAAAGGACGTCTGCCTCTATGTAGGTATCCCCTTCTGCCCCACAAGATGCGCTTACTGCAGCTTCGTCAGCCAGTCGGACGAAAAGAGCATGAAGCTCATCCCGCCCTTTTTGGAGGCGCTGTATAAAGAGATCGGCGCAGTGGCCGAGGAAGTACGCAAAAACTCTCTGCGTGTCATTTCCATCTATATGGGCGGCGGTACACCGACGACCCTCTCGGCGGAGCAGCTCGATGCTCTCTGCTCTCTTATCTCCGAAAAATTTGATCTCTCCGCCCTGCATGAATATACGGTCGAAGCCGGTCGCCCGGACACCATTACCGAAAAAAAGCTCGAAGTGCTCAGACTTCACGGGGTTGACAGGATCAGCGTCAATCCGCAGACGATGAGTGATAAGGTTTTGGAGACGATCGGCCGCCGGCACACGGCGCAGGATATCATAGACGCGCTTTCCCTCGTGCGGAAGATCGGCGGCTTTGCGGTCAATATGGATCTTATCGCGGGGCTTCCGAATGACAGTGCGGAGATCTTTTCCGATACGCTCGATAAGGTGCTCGCCCTCGCCCCGGAAAATATCACGGTACATACGCTCGCTCTCAAAAAAGGCTCAAAGATAACGCTTGAAGGTTCTCCCCTTCCCACCGCCGCCGAGGTCAGCGATATGCTCGATCTCTCCCGAAAGCGCCTGGAAAATGCGGGATATTCCCCGTATTACCTTTACCGGCAGAAATTCATGTCCGGCGGCTTCGAAAACGTCGGCTGGGCGAAGGAAGGTTATGTAAACCTATACAACATATTTATCATGGAGGAGCTGTGCACTATCCTCGCCGTCGGCGGAGGAGGCTCCACCAAGCTGATCTGCCCCGGGGACAGCCGCAACATCCGGCTGATGGCTCCGAAATATCCGCTCGAATACATTAATAATATAGAAAAGACCTGCCAGACAAAGCAGGAGATCAGTGATTTTTATTTAAGGGAGGACTAAACCATGGCATATTCTCTCAGTGATCTGAATTTTGAGACCGTCACCGACCCCAAAGGCATGATTGAGGAAGCGGACGCGGCATATAAACAAAGGGTAGAGACCGCGGCAAGGAAGATCGCGGAAAACCGCGGCAAAAGCCCCATCGTTCTGCTCTCCGGACCCTCCGGCTCCGGCAAAACGACTACCTCCATGAAGGTTGCCGAGGCGCTGAATAAGCTTGGTATCGGAACCCATTATGTGGCCATGGACGATTATTTCAATACTGTCGATCCCGCCACCGTGCCGCGCACACCCGAGGGTGAAATGGATCTGGAATCCCCGCTGTGCCTCGATACGGCGCTTCTGAACCGGCATTTTGATGAGCTCGCCGCCGGGGAGAGAATTTATGTTCCGAAGTACGAATTCTCCCGTCAGATGCGCATCCAGGAGCCGTCAAAGTCCATCCGGCTGAAAAAAGACGAGGTCGTTATCTTTGAGGGCATCCACGCGCTCAACGATATGATCACCGACCGCCACCCGGACGCCTTCAAGCTCTATATCTCCGCCAGAAGCGACGTCACTTTCGGCGGAAAGGTCGTTTTCAAGCGCACCTGGTTTCGTCTGGTGCGCCGCACGGTACGCGATTTTCTTTTCCGCGGCACCGACCCCGGCTCTACCATGACGATGTGGGCCAACGTCCGACGCGGTGAAAAGCTCTACATTTCTCCTTATAAGGATAAGGCCGACTATCAGTTCGATACCTCCTTTTCCTATGAGCTGCCCGTAATGAACCACGTGGCGACCGGACTTTTCCGGACCGTCCCCGAGGGGATCGAACGCTTTGACGAGCTGCGCGAGGTGCTTCCCGCCCTGCAGCTTTTCGGAGATATCGATGAATCTCTCGTAGCCGAAGACGCGATGATCCGTGAATTCATCGGCGGCGGAATCTATTCGTAAATTATTAATAGGGTTATGAGGCAGCTTTGCCGCCTCAAAAACACACTAAAGCGAGCAAAGCGAGCCCTCATGCCGACCAAAGCGGCCTTGCCGTGCGTATGCGCCCGCAGGCGCCATGCAAGTGAGCAACCGCCGCAGGCGGCTCTTAGCGAGTCGCAATAAGCATGAGTCCTCGATCGTAAAACGTAAGTTTTACAATCGAATAATGAAGGGAGCGTGAAGCGTTGGAGCTTTTTCTCGATTATGCCATTACCATAGCCCAATACGGGATTTTTCTGCTCTCCGTGGCGATCATCGTGCGGTGCATACGTTCCATGCTCTCCGAACGCTATGAGCCGGAGGTCTGGGCGTACATCTCCCGCAAGAAGGAGCTGTATCCCATCTGCCACTGGGAGAATATCATAGGCCGCTCACCCTTCTCCGATATCCGCATCGACAACCCCTCCATGAGCCGTGTCCATGCCGTCCTCACGAGAAGCGACAAGGGCGTGTGGAAAGTATACGATATTTTCTCCAAAGGCGGCGTGTGGGTCAACGGCGTAAAGGTCGGATTCAGCGGTACAGCGCTCCACAGCGGGGATGTTCTGAATCTGGCCGGAAACATCGTGCGTTTTCTGGACATCAGCACCTCCCAGAAAAAGCAGTTGGAGGCGCGGCGCACCCGGGCGGGGCAGACCGTTTCCCCCTCTGTCACGCTGCTGGAGCTGACGCTTTTTGAAATCTGTCTCCTGATCGAGCACGTGATCTACGGAGAGAACGAATATACCGCCTCCATCGCGCTGGCCTTTGTCGGGCTTGTTTCCCTGCAGTGGCTGTGCTACTGCTTCATGCGTCTCATGGGACGCTCCGGCTTCGAGGTCGAGACCCTGGCTTTCTATCTCTCGTCCCTCGGTATGTCCATTGCCGCCTCCTCCACGCCCGAGGATATCTCCAAGCAGTTTTTCCTGACCGTTGTCGGCGTTCTGCTCTTCCTTTTCGGCGGCTGGTGGCTCAGAAATCTCAAACGTACCTCCTCCATGCGCATCCCGGTAGGGTTTCTGGCGATGCTTCTGCTGGGCGTGAACGTGCTCACGAGCGAGGCGGTACTGGGTGCGAAAAACTGGATGGAGATCGGCGGATTCTCCTTCCAGCCCTCGGAGTTTGTCAAGGTCTTTTATATCTACGTGGGAGCCTCCACGCTTGACAGGCTCTACCGCTCAAGAAACCTGTACAGCTTCATTTTCTACTCCGCCGCCTGTGTCGTCGCCCTCGCGCTGATCGGCGACTTCGGCACGGCGCTTATCTTCTTTGTGTGCTTTCTTGTCATCTCCTTCATGCGCTCCGGTTCCGTCGCAACGGTCATGCTGGCGATCTCGGGCGCGGGTCTTGCCGGATTTCTGGCGATCTCCGTCAAGCCATATATTGCCGACCGTTTCTCCACCTGGGGTCATGTCTGGGAGGACATCTATGATAAAGGCTACCAGCAGACGCGCGCCATGTCTGCCGCGGCCTCCGGCGGTCTTTTCGGCAAGGGTGCGGGGAACGGCTGGCTGCACACCATCTTTGCCGCCAACACCGATATGGTCTTCGCGGAGACCTGCGAGGAGCTGGGGCTGTCCATCGGTCTTTGTATGGTCGCCGCCGTGCTCACGCTGGCGTTTTTTGCCGTAAGAAGTGCGCGCAGCGGCCGTTCGGCCTTCTATTCCATCGCCGCCTGCGCCGCCATGAGCATGATGCTCGTTCAGCTCGGTCTGAATGTCTTCGGTTCGCTCGATATCCTGCCCTTTACCGGCGTCACCTTTCCCTTTGTCTCAAGGGGCGGCTCGTCGCTATTGAGCTGCTGGATGCTCATTGCCTACGTCAAGGCCGCCGACACCCGGAGAGAGGCCAGCTTCGCCGTGCGGAACATCGACCGGATCGAGCAGAACAGAGACGAAGAAGACAACGACGAGGATTATTACGACGAGGAGGATGACGATTGAAAAGGATCAGCAACCGGGCGGTCTCCGTTCTCGTGATCGCGGCTCTCGTTATCTGCGGTATGGCAGTCTATCTTATCCGCTATGTGGATGACGGCGCAAAATGGGCAATGTATTTTTCCCGTCTGAATTCCGCCTCCAGCGGAGAGCTTCTCGATCGGAACGGCACAAGGCTCGCCTATTTCAACGGTTTTGAAAACACCTTTGCCGAGGACGAGTTCACCCGCAAAGCCAACTACCACGTCACCGGCGATTACTGGGGAAGAACCGGCACGGGCGTTCTGTCCGAATTTGCCGGAGAGCTGCAGGGCTTTGACATCATCCACGGCACGACGCAGACGGAAAACAGCCGCCTTGTGCTCAATATCGACTCACAGCTTAACAATATTATTTACCGTCAGCTTTTTCAGCTCACCAAAAACGGTGAGCAGGATCAGTATTCCCTCGACGAAAACGGCAACGACGTCATCGTCCGTGCCGAGAGATACAACGCGGCGGTTCTTCTCTGCAATTATAAAACCGGGGAGCTTTTAGGCATGGTCTCCATGCCCACGGTAGACCCGATGGACGCGGACGCGATTCCGGCGGACGGGGCATACATCAACCGCTGCATCTCCGCCTCCTTTGTCCCCGGCTCGGTCTTCAAGCTGATCACCGCCATCGCCGCGGTGGAAAATCTCAATAATCTTGACGGGCGGAGCTACTACTGCGAGAAGGTCTATGAGATCGCGGGCGTACCCATCACCTGCTCGGGCGTACACTATACGCAGAATTTTCAGCAGGCGCTCGCCAACTCCTGCAACGTCGCCTTCGCGCAGATCACTGTCTCCCTCGGGCAGGATACCATGGTCAAGTATGTCAGGGACCTGGGGCTTTTATCCAACCATCATTTAGACGGCATCGTTACCGCGAAGGGCAGCTATCCCACGGAATTTGTCGGCGACCCGGAGCTGGCGTGGTCCGGCATCGGGCAGTCCACCGACCTTGTCTGCCCCTATTCCCTGCTGCGCATCGTCTCTGCCATTGCAAACGGCGGTACGCTTATGGAGCCGAAGCTTTTACGCGATGGCAGCAATGTTGAGAGAACCCGCCTTCTCTCTGAAAACACCGCGGACAGGATGAAGGAGCTCATGGCGTTCAACGTAAGCTATCACTACCACGGTGAGGACAACTTCCCCGGCCTTAAGATCTGCGCTAAGACCGGCACCGCCGAGACCGGCTACGGCACAACCCATTCCTGGTTTGCGGGCTTTCTGGATGACAGCGAACACCCCTACGCCTTCGTCACCTTTATCGAGGACGGCGGGGACGGTCTCGGCGTTGCGGGAGCCACTACGAACCGCATCCTGCAAAACTATCTGAAATTTCTGGGAGAAAACGGATGATCGATATATCTGTCAGCTCACTGGTCAAATCCTTTGAGATCGGCAACAACATACTGGACGGTCTGACCTTCACGGTCTATGCCGGAGAGCGCGTGGGTATTCTCGGACACAACGGCTGCGGGAAAACGACGCTTTTCCGCATTCTCACCGGGGAGATCGATTACGACGAGGGAGAGATCATGACCGCCCCCGGCAAACGTCTCGGGCTGATCTCGCAGATCCCCGTCTACCCCGAGGACTGGACGACGGAGGATGTGCTCAAGGACGCGCACAAACGTCTCTACGCTCTTGAACAGCGCATGGACAAGCTCACCAAAATGATGGAGGTCAGCTCCGACCCCATGCTCTTAAAGGAGTACGACCGGCTTGGCGAGGATTTCCGCCGTCTCGGCGGCTACGATATGGAGACCGAGCGCAATAAGGTCGCCAACGGTCTTGATATCGACGCTTCCATGCGTCAGCGTCCCTTCTCTCTCCTCTCCGGCGGGGAGAAGACCCGCGTCAACCTCGCCCGCCTCATTCTGGAGGACACCGATATCCTTCTGCTCGACGAGCCGACCAACCATCTCGACCTCCACGCGACCCAATGGCTGGAGGATTATCTTCTGCGCTTCAAGGGTACCGTGCTCGCCATCAGCCACGACCGCTGGTTTTTAGACCGGGTGTTGGAGCGTTCGATTGAAATAAACGAGGGCAAGGCGGAGCTGTACAGCGGCAATTACAGTTTCTATGTTGCCGAGCGGCAGAAACGCTTTGACGAGAAGCTCAAAAAATACGAAAAGGATCAGGCGAAGATCGAACAGCTCACCCGCGCCGCCGAGCAAATGCATCTCTGGGCGTTCATGGGCATGGATAAGCTGCATAAACGTGCCTTCTCCATGGAAAAGCGCATTGAGCGTCTCTCACACTCCGAAAAACCCACGGAGCAGAAAAAACTGAACGTGAAATTCAGGCAGCGGGAGTTTAACGGAGACGAAGTGCTGGTGACAGACAGTCTTGCCAAAGCCTACGACGGCAGAACTCTGTTTTCCGCCCTTGATCTCACCGTCACCGGCGGAGAGCGTATCGCGCTCATCGGCGACAACGGCACCGGCAAATCGACCCTTGTAAAGCTCATTATGAACGAGGAGATCCCGGACAGAGGCTATCTCTATAAAGGTCCCGCCGTGAAAGCCGCCTATCTCCCGCAGATCGTCACGTTTTCCGACAACAGCCGCAGCGCTCTCGATACGATGCTCTACGACGGCCGCTGTCAGCCGCAGGAGGCGCGGGATCGGCTCGCCGCTTTCGGTTTTCGCGGAGAGGATGTATTGACGCCGGTGGGAGCGCTCTCCGGCGGTGAGAGAAGCCGCCTCAAGCTCTGTATGCTCATGGGAAGCGACATAAATTTCCTCATTCTGGACGAACCGACGAACCACCTTGACATCGCCAGCCGCGAATGGATGGAGGACGCGCTGTCCGATTATGAACAAACGCTTCTTTTTGTCTCCCACGACCGGTATTTTATCGAAAAATTCGCCACGCGCATCTGGGCGCTCAGCGACGGGAAAATCACGGACTATCACGGCGGCTACCGGGATTATCTCGGGTGGCTGGAACGGCAGCAGGTCTATGAGCGCGCAGGAACCTCCCCGCAGAAAAAGACGGCGGAGAAAAAAACAAAGCCCGTCAACAACGACAAGGCCATCGGCAAGCTCGAAAAGGACATCGCGCGCTTAGAGGGTAAAATCAAGGAGATGGACGCACTTGCGGAGGAAAATTCCGCCGATTATCAGAAGCTTATGGAGATCGACGCACAGAAAGCGGAGCTTGAAGATCAGCTCATGGAGCTATACGAAAAATGGGAGGCGCTGAGCCAATGAAAATTTCATTCGCCGCTCTTGCTCTCCCTTTAGCTTTACTGCTCGCCGCCGCGTTTTTCAGATTCTGTCTGCGCGGATATGACTATATCGCCTATACCTTTCTCTTTGTTCTCTTCCTTGTTCTGCTGCACCGCTATGCGCCGGTGAAAATATGGCGCGTTGCCGCCGTGCTCGTGTGTGTCGGGCTTTTGTATTTCAGCGTTTTAGAGGTCATGATCATCGGCAGCAGCCGGGGAGATAAGGACTGCGAGCGGAAATATCTCGTTGTCCTCGGTGCGGCGGTACACGGTGACTCCCCTTCTCTCGCCCTCACACACCGGCTGGAAGGGGCGCTTGAGTATCTTGTGCGCTTCCCGGATTCCAAAGCCATCCTCTGCGGCGGGCAGGGCAAGGGCGAAAACATCTCCGAGGCGGAATGTATGTATTTCTGGCTGTGTGAATACGGCATAAGTTCCGACCGGCTCATCATGGAATCCGAATCTACGACCACTATGGAAAACCTCACGAACGCCTTTTCAATTATCCGCTCTCTCGGAGACGAGCCGGACGGGAATGTAACGCTCCTTTCCAGCGCCTACCATCTCTACCGCGCCAAAGCCATGGCAAAGCTTTTGGGTGTGGATGCCAAAGCCGTCCGAGGCAACCCCGGCTATCCCGTCTATATGCTCAACTGCTACATCCGTGAGGCATTCGGACTGACGCATCTCTGGGCGTTCGGGAATTAAGGCAACACCGCACAATACGTCTGCGGCAGCTGACGGATAAAATGTGCTCAGATTTTGTCATTTTTTCTTGCAATACACAAAGTATTCCTGCGAAAAAATGCCTTCATCATAAGTGAGCGTCCAAATCTTCGA
>JAZLGK010000072.1:0-21097 GCA_045616265.1 Candidatus Limivicinus sp. | reverse complement strand
CGGCAAACATGATAATGCTGCGGGTGTTACCCTCGCGAAACGGGTGAGTCTGCCAGATTGCGCAGATGATGCGAACCATGCGGAACACAACATCACGGTCGTTCTTACCGGTTCGTTTCAGCTTTGCGATCTCTTTCATGGAGTCTGCCAACTGCTTTTTGATCTCAGCCGGGTGCGCATAACGTACCGTGTCCCCACCCAGCACATCTTCATACTTGACCATCTGAATGGTACGGAATTCTCCCGCCCAGTCATAGATCTGACCGAATATCAGCCTGTGTATATCACAGAGAGTATCCGTGTTAAACTTATCATACCTCTGCTCGTAGATCGCCGTCATTGTCAGATTGGTGATGTCCGCCTCTGCCTTACGAAGCAGCTCAGTGTCTTTGATTCCGGCTCTGTTGATAAGCACATTTGCGTCGTCATACAAATAGGGGTCTCTCATATTGTTCCCTCCGTCGGAAAGCCATAGCGCCGTAGTGTGTTTTCAAACACCGTTTGAAAGGCTTTTTCTCCGCAGTGCCACTGCCGGATTTCCTCTGCGGTTTCTGCGCTGACCATAACGCCCTCAACCGCGTTCATGGCGGAGGCGAAAGAGGTACAGTGCTTTCGCTGCTCCGGCTGCAATTCGTCCATACCGGTGCTGAGCTTCATCACCATGAAACGGCAAGGAAGCTCCTGCCCGATCAGCTTTGCCGCCTGCTCCAACTGTTCGAGCCGTGCCGCGATCTGCTTCTTTTCCGATTCGTACTGCGCTCTGCGCTCCAACGCCTCCCGTACATTCTGGACTTCATCTGCTCGGATATATACGCCGGTCATCTTTTCTCCGATCCGGCGTTGAAGATAATATTGCGGATTGCCCTTGATCGTCTTTTTCGAGATGTAGCCAATCGGCAGTTCGTTGAGCTGCACGCGGATAAACTGTTCCCGCGCAAGCAAGCTGCCATACTCGGCTTGAATGGAATAATCCATAAAATCACCTCCGATTTTCTGATGATAGTATACCACGTTTTAACCTACCATGCAATATATTATGCAAATTTGTAGGTTATCTTAGCTCTTCTATGATACTTCTCACATTTAGGGTTTCTTTCGTGGAAAAGGTAGGCCATTTTGATACAATTCTACACGTGGGGTGCACCGGTCGAAAAGTGGGGTGCACTTCTTGCTTTGTGGGGTGCATTTGACATGACGAGAATAATATTATGTCAACCAAATCGGCTGAATTTTTCCTCGGTTTTACAGTCAACTGGCTGTCGCATCCCATCTGGCGCTTTGGTATAATCAAGGCGATAATTCCTGGTTAATGAGATTTATCCAAACTATGATCTATCCTTACAAAGGGCAGAACACCCGGCAATCAGGATTCTTGGTATGGCAGCGCCCCCTGATGAGGCACGATCGTTTGCCTGCATCAGGGGGGCTATTGGCTCTTTTTCAGTTCGATTCAAAACCGCGGAGTGTGTTTCTTGCTCAAATTGGATGCATTTCACCTTGTCTCATCTGTTAAGCCAGGCATAGAGAACGGAGGGATAATTTGTGATTACGCCGTCCACATCCCACTCGACAAGCTTTTCAAAGGAATCAAGATCGTTTACTGTCCAGACATTGATCCCCACACCATGCTCTTTGCACTCTTTCACTGCCGCTTCGCTAAGAAGGCAAAAATCGGGGTGATAGTACCGGAAGCCAAACTGCTCGCCGTAGTAGCCGGCGTACATGAGCCCTTCTATCTCTACGAGAGCGCCCACAGGGATTTCGGGGATCAGCTCTTTCGTTTTGACGATGGATAAATGGTTGAATGACGAGAAAATGATCTTGTTCTCAATGTGATATTTACGAATAATGTCAACACACTTTTTCTCGATCTCCGGGTAATAGATTATGCTGGTCTTGAGTTCAACGTTGGCGACGATATCAGTTTCCTTCAGCCACGCACAGAACTCATCAAATGTGGGGATCTCCTGAAAGCCGTATTCACCGGGCCTGACCTTGGATGCGTCAAACTTCTTAAGTTCGGCAAGTGTATAGTCCTTCACATAGCCCTTACCATCGGTAGTCCTGTCCAGCAGCTCATCATGGATAATAACGACTTCGCCGTCCCTACTGAGTTGGACATCCATCTCAACGCCGTCACAGCCGACCTCAACAGCCTTGCGGAAAGCCAGCATAGTGTTTTCAGGATACTTTCCGCTGTACCCTCTGTGTGCGTATACTTTCACTTTTATTAGCCTCCGTCAGATCATGCGCCCGCGCCGAAAATGAGCCAAGGAACGCACATGGAAATTGCGGGAATAAAGGTAACAAACAGCAGGCAGATGATCTCTGCGATGATAAAGGGAATGACTTCTTTGACAAAGTCCTCAAACTTACAGCCTGTGATCGACATAACAGTGAACATCATGGAACCGAAGGGAGGCGTAATGCCGCCGATCATGATGTTGACGATGCACATCGCGCCGAAGTGAACGGGGTTGATGCCCAGCGTCTTCACAACGGGGATAAGCAGGGGAGCGACAATGATCAGAGCCGCGCCGCCCTCAATGAACATACCCATGACCAGCAGGAGAAGGTTGACAAGACCAAGCATGAGCCACTTGTTGGTGGTGACGTTCAGCAGAGCGGTCGTCAAAGCCTTGGGGATGTTCTCCCAGCTCATGTAGTAACCGAAGACGTTTGCGGCAACAATGACCAGAATAACGGTCGCGGTGCCGTTGATGGTCTCACGGAAAATCTTTACGATATGTTCTTTTTTCAGTCCCTTGTAGATCACGACGCCGACAAAGGTGCAATAAAAGACCGCGAATGCACCGGCTTCGGTGGGAGTAAAGAGACCGATACGGATACCCAGAACGATACCCAGAGGGAACAGCAGAGCCCAGAGAGAATCGGCACACTGATGCACGATCTCCTTGCCGGTGGCTTTCTTTTCCCGGGTGGGGGCATAGTTGCGCTTTTTGGAGATGATGCCGACCGCGACCATAAGGCACGCCGCCATGAGGAAGCCGGGAAGGTACGCCGCGGCAAACATCTTTGCAACGGAGACCTGCGCAAGGAGCGCGTAGATGATAAGGTCTATTCCGGGAGGAATGATCGGGGTGATGGCAGAGGAAGCCGCCGTGACCGCTGCGGAGAAGCCTTTGGAAAAGCCACGCTTCTCCATTTCAGGGACGAGCATCTTGGATTCCATGGCGGCATCGGCATTGGCGGAGCCGGAGACGCCGCCCATCAGAGCGCTGAGGATAACGTTGCTCTGTGCGAGACCGCCCTTCATGTGGCCGGTGAGAACGTCCGCCACATTCATGAGCTTTTCACTGATGCCCGAATAGTTCATAATTGACCCTGCCATGACGAAAAACGGAACCGCCAGCAGGGGGAAGGACTGTGCGCTTGTGATGAACTTCTGGAAAATGAGATACACGGGAGAGCCGGTGTTTATGACGCCGAAATAGAGAAGGCCGGCGGAAAACAGAGCAAACGCGACCGGCATACCGGCGAAATAGAGAATGATTACAACGATGACAGGGAGAATCCCCATAAATCCGGAGCTGATCATCAGAACTTGCCCTCCTTCTTTAATTCTTCATATTCTTCCTGCGATACGACTCTCTTGAAGAGCCTGATGGATTTCAGATCCCGGAATATGAAGATAATGGACCATATCGTCATGTCAAGGAAAGACACAACGAGTGAGAAAGAAATGTAAGCGGAGGAAATGCCGAGAATCGGGGTGGGCTTTCTTGCGGAACGGATAATGTACTTGATGCTGAGTATAAAGAAGATCCCGCAGAGAACCGCCATGAGAACGTCAATAATGATCTTGACGACATTCTGAGCGGACAGAGGAAGCTTGTTGACCAGCAGATCAACGCCGACATGGGCGCGGTGCTTATAACAGGCGGCAGAGCCGACAAACGCCGTCCAGACAAAGCAACCCGTTGCAAATTCCTCCGACCAGGGAATTGCGGTCTTGAACACATATCTGGTTATAACGTTGAGCATGACCAGGATCAGTGTAATGCAGAAAAGCACAGACGCAACAATTCCTTCAAAATTTGAGAATATGTACTTTGCGCTTATTTTTTTCATAGCAACTCCAATCTGTAAAAAGGGAAGTGGGAAATAACTCCCCACTTCCCCCGTTAAACAACCAAATAAGCCTTGCGGAAATTATTCGGGCATCTCAGCCAGCATACCCTTCAAAGTATCGTAGATACCGGGGGTCGTGCCCTTCATGGCATCGTAAACTTCGCCGAAGTTAGCGGCAAAGGAAGCCATATCGACTTCGTTGAAGGTGTGACCGGACTCTTCGAGGAACGCCTTGTCAGCTTCGTACTCGCTCTCGATCTTGTCGCACATTCTCTTTGCGGAAGCGTCGAACTCTTCCTGAATGATTGCCTGATACTCAGCAGGAATGCTGTTCCAAACGTCAAGGCCGATGTAAACGCCGCAGACACCGATGAGGTGGTTGGTCAGAGAACCGACAGAAGCGACTTCACCGGAACCGTCGTAACGGAAGTCGGACATGGTGCCTTCCAGACCGTCAACAACGCCCTGAGAAACGGCGGACAGGGTCTCGTCCCAGCCCATAGGAACTGCATTGGCGCCCATTGCGTTGAGGGTGTTGACATACATCTCAGATTTGGGAGTACGGATCTTCATACCCTTAAGATCTTCGGGGGTGTAGATCTCTTTGTTGGTCTTCATGAAGCGGAAGCCGAAGAAGTAGTCAAGATTCAAAACCTTGATGTTGTAGTCTTCGAGCTCTTTGACCCAACCCTGAACGAGATCGGAACCGAGGAGGTAATCATACTCTTCGAGGCTGGAGCACATCATGGGGCCAACGAGAGCATTGAAGTTGGGAACATAGTCACCGATGTAGGAGGGGTCTTCCACGGAGATGAAATTTGCGCCGTTGGCAACCTGCTCAAGACCGTCTTTGTAGGTGGGGAGCTGGCTGTTGGGGTAGCACTGAATGTCGATTGCGCCGTTGGTCTTCTCACGGATGCTGTCGGCTGCTTCCTGAACGGAAACGGCGAGCTGCTCGGTGGGTCCGAACACGTGGCTGAGCTTGAGCTCAAGGTGGTAGTCGTCTGCCGCGAAGGCAGTGGTCTGGCTTGACAGGCAGAGAGCGCAGATCATAACCAGCGCCAGGAACATTGCTAATGTCTTTTTCATGTTTTCTTCTCCATTTTTCTGTTATTTGATCTTTACGTCGGGCGAAATTTGTTCACCATTCGTTAACACCATATTAATAATAATCTATTTGCGCCTGTTCGTCAATGTTTTTGTGGCGTTTGGCCAATTTCCGTGGAAACCAACAAAATATGCCGAAATAATTGTGCAATCTTGACAAATTATTTCGGCATTTTTGGGTATTAATTGACACTATTTTAACAGATAATCCGCTAATTCGTTTATGCCCTCTCCGGTAAAGGCGCTGACCGCAAAAATCTTCTCCGTACCGGCAAGACGCAGAAGCTCCTTTGCCGCTTCGACTTGTCCGGGGGTGGCAATATCCGCTTTTGTGACCACGCCGATCACCTCCATCTGGAAGGTGGAGGCCAGCCCGACGCGCAGACAGCTCTGCTCCTGCGTGGGATCGACGACAAAGATCATTATTTCCGTGTCGGCGGCACAGCACACAAGGGCGCGGAGATATTTCCGGTGTTGGAAATACTCTCCGGGCGTGTCAATCATGCTGTTGATGACTTCGACCGCCTGCGTTTTTTTATATTCGATTTTCTTTCCGTTGAGAACCTGGCAGAGCGTTGTCTTTCCGCTCCCGATGTTTCCCGCAATGATAATTTTCTTCATGAGTGTGTAATTGCCGTCGGGGTGAAATGGAGAACATTCTCCAGTACCCGCATTACGTCTGTGACAGCCGCCTCAACGCTGGCGGTGTCTCCGTTGATGACCAGAGAGCCGCTGAATCTGTCCACAAAGACGATATCCACGGCGGCGGCCTTGGTCGCCACATCCGCTCCGATGATGGCTGCCTCGCTGGGCGAAATGGTCAGGATCCCCAATGCGCCGTCCGGCCTGTCGATCAGACCCAGCTTGCGGTAGATCTGCGAATTCGGGTTGGAAATGATGTGCGCCATCGTCACCTGTTTGCCGGGGACGTGCTCCTGTATGATACGCTGTTTTCCTGCCTGCTCCGGATCAAACATGGTTATGACCATTCCTTTCTGCTATGTTTCAAGGCACAAATGACCATTAAAGGAATGGTCATAATTTGCCATGCTTTTCGGTTGCCGCGCAAGCGGCGAGAAAAGCGGCTTTTTATAATCAAGGTTGAAACTTGTTTCAACCTCTCACCCGCTTATATCAGATTTTGCAGCAGCTCGGGATGGGGGTTGGGAATGACCACATGGGAAATGACCATCCCTTCGGCATTCGGCGTATTCACGCCGCATTTAATCGACTCCGAAACCGCTGCAACTTCTCCCGTGAGAATAACGAAGCTCTTCCCGCCGATACCGGTACCCAGACGCACATCAATGAGATCGACGTCCGCCGCCTTTACCGCGGCATCGGCGGCATACACGGAGGCGGTGACGGAATAGAACTCCATCACGCCGATCGCCTGATAGCGGTCGGGAACCGCCGTCATATTGATCGCCCGGATGACCTGCGGATGAACTCTCGGAATGACGCAGTCGTCCACCACGTGTCCGCCGCCGGTACGCTTGCCCGCTTCCAGCGACGCTTTGACCGCCGCCACATCCCCGGTAAAGAGAATATAATATTTCCCCGGGCAGCCTGCTTTTGCCGACAGCATCCGAACCTCGGCAGTCTTCAGAATAAAGTCCGCCGCCTCGATGCCTTTGGCGATACTGTTCAGTTCAAGAAATCCGATTGCTTCCATTTTACCGCTCTCCCTCTATCCTGACTGCCTTTTCGCTGACGCTGACGATGCGTCCGCAGATGCTCGCGTGGATGTTCGTACCTGTGGCACCGTCGCTTTTCCCGACTACATCCCCGGCGCAGACTCTTTGCCCCTCTGTCACCGTCGGTGTACAGGGTGCTCCGGACTGCATTTTCATCGGAATCTCCACCACCGTCGGCTGAGCCTTCACAAGCTCCCGGATCACGTAGTCGTTGTATTTCCACACGTCGGCGCGGGAAGCGACTTTGGCGGTCGGCGCTCTGCGTTCGTTTCTGTCGGGCAGCGGTTCATAGACCTTATCCTCCGCCTTGTAGCGGATGCCGGCTTTTTTCAGTTCCGCCTTGACAAGTCCGTTGACGCGCCTCGGCTGTAAGCCCATGGGACAGGCGTACAGCTCGCACACACCGCAGTCACAGCACAGCGCGGCGGCTTGAATGTCCTTGTCATCGAGCATATTTGCAATGCTCTCGCCGGTGGCAAGCTTGCGCATGATCCTGTGTGGCTCGATGGGATGACCCAGCAGGTGCCTCGGGCAGAGCTGGGTGCAGTAGGAACACTGGATGCAGGCGGAACGCGCACGGTTGAGCATATGCCGCACATCTGTTGCGCCATAGGAAAGGGTCTTGCTGTCTGCGGGCAGAACGAGAATGCCGGAGGTGGTCTTTGTGATCGGCATATCCTCCGTGACCGGCTTTCCCATCATTGGTCCGCCCGCGACAAGGCGATAGTCCCGAATCTTTGCGCCTCCCGCGAGGGCGACGCATTCGGCGATCCTCGTGCCGATGGGTGCCTTGACGATCACGGGCTTTTTTACCTCACCGGTGACGGTGACATATTTGTAGATGAAAGGCTGGTCATGGAGCGCCTGCCAGATCTGGTACACGGTGCCGACATTGTAGAGCAACACGCCCGCGCCGCCGGTGCTTCCGGCGGGAGGGATGACGATGCCGGTGGTCTCGTAGACGATGACCTGCTTGTCGCCCGCCGGGTAGAAGCTGTCCAGCTTATGAAGCCCGACCGGCGCGTTCTGTTCTTTGATTGCCGCTTCCAGAGCACGTATTTCGTCCGAATAGTGTTCCTTGAGCGCGATACGGCACTTCGGAATATTCATCTCCCGCTGAATGATCGCCGCCGCCTCCACGATCTCACGCGCTTTGTTGAGCATGAGATACCGGTCGGTTCGGAGGAGCGGTTCGCATTCCGCGCCGTTAATAACAAAGTATTCAAAGTGTCCCTTGAGCTTTCCCTGCGCGGGATAGCCCGCACCGCCGCAGCCCACAACGCCCGCGGCGGCTATTTTTTCCACTAAATTCATCACATTTTCTCCGCTGAACGATTCATTTCCACGGTATCAATGATTCCTACGATCGCCATGTCCGCCGGTACATTGTCCCTGCCGAAGGCTTTCCTGGCGGTACTGCCCGAGACGACGAGTACGTCTTCCCCGACGCCCGCTCCCACAACGTCCGCCGCCACATAGGTGCTGTTTCTGCCGTTGTGCATATCCTTGACGATCATGAGCTTGAGTCCTTCCAGCTCCGGGTCTTTTTTCGTAGACCAGACATGGCCTACCACCTTACAAATTATCATACCTTACCTCCGCGTTTTCCTCGCGGCGGCGGTGAAAACATCCTTTGCCGCCGGGGTGAGCATATCGCCCGGAGCGGGTTCGACGCCCTGGGATACCATGGCTCTTGCCGCCTCTTCGGTGATCAGCTTCTTCTTGCCGAACCTTGCGCTCTTTTGCTCCGGTTCACAGACCGGCGCGGTGTTTGCCGGCTGAGAGCATCCGCCCCGGGAGAGAACGGCATTGCCGCTGCCCGAGAACATGGCGGCGTTCGCCTCGTCAAAATCCATGTGCAAAGCCAGAGCGGAAGCGTCGCTGACGCGGACGATCACGTCGTTCAGGGTAAGCGGTCGCTGACCGTCGAGAGCGGCGCGAATGTGTTCTCCGTCGGACACGCCGAACTTTGTCGCGTCCTGCTTTGTCATATGCACATGAGCCTTGGCAACGATCACACTGCCCTTTGCCTCGCAGACCCCCTTCGGACCCACGATGATCACATCGCCGGCGCCGGCAAGGTCTCCGGACAGTCTCAGAGGCGCGTCGATCCCCAACTGCTTTGTGTCGGTCATGGACAGCTCGACCTGTACCTGCTCACGCAGAGGTCCCAGCACCGCGACGTTGGCGATCTCGCCCTTTGCCGTCACGAGCTTGACCCGCTCTTCGGAGAGAAACTGCCCCGGCTGGCTTAAGGGACGTTTGGGAGTGAGCTTGCCGTCCTTGCCGAAAAGCTGTTCCAGAGCGCGCTGATCCAGATGCACATGATGTGCCGAGACCTCCGCCGGGACAACGCCCAGACACTGTTCCTCACCAGAAGAGAGCGGGCGGCACTGAGAAAGTACCGCTTCCACAATGCGTTCGATATCTTTTACTTCAATCGTATTCATCGTCTTGACCCTCCGTCACAGCCGCTGAGTTTCCGGACATACAGAATATAGACGCCGCTGGAAAGCCGGTTGAGCGCCTCGATGATATCCATCCTGTCCCCCTCGGGGAAGGCGTTTACCGCCGCAAGCTCCGCCCGCCTTGTCATGGTACGCAGTCTGTTCAGCGCACCGCACGCCGCACCGTGCTTATACGACGGCACGGGATGGTCGATGCCGAAAATCTCGCGCACATTCTGCGACTTATAGCGAAGCTGTGCGCTGTCCATGCCCAAAAGCTTCAGCTCTCCAAAGGGACGCTCGTTGACCTCCGCCGCCATGATCTTTTTTACAAAGTCTAAAAGCTCTTCCAGATCGTTGACGAGAGAATAGTCGCCCTCGGCGTTTGCGGTGAGCTGGGTCTCCACAATCTCCGCCATGAGACTGTCCAGTTCCCCTCGCAGACAGATGCGGGGGTGCGTTTTCGGAACTAAAAGGTTTCCGTGCAAATGGGTATAATTTTCCTTTTTTTCGTAGAGCTTTCTGCCGGTTTCAGCGTCGTAGAAGACGCTTTTCCCGTTTTCCTTTGGAATCGGGGTCACGGTAAAGCTCCCCGGGGAGGAGGCGGCTCCGAAGATCAGAGTGATGTTGTTCTCGCGGATGAAGTCTTTTGCAGCAGGAGTGAGGACCGCGCCGCAGGGCACGGTGAGCTTTTCCGTCCGGTTGGCGTACCAACGGGAGCGCAGCTCAATATCTGTAACAACTATGGACTTCATATCGTTTTTTCCTGAAATTTATTTGATCCGAGAGCCGCTTATCTGTCGGTAGTGTTGAGCGTGGGGAGAATGTACTCGACCTCTTCGTGGGGACGGGGGATGACATGGACGGAGAGAAGCTCGCCGACCTTGTTGGCGGCCGCCGCGCCCGCGTCCGTTGCCGCCTTGACCGCGCCGACGTCGCCGCGTACCATAACGGTCACAAGACCGCCGCCGACGTGTACCTTGCCGATGAGATGAACGTTTGCCGCCTTGACCATAGCATCCGCCGCTTCGATGGAGCCGACGAGTCCCTTGGTTTCAATCATGCCTAATGCCTGTAAAGTATCCATTTTTGTTCTCCTTTTTAATTAAAAATTATTATTTATTATATAATTTGCTTGTTTTTCAATCTTGCAATGACTGCTTTGGTAATCGCTTCGATGTCTTCCCGGGAAACGCCCTGCGGCTCGCCCGGACAGGGGAGGGGAGCGGTCGGGCTTCCGTCCGGTTTGGGATAGCCCTCCCGGATCTGCGAAAGCTCCTTTTGACCGAAGGCCACGCGGCGGATGTTGATGAGGTTCAGGGGGGTCACATTGTCCGAGGTGGCGCTGCCGCCCACCGCACCGCAGCCGAGGGTGAGCGCCGGGGGAAGCGCCGTGGATGCGCCCGTTCCGCCGAGAGAGCCGGGGGTGTTGACCAGCAGACGGGACACCGGCTTTTTCAGCGCAAACTGCCGGACAACGTCCATATTCTGCGTGTGCATTGTCATGGTGTGTCCCGCGCCCTCATTGTTGAGTATCTGAATGCTTCGCTCGCAAGCCTTTTCCCAATCGTCTTCAATGTAGAACGCGAGGATCGGGCAGAGCTTTTCGCGGGAGTAGGGGTTGTTTTTGCCGACGGTGGTCTGTACGGAGATGAGTACCCTTGTGCCCTCCGGAATGCTGATCCCCGCCATTTCCGCGATCCTTGCGGCGGAGCGGCCGACGATCTCCGGATTCATGGTGCCGTTTGCGCGGAGAATGAATTTTGCCACCTTGTCGCTTTCCGACGGGGACAGGAAATAACCGCCCTGCCGTTTTGCCTCGTTCATGACCTCGTCCGCAATGCATTTTTCGGTGATGATGCTCTGCTCGGAGGCGCAGATCGTACCATTATCGAAGGTTTTGCTGTCGAAAATGCGTCGGATGGCAAGGGGAATGTCGGCGGAGCGCTCAATGTAGGACGGGCCGTTGCCGGGACCGACGCCGAGCGCCGGGTTGCCGGAGCTGTATGCCGCCCGAACCATGGCCTCGCCGCCGGTGGCAAGGATCATGCCGATCCTTCTGTCCTTGAGAAGCGTGTCCCTGCCCTGGGAGGTGGGAGTGGTGATGCACTGGACAAGGCCCTTTGGGGCGCTGCATCTGTCCAGCGCTTTCTGAATGACCTTTACGGTCTCCAGAATAGAGTTGAATGCGTTGGGGTGTGGACTGATAATGATGGAGTTGCCCGCTTTGAGACAGATCAGGCATTTATACATGACCGTGGAAGTAGGGTTCGTCGAGGGAATAAGCGCCGCGATGATCCCCATCGGTACGCCGACCTCGATGACGCCGTTCTGCTTATCCTCGGATATGATGCCTATGGTCTTCATGTCCTTTATGTAGTTGTAAGTCATGGTACTGCCGAGAGCGTTTTTCAGAACCTTATCCTGCCAGACGCCGAAGCCGGTCTCCTCGACCGCCATTTTTGCCAGCCGCTCGGAGTTCTTCTCGCATTCCTCAGTGATCGTTTTAATCAGCAGATCGACCCTCTGCTGATCCCATGTCGCGTACTCCTCCTGTGCCGCTTTGGACGCGGCGATCAGATTTCTGACCTCCTGAACAGAAACCAGATCTCTGTCAAAATCCATCCGTCATCAACCTCCTTTCGTATGTAAAAAATTTTTTGATGATAAAACACTTGTATTTGTAAAGGCGGTTGCCATTACTACAAATTAATACTCTATCGGCGAGGCGGCGATGGAGCAGACCTTTTCCGCGAAGGCTTCGCAGGCGGCTTTGCAGGCGGACTGTTCGCCGGTCAGTAAAGCCCCGGCAAAGTTTGTCTCCGAGGGTGGTCCGTAGAAGACCCGCATTTCCACATTGGCCGCTTTCAGCGCCGCATCCACACCCACCATGGCTTCCAGAGGCGGGGCGATCAAATACGCCATCGCCGTCCCCTCCGGTACCTCTGCCGCTTTGGACAGATAGGAGCCGGTTCTTGAAATACAGTGGGCGAAATACACGATGCTGTCATCATCATTTGCGCTGTAGAACGCCGCGTCGTTTTCAACATAACTGACAAAGGCCTCAATGCCGCTTTTGACTTCCTCCGGGTCAGGGCCGGACAGAATACCAATGAACTCACCTGCAAGGGCAGTGCTGGCATTGGACGCGCCGGCATACATGCTTCTCGCGTAGGCAACCGTGACCTCGGCTTTTTTGGTAGCTTCGTCAAGCGCGGCATAGCCCACATCATCACAGTCGGTGGTGATAAAGCCGAGGCTCCTGTGGCCCGCGGGTACTTCAAGCCTTTCAAGCAGCGACCTGTCGGCATTGGCAAGGATTCTTACACTCAGAACCGTAGTTTTCATGCGGTCACCTTTCATGGGAGCCTCCTCAATTCACCAGGTTTACACCGCTGGCTTTGTTCTTGAGTATTCTTTCGATGATATCCGCAATGTAAGCGCCCGCTTCCACCGCCGCGGTGCCGTTTTTGTGTATGTTGGAAATAACCGTCCTGTTGGACTCCGGCATCCCCACATGGGCATGATAAGCAATGTACGCGCTCATACTCTCCGCCGTGGCAAGACCGGGACGCTCGCCAATGAGAATGCACACCGCCTTTGCTTTCACAATTTCGGAAACATGATCCTCACAGGCAACTCTGCCGTACTTTACAAAGACGGGGGTACCGACGGATATGTTCTTTTTCGCAAGGGCCTCGTTCAGCACGGGCAGAAGCTTGGGAAGGTTGACCTCAATGGCCGTTGAACTGAGTCCATCCGCGGCAATGATCTGCACATCCGGCCCGCTCTTGCACCGGCTCCGGATGGTTTCCACCGCCTCGTTGCTGAGAAGCCGCCCCAGGTCCGGTCTTGTGATGTATGTGTTTTTGGAATCGCAACGTGTCTGTACAGAGAAGAGGCCAAGCTGGTCAAGCACCTGCGGGTCAACATCCGCAAACACCGCGTCCCGCGCCTGGGCATGGTCCGCGCGAAGCTCCAGCAGCGACTGGGTGGTAAGCCTTGGACCGGCCCTGCCCACGCCGATTCTCGCCGTTGTGCGCTTTTTCATGCGCACAAGGGCATCGGGGTCAGCAAACTCGAAGGCGGGAGGGCGAAGCGGGTCAAAGCTTGTTTGTTCACCAGCGCTCTTTCTGCCCAGCTGCCGGATGATTTCTTCGGTTATGATGGCGATAAGCTCCTCGTTCATACGCTCCCCCCTTATCTCAGGAAAATCGTTGGGTCACCGGCACGTTTCGTGAACCTTCCGTTTTCCAGAATCCCCATTTTCTCAAGCCAGCGTTCAAACTCCGCAATGGGACGCAGCCCCAGGATCTCACGGATGGTGTTTACATCGTGGTATGCGTTGGTTTGATAGTTGAGCATGATATCATCGCTGGTGGGGACGCCGAGAATGTAGTTCACGCCGCAGCTTCCCAGCAGCAGGGAAAGATTATCGATATCGTTCTGGTCCGCCATCATATGGTTTGTATAGCAGCAGTCGCAGCCCATGGGGAGACCGGAGAGCTTACCCATAAAATGGTCTTCCAGTCCGGCACGGATGACCTGCCTGCTGTCATAAAGATACTCGGGGCCGATGAAGCCCACAACGGTATTGACCATAAAGGGCTGAAACTCTCTGGCAAAGCCGTAGCATCTGGCTTCCATGGTGACCTGATCCGCACCGTAATGGGAATCGGAGGAAAGCTCGCTGCCCTGACCAGTCTCAAAATACATCACATTGGGACCTTTGGCGGTGCCTCTGTCGCGGAGAAGGGCCTGGGCCTCCCGGACGGTGTCCGCCCCAAAGCCGAAGGCGGTATTTCCTTTCTGGCTTCCGGCAATGGACTGGAAGATCATGTCTGCCGGGGCGCCTTTTCTAACGGCTTCAATCTGGGTGGTGATGTGACCGAGGACACAGATCTGCGTTGGAATTTCGAACTTGTTCTTCACCTCGTCCAGCCGCTTCAGAAGCTCGGAAAGGCTGGAAACCGTATCATTTACCGGGTTTATGCCCAGAAGCGCGTCACCGCAGCCGTAACTCAGGCCTTCAAAAAGCGAAGCGGTCATGCCTTCGGGGTTGTCAGAGGTGTGGTTCGGCTGGAGCCTTGTGGAGAGGCAGCCACGCTTTCCGATGGTGGTGTTGCAGGTGGCGGTAACCCGGACCTTGTTTGCCGCGTATACAAGATCCATATTGCTCATCAGCTTGCAGACACCGGCCACGACCTCGCTGGTAAGTCCACGGGTGAGCCGTCTGATATCCTCCTCACCCGTACTGTAGGAGAGGATCTTTTCTCTCAGCTCCGCCATGGTCAGGTTCTTGATTTCGTCATAGACAACTGGATCTATCGAATCCTGATTGATTCTTGTGACCTCGTCCTCCTCATAAGGAACAACCGGGTTTTCCCGGATGGTTCTGACGGTGAGGTTGGCAAGAACCTCCTTGGCCGCGATTCTTTCCAGGTCGCTTTCGGCGCCAATACCGGCAAGGGTATCTCCGGACTTGACCTCGTTTGCCTTGGCCAGCACTTCTTTAACATCCTTGAAGGTAAAGCTTTTCCCGCATAATGAGATTGTGTATGGCATCTTTTCACCTCTTATCCGAACAACAGGGTTTTTACCACCACGGGGATGACCAGACCGCCCATGACGCCTCTGCCGATATCCACGTAATCCCCCTGCTCAACTTTTATTCCGTCTATACACACCAGCCTGTGACTGCGCTCAAGCTCAGCTTCCAGAAACAGGCCCAGGGCCTTTGCCATGTCCTGCTCCATGACCACAAGCGCAGGCATGTTCTCTTTCAGTACCGAACGGAAGCTTTCACCCAGGCAATGCGCAAGGGTTTTGACCTCGCTGTACCCGGGATTGCTGATGCCGTTCATGGCAAGCACAAAGCACTCGCAGCTGCTCTCCCGCATAAACCACCGCATTTTCTCCGTGAGAAAAGCGCTGTCCCCGTCAAAGCATCTGCCCTGCTCCTCTGCTGTCAGCTTCAGTGCAGGAATATTTTTAATGGGAAGTATTTCTGAGGCATAGGTAATTGTGCTGCCGGAAATGGAGGTTGTATAGGTTCCGGCGCCCACAACGGTTGCCCGGATGGTTTCCCGCCCCGCGGCACAGAGGCCGCTGCTGTACAAAAGGCTCTTCCGTATGGAGCGCCCCAGCAGCACGCCGATATCGTCAAAGGCAAAAGCAGCCTTTTCGTTTTCGATGCAGTCGGCAACACCGCCGGAAAAGAAGATTTTCGAGATTTTCTGTTTCGGCAGATCCAGCGCTGAGCTTTCGGGGCTTTGGATTTCGTATAAAAGCGTTTCGGCAGGGGAGAGGGAAATGCTCTGTGCCAGAAGCTGCGCCATCTTGTCGGTCACGGCTTCCAAACGCTCTTGCCTGCACGGATCTCCCTCTTGGAGGGGTACACCTATGGAAGCGGCTATTTTGGCAGCAGACGGACTGACATATTCAATTACCCGATCCTTTGACAGCTTGATGAGTCTGCCGCCGATATCGAAGCAGGTTTTGGAAACCGTCTCCCCGCCGTCAAACACCACAATGTTTGTCGTGCCCCCACCGATATCCATGTTGATGACAACACAGTCATTTTCAATGCTGTACTGGTAGGCGCCGCTGCCTTTTCCCGCAATGATGGATTCCAGGTCGGGGCCGGCCGTGGAGACTACAAAATCTCCCGCAAAGCAGCTCAGATTCCTGAGCACCTCCTCCGCATTCTCCTTTCGGGAGGATTCGCCTGTGACGATTACGGCCCCGGTGTCCACATTTTCCGGCTTATAGCCCGCTTTGCCGTACTCCCGGGCAATAATATCCCGTATTGCCTCTCCGTCAATCAGCTTGTCGGTTTTTAGCGGGGTCAAGTATATATCGCTTTTATAAATGACTTCCTTGGAGGTTACGGAGACGCGGGGCACGGAGAAGTACCCGGACGTATTCTCCATGGCAATACGGCTGAACACAAGCTGGGTTGTTGATGTGCCCACATCTATTCCTACACTTAGAATACTCTGCATACTTACCTCAAAAAGGCGCAAAAGGCCAAGGTGTCATCAACACCTTAGCCTTTTTGCTCATTTGCAGACGCACGCTGTTGTACGTCTATTCGGTTTTGAAATCAAAAGATACTCTTGTTCCCGAGCTGTCAGAGTTTATCCGCAGATGGCCGCGAAGCTTGTCGCGGACGGTGGATTCAACTATTTTCAGGCCAAAGCTGCTGCCTGTGCAGTCGGACGGCGTATAGCCGCAGCCATTATCGGAAACGAGTATGGAATTGATCAGCTTCCCCGCGATGAGAGATATCTTTATTTCCCCGTTTTCTCTGTCCCGGAAGGCATGCTGGAGCGCATTGGTAATAAGCTCGTTCACCACCAGCGCCACCGAGGATGCAGTCTCCGCACTGATGATCATGCTGTCTCCCTCTACGGTGATCGCTATACTTTTTCCGTAGGGGACAAAGGAGCTCAGATTCTGCTTAAGACTGTTCATCAGCGCCAGACAATCGATGTCCTGCGCAACGCCCTGCGCTGTTAGAATATCATGGATTTTTGCTATCGTCAACACTCGGTTCATGTTTTCGTGCAGAATATTCTTCGTATATTCGTCTTTGCAGCCTCTTGCCTGCAAATTGAGTATGCTCGCGATGATCTGGAGGTTGTTTTTTATCCGGTGATGAACCTCACGAAGCCTTACGTCGTATTCCTCATACGGATCCGGAGTTCTCAGGGACGTATCCATGTTCTCGAAGCATTTTGAAAGCTGACGGTACTTTTTCTCCTGTACCAGTGTTTCGGTTATATCTGTTTCACGGATGAGCACCGCGATGCATGCCCGGTTTTCTCCGCTTATGGGTACGACATCCTGTTTCACGCTTCTGTTTTCCTGGGTGACAGCCTTGATGTCGCGTATCTGGGTGTTCGTCCGCAAAGCCTCAAATACTGCCGGTTCATTGGTACACAGCGCGTACTGTCCCACAACATTTTCGGAGTACGCGCCCACCTTCCAGGAGGGACGTGCATGGGAGACCACAACGACTTCTCCGCTGACGGTGGGGCAGTCAATGAAAACATCCGTTCCGGTGAGGTCGGAGATCATCGGAAGCATTCCGTCCAGCGTTTCCAGATGCCCGATATCCGCAGCGGAAAGATCCGTGTGTTCTCTGCATAATTCTCTGAGCGTCACTTCAAGCCGCCCTCCTGCTCCATCACAGCGCGTGCAATAACAGACACAGAGACCCGTTTGTTCATCGCAAGCTTTCGCATCTTTTCATAGGCTTCCGGTTCGGTGCAGTGCTCTCTCTGCGCAAGCATCTTCTGGGCTTTGTGGATCTCTCTGTCCTCCCGCAGGCTTTTCTGCGCTTTTTCCGCTTCCTGCGATTTTTCTCTCAGCCGGCACGCCTGCGCATAGGCTACTTCAATGGTGGGCAGGAGCTTGCTGCGGTCGATCGGCTTTACAAGATAGCCCGTCACACCTGCCTCGACGGCTCTCGTCACGATCTCCTCATCGCTGAAAGCAGTCAGCATCACCACGCAGCCCGCAAGATCTTCCCGGCATATGGTCTCTGCTGCGGCAAGTCCGTCAAAGATCGGCATTTTTGCGTCCATCAGCACAACGTCCGGTTTTGTGCGCCGGCAAAGCTCGATTGCGTCAAAGCCGTCGGCGGCTTCTCCCGCTATTGAAAAGCCCAGATCCTCCAGCATAGCACAAATATCCATTCTGGTTATAGGTTCATCCTCTGCAACCGCTACTGTTTTCATATTAATTCCTGTCCGTTATGCCTTTTTTGAGCTGAATAGTCCTTTGAGGATGGGAAGAACGAAGCTTCCCTTTTCGGGCACGAAATCTCTGCCCTGCAAAATCGTCTTTTCGACCTTGAGCTTGAGAAGCTCCTCGGGTGCGACGGTATACGGATTCCCGGAGAGGATCACCATATCGGCGAGCTTGCCGACCTCCAGAGAGCCTCTCTCTTTTTCGTCAAAGCTGATCCAGTATCCGTTATAGGTGGACATACGCAGAGCATCCTGAATCGAGACACGCTCGCCGGGGTTGCTGTGGTTCACGGCCTTGTACAGCCAGACGATGGGGTTGGGGTCGGTACAGGGACCATCAGAGCCGAAGCCGATGGTACAGCCCAAATCCTTCATTGTGCGGACGGGATTGAGCGCCGTGTTTCTCTCTCTACCGAGAATCTTTTCCGTATATTCGGCAGGCTCCTGCCTCCAATTATCAAAGGACACCTGCATGGGGAGCTGGATGTGGTAATCAGCGCAGATTTTACGGCTTTCTTCGGTAGTGAGGCAGGCATGGATAATCCCGTGACGATGGTCATCCCGGGGATAATCATCCAGGGCGGCTTTCAGGGCGGCTGCCGCCTGGGCGAAGGCTCTGTCGCCGATGGCGTGAAGCTCGATCTGCATTCCGGCCCGGTTTGCTGCTTTGCAGAATTTAGTCACCTGTTCATCGGTGTAGTAAAGGACGCCGGAATTGGAATCGTCGTTTGCATAGGGGGAGAGGAGCGCGGCGTCCGTTGAGCCAAAGCAGCCGTCAAGCGCGCACTGGAAGCAGCCGCCGACTCTGCCGAGCTTGAATTTCACGGCCTTTTCCGCATCAAATTTTTGCGGGAAAACACGAAGCTGGAAACCAGAGGACAGCCCTCTGGCAAACCAGGTTTCCATGTGGATGTCAAGATCCTTCGGGAAACCGACGCCGGAAACGGAGTGCACCATGCCGATGCCCATGGACGCCTCGTAGTTTA
This sequence comes from Candidatus Limivicinus sp., assembly GCA_045616265.1. Lineage (GTDB taxonomy): Bacteria > Bacillota > Clostridia > Oscillospirales > Oscillospiraceae > Limivicinus. Next base: position 2,012 of record JAZLGK010000072.1, on the reverse strand, counting down.
CGGCCAGCATCATATCATGAATCAGCTCAGGCACGGGTATGCTGGCGGTAATATGGTCGGAGACCGCAAAGAACGCCTCCTGATTCATTTCTCCGCTGTCCGGATGATAGCCCCGAAGTCCCCTGCATTTGTCCTCAATCTGCCGGAGAAGCACGGTGTTGACAACGCAGGCGTGACCGTCGTACTTCACCATGAAGAAAGGCTTGTCCGGGCATACCCGGTCCAGCTCCTCCCGGGAAACGAGGCGCTGCTCTTCAACCGAATAGGGAGAAGCGCCGAAAGCAATCAGTGTTTTCGCGTGGGAACGCTGATAGAAATGGGAAGCCATTTCCAGAATCTCTGTGTTGGACTTTGCCTCCATCACATTCAGACCCGCATTGAAAAGCGCAAAGGATGCAAAGTGCTGGTGTGTGTCGCAAAACGTGGGGATTAAGGCACGCTGGCCCAGCGAAACGATTTCACAGCAACGGTACTCCTCAGGTAACTCGTCCCCTACAAAAAGGATTTTCCCCTTGTCCTCCACAAGAAACCGGAACACCTCGTTTTTGCTGTTCACACTCAGAATATTGCCTTGATAGACTTTCATAAGTTGCCTCCTTTGCACTGTATTTTGAAAAAGCTACTATACTAAATATATCAGATTTTTCCCGGGCTTTCAAGGAATTCGGGGATGGAAGCCTGCATATTTCCCGTGTTTACGGCTGTTTAATATAGGCTTTACATTCATTAAACAGAACTATGCCGAAATTGGTTACCGTGTTTTCGCCGTTCCAATACGTAAGCGAAGTGCCCTCACAGGTTTTGCATACATCGACACCGTATGCCGACAGAGACGGCAGCATCTTATCCGGGTATCTGCAAGGCTCATTGATTATTTTTGCGCACTCCGGGCAAAGATGACACGAACCCCCCAGGTGGAGAAAGGGCTTTTTGAGGAAAGTCCGGAGGAAGATTTGCAGCTTCTGTGATATTTCCGAAAGCTTTTCCCCGGCAGCGTTCATTCCCTCTGTATCCGAATAGTCTTTAACCAGAGAAATGACCTGATACATCACAATGTGATCAAATGTCCGCAGCTGCGCGATAAGCACATTTATGTCGCCAATATCCGGTGGACAAGACCAGCATTTGCCATAAAAGCCGCAGACATTGTCCTCGCAGTATGCCCTGAATCTGTCAGAGCAAACCAGCTGTGATGGGGCGATAAGCGCTGCCCGATCAGCACCGAAATCCAAAGCCGCTTGAACAAGCGCATCTCGATCCACTTCGTTTCACCTCGTGTTTGCTTTTTCTGTTTTCTTATCCCAATGGTTGTAGTATGCAACATTTTTCCCCAAATGTATAGTCTTTTTTATTCGGTCTTTCTTTTCGGTTCCGATTTATTCTCCATATTGTCTCAAGGGCACAATATGAAAACCGTGTTTTCGCTGGATTTGTACCAGCAGAGAAACACCTGCGTCAAAAAATAATCATCCACCCGCATAGCGGGTGGTATTTATTTTTCGGGCATAGCCCTCGACTACTAGCAGCGCCTCAAGGCGCTAATACGGTCTGGCACTTGCGAGGGGCTTGTTACTTGCTACCCGTAAACGGGTCCATATCTTCCATCGTCAACTGACTGCTCAGTTCATCTTCTTTCAGTTGATTCTGGATATATTTCTTTATCTTTTCTGTGTCTTTTCCTACCGTGTCCACGTAATATCCTTTGCTCCAGAATTCTCGATTCCTATATGCATATTTCGCATTCCCCCACTTCTCATATATCATCAGGCTACTCTTTCCCTTCAGATATCCCATGAATGTGGATACTGCCATCTTCGGCGGTATTTCCAGCAGCATATGCACATGGTCTTCACATACTTCTGCTTCGATGATATTTACGCCTTTCCATTCACACAGTTTTCGCAGTATTGCTCCTATCTCCAGCCGCCTTGATCCATAGAATGCTTTCCTTCTGTACTTCGGTGCAAATACTACATGATATTTGCAATTCCATTTCGTGTGTGATAAGCTAT
>JAZLGK010000071.1:0-8097 GCA_045616265.1 Candidatus Limivicinus sp. | reverse complement strand
GCAAGAGCAGATGGCGAGAGAAAATGGGTTCTGATGAAGGCATTTTTTCGCAGGAATACTTTGTGTATTGCAAGAAAAAATGACAAAATCTGAGCACATTTTATCCGTCAGCTGCCGCAGACGTATTGTGCGGTGTTGCCTTAACATAAGCAAAAGAAAAGCATGGGTTTTATTTACTGTCTTTTCGGCGCTGCTTCTGATAGAATGCACCCTGTTATACACAGGAGGAATAAAAAATGACTCCGGAAATCTGCTGTTGCTGCCGGGAGCGACCTGTTATCTGGTGCTTGCCTGTATAAAGACAAGACTTCCGAACAGGGCAGTGTATAAAAAGCTGAGAAGACTAAGCTCCCTTATTTTTTATATACATATTTTTGTTTGCAGAGTATTTGCCGTCATTTTGGAGTTTACGGGAAAAAAACAACAATATGCTTCTGTTTATCGGAACGCTTGCAATATCCTGGGCATTGTCAGAGCTTATCCTGTATCTGTCGAAAAAAAAGAAACTGGCATTCCTGAAAGCCCTGTACGGAGAATACCGCAGGGAAAAGAGGAAGGAGGGAATATAATAATGGACATCGGTACAATATTTACATTAAAGCAGTCCTGGAGCAGATTCTGCAAGGATCATCCGAAATTTCCGGAATTTCTGCTGGCGGTAAAGAATAAGGGTCTGCCGGAGAATACAGAGCTTACTTTTGTTGTCACCTATCCGGATGGGCAGAGCCTGCGATCCGGCGTGAGACTCAAGCCGTCGGACGCGGAGACCTTTGAAAAGCTCATAGCCCTGCTCGGGGGAAAATAAAATATGACCTGAAAGGAGCCGGAAACGGCTCCTTTTTAAAATAGGGTTCCATAAAAAAGTTTCCACTTCTGTAACAAAACGAATTCTGTTTCGTATAAAATAGCAGAGCGTAAGAGAGAACAAATCGGAAAGAAATGCGTCTAATGCTGCGGAACAAAAATGTCACAGGAGGAAAAAAATGAAAAAAAATATCAGAACGCTTGTATGGCTGCTTGTTGTACTGTCTATGGCGCTGGGACTGACGGCCTGCGGTACAGCACAGGAGAGCAAGGAAACGGCTGCTCCGACGGAGGAATATGTTTACGCTCCGGAGTTTACCTCCTTAGCGGACAATCGGAAAAACTCCTTCTCCCCGAAGATCTATACCGATGACGGCTTTTATGCCACAAGCTATGAAAAGATCGGCACGGAGATCCCGGAGGGAGCCGTTGCCGAATACGAAGGACAGTACGATAAATATCAGAGCAAGCTGTATTTCATCGGCTATGACGGCTCTATTCAGGAGCTGACGGAGTATAAGCCCGTCGTAATGCCCGAAAACACCGACGGCAAGCGCGACTATTCTTCCGACTGCAGTCTGACCGGAATCGCCATGGCTCCCGACGGAAACCTGATCGCCATCGAATCGGCCTACGAGACATGGTTTGACGGCCCCGAGGATATGGAACGCGGCGATGAGAACTATTATCAATACATCAACTATACCAACAGCTACTACATAAGAAAACTCGATCCGAGCGGCAAGGAAATAAGCTGCGCCCCGATCGAGGCCGAGCCGGATTCCTATCTCTACGCCTACGCGATGGCGGTCGATAAAGACGGAAACGCGATCGTCAGCAACGATCTGGCAGTCAGAGTGATCGGACCGGACGGCAAGGACGCGGCGGTCATAGAGCTTGACAATTATCCCGATTCCGTTTTCCTGATGAAGGACGGCACACCGGCCATCACCGTCTGGGGGGATGACAGCGAAAAGGTCTGTGTGCTCGATGTTGCCGAAAAGACGGTCAGCGCGACCTATCCTCTTCCGCAGTCGGCCTATTCCGTCGTAACCGGCGGGGGAGAATACGATGTCTATTTCAATGACGGCTCCTATCTCTGCGGCTTCAACTTCGGCAGTGAAAAGGCCGAGAGACTCTTTAACTGGATCAACTGTGATATCAACGGCGGCGAAGTGGAGAACTTCCGGATCAATGAGGACGGAAGCGTCACGGTCGTGACAAACAAGTATAAAAGCTACGATGAGAGCTATACCGTTGAAATGGCAAAGGTCAGCAAGGTCCCCGCATCCTCTCTGCCTGTGAAGGAAAAGCTTGTCCTCGCAACGATGGGGATCGACTGGGATGTGAGAAATCTTATCATTGACTTTAACCGGAAGAGCGAAGACTGCCGTATCGAGATAAAGGATTACTCCGAGTATAATACCGAAGAGGATGGCAAGGCCGGCGTGACCAAGCTCACGACCGAGCTTCTGGCGGGCACGGTTCCCGATCTGATCGATCTCAGCGGTCTTCCCTATACCCAACTTGCCACCAAGGGCATTTTAGCCGACCTCTATCCCTACATAGATGCCGACGAAGAATTCTCAAGAGACGACTTCTTCCGGAACGTCTTTAAGGCTCTGGAGGTGAACGGCAAGCTCTGCTCCACCTGTGCGAATTTCTCCGTGAACGCCCTTGTGGGCGCTGCAAAGATCGTGGGCAATAAGATCGGCTGGACATACGACGAATTCTATGAGGCGCTTTCCAAAATGCCCGAGGGCTGTGACCCGCTGGATGTAACCGCGACCTGCTATGATGTCCTGAGTACCTGCCTTGCCCTGGATCTGGATCAGTATATGGACTGGGGTACCGGCAAATGCAGCTTTGACAGCGACAGCTTCAAGCAGCTTCTCAGATTTTCGGCAGGATTTCCCGAAAGCTTTGACTGGGAGAATTATGAGTGGTCGGCGGAAAGCAATACAGACACCAGAATAGCCGAAGGCCGCCAGATGCTTATGCAGGCCTATATTTCCTCCGTGTCGGATATCCGCTACTATGACTTCTACTTCGGCGGAGACGCAACTTATGTGGGTTATCCTACGCTCAGCGGGACCGGCAATATGCTCGGAACCGGCAGCGGCTTCGCTATGAGCGAGGCAAGTGCCCACAAGGATCAGGCATGGAAATTCCTGCGTCAATTCTACACTGAGGAAGCGCAGGAAAATGCGTGGAGCCTGCCGACAAACAAGAATGTTTTCAACAAAAGACTGAAGGAAGAAATGACCCCCGAGTATCAGAAGGATGCGGAAGGCAACTATCTGCTCGATGAGGAAGGCAATAAGATCGAAGTGTCAAAGGGCGGGATCGGTACCTCCACCGGAGAGGTGTTCGAGTTCTATGCCCTCACGCAGGAACAGGCGGATGAGCTTATGGAACTCATCGAGAGCACCGACAAGATCTCTTCCGGAAACGAAAAAATGTACGACATCGTAGCAAAGCACGCGAAAGCCTATTATGCCGGCGACAAGACGCTCGATGAAACGGTAAAGTACATCCAGAGCGAGGCAAATATTTATATCAACGAACAACGATAATGAAAAAGCTCCTGCGGTCATGAGATCCGCGGGAGTTTTTTTTGGAATAGAAACATAATATAATCTACGTAAAATAATTAACATATATTAATTTACAGAAATTAATTTACATAAAACAATAAACGTAATCTAATTTACGTAAATAAAATACATAAAAAAGATTACGTAAAATAAATTACGTAATCTAAAAGACATAACTAAGTTAACATAATAAAATCACCGGCATACAAAGCAGTGCCATTCCTCTTCCTGCGTGTGGCTGATTATCGTAAAGCCGTTATTCACAAGGGCGGCACGGACTTCTTTCTGACGTTCATCGATGATACCGGAGCAGATAAATGTCCCGTCCTCACTCATAAACTGACGGGCGAAAGCCGACAGGGATATGATCACATCCGCGACGATATTTGCAAGGACGAGGGGATAGCCCGTACCGAGATTTTTCCGCAGAGATCTGTCCTTGAGGATATCTCCGGAATATATTTTTATCCTGTCCTCGCCGAATCCGTTGAGAGCGGCGTTCATCATAGCAGCGTCCTTTGCTTTTGGGTCGATGTCACAGCCGATGCAGTTATCACAGCCTGAAAGAAGCGCCCCGATCCCGAGGATCCCGCTGCCGCAGCCGAGGTCAAGGACTTTGACGCCCGGATGAGCGTATTCTTCGAGCGCAGCTAGAGAGAGCTTTGTGGTCGGATGACTTCCGGTCCCGAAAGCGATCCCGGGGTCGAGCCGCAGGGGAGTGCGCTCACCGTCCGGGGCGTCCAGCCATTCCGGGACGACGACAAGGCGCTTGCCGACCTCGATCGGCTCATAGCATTTTTTCCAGTCATTCTCCCAGTCTTTATCCTCTGTCTCGGCGACTTCGCATTCGGGAAAGGCGGAGAGGACGCGCTCAAGTGTTCTCTTCCCTTCGGCGTCGTCGCTCAGATAGAATCTGATCCGGCTGACGCCCCGATAGGCTTTTTCAACGCTTTCGTCCACATAGTCCCAGTACTGTCGGCTGTTTTCAAGAAAATCGCGGAAATCCGCTTCATTTTCGATAACGAAGCCCTCTGCGCCGAGCGCCATAAGCTCATCACAGCGCTTATCCATTTTATCGGCGGGAGTGTCCAGGGATATTTCAATGTACTTCATTTTCTGCACCTCACAAGTCTGGTTTTACAGTTGTTCAGACTACCCTGTCATTGCGAAAGTAAGTGCACACCGGTTGTGGCAATCCGTCCTTTTTCGGAGTGAAGAGAGAATCAGTATGAATAGTTATCAGATTTGTATTCAATATAACCTGAAAAACACGATATGTCCAGCAGATATTGTGTGTCAGAATTTTAACGATTTCGAACGGAATTTATGCACTTTTGCAAGGGAAAAAAACGGTATTTCCCTGAAATGATATTGACAATATTATGACAAAGGTTTATATTATCGCTGTTGGCTGAATAAAGAAACTATGAAAGTATTATTGGGAGGAAAATGATATGAAGTGCCCCCATTGCGGCAGTGAAATGGTAATAGACGAGCACAGAAAGATGGCTCTTTATATGTGTTATGAGTGCGGATATATTGAAGGCAGAAATCCGGATGAAGAGCCTCATCTCTATCAAGAAACAGGTCTTGAGCATCTGCAGTATGCTATCACGGAAGAGATTGGTGCGGTTGAAGACAGCGTAAACTCTCTGGCGAAAAGTCTTATTGAAAAAGCCGAACGTTTGAGCCTGTTTTAATCCTGCTATAATGTTATTGTCGGGCAGCTTTCCGAAAAGGAGGGCTGCTTTTGTTTTGCCGTCAGACATTTTCGATTTTCAGCCACTCACAGCCGGCAATGCGCCGGACCTCGTACTTCGGGCGCCTGAGATCGGGGTCGTCCAGAGAGGAGGCGACCACGCCGTAAGCCTCGCCCATGGCGTGTATGTAATAGCCCTGCCCGACGTAGATCCCCACATGACTGCAGTAGTCCGGCGCACCGAAGCAGAGCACGTCTCCCGGCTGCATATCCTCTTTTTCTATCAGGATACCCTGCTTCGACTGCGCGTTTGCCACGCGCTCCAGCCGGTAGCCCAACTGTTCATAGACATAGTACACAAGCCCGGAGCAGTCAAAACCCGTCTCTGGCGTCTTGCCGCCGTATCGGTAGTCAGATCCGATAAAGCCGAAGCAGAGATTGGCGGCTGCCTGTCCCTCCTGCGCGATAAGCTCTTCGATAGTCGGCTCGGGAGGGACTTCTTCCGCTTCGGCTTCTTTCGTTTCTTCCGCTTTTTTCTTCATGCTGTAACGGGTATCTTCCCCTTCCAGAAAAGGGAAGTCCTCACCGGAGCTCGCGCTGAGCTCAAAGCTTCTGCCGATGCTGCTTTCGGGTAAAAGGGAGCATTTTATAACACCGTCTGTTCTTTTCCAGCCGAGAGATATTCCCCGAAGTGTACCCGAACCGTCTGACAGAAGACGGAGCGTACTGCCGTCCTCCCCATACCAGTCAGCACAGGCGGCAAGGCTTTTTTCAGCCTGCGGTTTGCCCCGCATGGGCTTTGGGATATGTATACTGCAGTTTATAAAGGCGAAGATCGCGCAGAGGATCGCTGCGACAGGAGAGAGACGGTTTCTTCTCATTTTCTGTGCCTCTTGGGAATATATTTACAATATTATATTCTATACACAATTCAACGTCAAGGCTGTGTTTTCAGGGCATCACAGTCCGAAATAATCGGTTTACATAATATAATAACAGGTATTGCGGAAAAGAAAACAATTGAACTGCCTTTTATCGTATGATATAATATAAATAATTATATCGATCCCGCCGAAAACAGCGGGAAAGGGGCATATTGACCGATGAAAAAAAGGAATCTGATACTTGTCCTTGCTCTGGTGACCGCGGCGTTGCTTCTGCTGTTTTTCGGCTTATCCGGACGCGGTGAAAAGATACTTCCCGAAGAGTCTGACGGCAAAGAAACGGATATCGCTGCGGAGACTTCCGCCTTTTCCGAAAGCGTGACGGCGAAGGCGAGGGAATACATGGACAAAAACCCGGCGCAGTCCTATCTCATGGTGATAACGGATACCTACAATTCCACGCCTCTGCCGCTCAATGAGGAAGGGAGCTTCCGGATCACTCAGCCCGACGGCAGCGAAAACGTTGTCCACATAGGGAAGGACTCCTTTTATATGGAGTCATCAAACTGCGATAATCAGAACTGCGTTGAGGAAGGCGAGGTCACGCTGGAGAACAAGGATTCCCGGATCCTTTTCAACATGGTCTACTGTCTTCCCCATAAGTTGAGTCTGGCGCTGCTCACCCCGGAGGAAGCGGAGGAGGCGCTTTGCGAGACGTACGCACAGAAGGAGCTTTATGAAGCCTACATGGAGTCTCTCAAACCGGCGGAAATTGCGGAGGAGACGGAATGAATCACCGTAAAACGGCACGTCTCACCCTTTCGGCACTGCTTGTGGCAGTGATGCTGGTTTTAGGGTACGTGGAAAGTATGATCCCCATCGGAACGGTTCCGGGGATGAAGATCGGTCTGAGCAACAGTGTTCTGCTGCTGGCTCTGTACTGGTTCGGCGTTCCCGCGACCTTTGCTCTTATGCTGGTGAAAGTCGTGCTCTCAAGCTTTCTGTTCTCCGGCTTCAGCGCGATGCTTTACTCGCTCGCCGGGGGACTTCTCAGCGTGGCGGTGATGGCGCTGCTCTTTAAGCTCGGCGGCTTCAGCCCGGTCGTGATCGGTATGACGGGCGGCGTTTTCCACAACGTCGGGCAGGTCGGACTTGCGATGCTGATCCTCGAAACCGATAAGCTGATATATTATATGGCGATCCTGATGCTCGTGGGACTTGTGACGGGCTTTGCGACCGGCATGATCGCAAAACTCCTTATGGCGCGTCTCCCGTCTGCGTTTACGGAGCTTCCGGATAAAAAGGAATGATTCTTTGAAAGCCCGACGGCTTCGTTTTTCACAGTTGACAATATGGGCGGGAATGTGGTATAAATATGAAGCTAATTGAATATTCGGAGAGTTACCGAAGCGGTCATAACGGGGCGGTCTTGAAAGCTTCCCGTCAACTTGGAAGATCGCTTTCAAAAAAACCTGTATTTTCAACACTTTTTTGGACTGCGGCGATTTGAAAAACCGGTTTTTCTCTCCGGTTTTTCTTTCCAACATTCAAAAGAGCAGAAAGAATCAAAAATTGAATATTCGGAGAGTTACCGAAGCGGTCATAACGGGGCGGTCTTGAAAACCGTTAGGCGGCAACGCCACAGGGGTTCGAATCCCTTACTCTCCGCTTATAAGTGAGCTGGAATATGTGTTTTACATTGTTTTGGCTCACTTTTTCGTCAACTTTATTTTTGCTATTCATTAGACTTTGTAATGATTAAACGGCTTTTCCGGAGAGAAATTGGAGAGAAATAGGAAAGAATTTGGAAAGAATTCTTTGAATTGTTTTCAACGGATAGCAGAAAGTGCTTTGCTCATACTCTCTGCCATTGTGTTTGCGGAAGCGATCTTTGCCTTCTTTCATATTCAGGATCATTTTTTCTAGTTCCGTCTGTAATTCAAGATAACGAACAAAATCTTTTCTCAATATACTTTCCGTAGAAATCTGTTCAATTACCGAGGTTTCCATTGTCCTGCCGAAGAATTCCGCGCTGTGTGGAGAATCTGAATAGCTGGCGGTAAGGTTCTGTTTGCTCCCAACCAGTTTTTCTATCTTGCTGCCTATATATTTG
>JAZLGK010000070.1:0-21201 GCA_045616265.1 Candidatus Limivicinus sp. | reverse complement strand
AAGGCAAAAAAGACAGCCGCTTTAAGCGGCCGCCTGTAAAAATGATGCGATGGTAAACCTTCAGTACCCTTTTAAGGGTTAGCAGGTACTAACCCTTATAGGGTCTGAGCAAACCACCAGTTCACTGGTGGTTATGATTGTTGTTGCATTATAATCGGGTTGTTTATATTTCTTCGCCGTTTAATACGGCTTTGGTGAGCTTATCGCCGGAATAGCAGAGCTTGAGAGAAAAGAAGGGACAGTCGGTATCCAGAAGGCGGAGGAAAATTTTATCTCCCTCCCAGATGGGAAGCGACAGAAGCTTATCTTTCCCGATCCACTCCAGCACTCCCTCGTCACAACCCCTGATCTCTCCGGCGAACTCCGTGCACTTGAAAAGATGCATATATTCCGTGCCCCACTCGTCCGACACAAAGGTCACAATGCCGCGATACTGCCAGTTCCGCGGAGTCAGTCCCGTTTCTTCGAGCATCTCCCGGCGCATACAGTCCTCCGGGCTTTCCGCCTCCTCAAATTTGCCGCCGATACCGATCCACTTGTCGTGGTTTTCATCGTTGACCTTTTTGACGCGGTGCAGCATCAGATAGCTGTTATTCTGCTCAATATAGCAAAGCGAAGTGTTTTTCATATTGTGCTGACCTCTAATAAAATTATCTTTCTATCAGAGCTTAGCATTAACCGCAGATTGCGTCGATAAAATCTCTGCCGCTGTCGCCGGGGAAGCCGTCGTAGGCGCTGACACAGTAGGAATGATCCTTATCTGACAACAGGACGATAACGCCGCCGTCTTTTATGTGATTATAGGTGATTTTTACATCGTTCTGCTCGGCGGATTCGATCTTTTCATAGGCGCTATAATCCCCGCTGATGTCCTGCCCCGCTCCGGGAGCCTTGCGCACCATGACCTCACTGTCACCGTCCGTATAGCGCACCTCCAGCATTTTTTCGGGCATCACGCGGAAAACCTCCGCCTTAAAGTCTCCGAGCTGTTCGCCGATACCAAGCGTAAAGCCCGCGAGTTCCTCCGCCTCGGCTAAAGTGCCGCAGTCAGTCCAGGGATTTGCAAGGTCTGCCATTTTATCGGTGGTGTGGGAAAGAATTATAATATCTCCGTCTTCGGATTCTTTGATTTTAAGCGTTTCACGTCCGCCTGAATTATCGGAATACAGCGTGACGATCTCACCGTCGGTCTCACCGGCTGTGCAGTTGAAGCCGTCGAGTGCGAAGTCACTTGTAAAGTTATAGAATGAGTCGTACTCTTCAAGATAGGGTACAAATTCCCTGCCGACAGTCAGCTCCTCGGAGCTGATATTGCCGTGCTTTTCAAGAGCCGCATCCACGGCGGCGCGGGTGTATTTGTGTATCGGAACGATCATATTCTCAAGGGCAGTATCACCGAACAGCCAACCGCTCAGCCCTTTCAAAGCCTCGTATTCCCTGCCGTCCTTCAGATCCTCGCCGTCGGGAAAATTGTGAAGAAACATGCTGAAATCCATATCCTCAATCTTTTCATAATCCGACATGAGAAAGCAGCAAAGCACATTGATCTTGCCGTCTTTAACCATTTCAAACGCCTCGCTGTACTCCTTGAGCTGATCCTCATCAAGAAAAGTTATCTGCTTTTCCGCCTGTTCATCCGCATTTGCGCTGCCGCAGACGCAGGAGAAAACAAGGATCAGAACCGTAAGCAGAGAGAAAATTCTTTTCATTGCGTTTACCTCCGTAGTTTCACATTCCTGATATTGGACGCGGAACAAGCAAATAAGTTCCCCGTATACACAATTTTAACAAAAAGAAAATGTTTGTGCAATATTTTCCTGTCATACTTGAAAAAGCTTTTTTATATGGTAGAATAAACTAATATGGATAAACTTACATCAAGAAAAAATGAATATATCCGATATCTCCGCTCTCTTGCGTCCGACGGAGAGTTTCGGCGCACGCAGGGAGAATTTGTCTGCGACGGCTTAAAGCTCCTCAAAGAGGCGTTTTGCTTTGATGCCGCGGTTACGAGCATACTGTGGAAGGGCAGCGCAGAAGATCTCCCGGAACTGGAAAATGTGCCGCAGTTTATGGCGGACAGTGAGCTTTTTGATTACGCTTCCCCCATGAAGAACAGTCCCGGGCCTCTATTCACCGTAAAAATGCCCGTGCGGGACACCGATGCGGCACTCCGAAACGCCCTCATCCTCGAAACGGTGCAGGATCCCGGCAATGTGGGAACGGTGATCCGCACGGCCAACGCCTTCGGAATTGACGCGGTCATTCTCAGCGGCGAGTGCGCAGACCTTTACAACCCTAAAACCGTCCGCTCCACGATGGGAGCGATCTTCCGCCAGAGGGTGCTGACCGTTGACCTGCCGGAGCTGAAAGAGCTGCTCGAACGAAATTCCCTCCCGCTTTACGGGGCGGCGCTGCATCACGATTCCGCACTTTTGACAGAAGTAACCGTCGGAAACGCCGCTGTCGCCGTGGGAAGCGAGGGCAGAGGACTGAGCGAAAAGTTGCTGTCTCTCTGTGAGAAAACGCTTTTTATCCCCATGCAGCCGGACAGTGAATCTCTTAACGCCGCCGTTGCCGCCTCCATAATAATGTGGGAAATGACGAGATAGCAAATCACTCATTACAGGGAACGGTCCTGACCGTTCCGAAAAGATCCGGCTTGCTGCTTGTCTCGGGGGAAAAATGATTTAATAGATAGGCAAAAGAAGGAAGTGAGAAGATGTCCGCTCTCAAATACTGGATATGGCTGTCCTCTGCCGACATCGGCGCGGACGCCAAGGCCGCCGTGCTGATGCATTACGGCGACGCGGAGCGTGCGTTTCTCTCGCCACCGGGAGATTTCAAAACCGTTGAAAAGCTTTCCAAACGGGAGATCGAGCTGCTTGAAAAGCGCGATCTGGGCATGGTAGACTCCATTCTCGAAAAATGCGAAATGCAGGGGATAAAGGTCATAACCTTTCAGGATGCATCATATCCCCGCCGACTGCGCAGTATATATTCACCGCCCGTGGTCTTGTATGTAAAGGGGCGGCTTCCCGCCGTCGATGAAAACGTGGTCATCGCCGTTGTCGGCACCAGAAACGCAAGTCCCTACGGGATCAAAATGAGCCGTAGTATTGCCTGCGACATCGCACGCTGCGGCGGGATCGTTGCTTCCGGACTTACGCGCGGAATCGACGGTGCGGCGGCAGAGGGTGCTTTATACGGCGGAGGTGTCGTGATCGGCGTTTTAGGAACCTGCCATTCCGGCAGCAGAAGCGCCCTCTCCGGGGAAGTTGCCGCAAGAGGTGCATTAATAAGCGAATACCCGCCCCTCACACCGGACAGGAAAACACATTTTCGTGAGCGCAACCGCATAACTGCCGGCCTCTCTGTCGGCGTTGTGGCGGTGGAAGCGCCGGAGGGCAGCAACACGCGGCTGTTTGTGGAAGAAGCCGTTGACCAGGGTAAGGAGATTTTTGCCGTACCCGGAAACGCGGACGCCGTGAATTCCGTAGAGACGAACACCATGATAAAGGACGGAGCGCACACCGTTACCTGCGGCTGGGAAGTTCTGGAAGGATTTGAGGCTCTGTACCCGGGAAAGCTTAAAAACGCGGTCTCTGCCGACCCTGTCAAAACAGGGGACATCCCCCGCTGTGCCGCTCCTCAGAGAGGCTATTCCGCGGCCGAAAAACAAAAACCGACAAAAAAAGAAGTTGACAAGCCCAAAAACACAGGCTATATTGACTTGCAAGAACAATTGAAAGCCCTCAACGAAGATCAGCTGAGAATAATCACTGCCGTTGAAAAGAATGCAAGCCACATTGACGATATAATAGAGAGTACCGGCTTGAGCACGGCCCGGGTCCTCTCTCAGCTTACGATCCTTGAGATAAAGGGCTATATCCGCCGTGAAGCCGGCAAACGCATTGTACTGAATATCACGAAGAAGTGAGGAACACCCGATGGCGAAAGCAAAAGACCTCGTAATAGTCGAGTCGCCCGCAAAGGCAAAAACAATTGAAAAATATCTGGGAAGCGGATATAAAGTCACCGCCTCTATGGGACACCTGCGAGATCTGCCGAAAAGCAAGATGGGTGTGGACATTGAGCATGATTTTGAACCGCAGTATATCCCGGTGAGAGATAAAAAAGACCTTATAGCAGAGCTGAAAAAAGAGGCCAGGAGCGCAAAGACCGTCTATCTCGCAACCGACCCGGACCGCGAGGGCGAAGCGATCTCCTGGCATCTCAAGGAGCTTCTGGATCTGGATGATGAGAAGGCCCGCCGCGTGACCTTCAATGAGATCACGAAAAAGGTCGTCACCGAAAGCATAAATAATCCCCGCGACATAGATCAGGATCTGGTCGATGCCCAGCAGGCAAGACGAATCCTTGACAGGATCGTCGGCTACGAGCTGTCCCCGCTGCTCTGGCGCAAGATCAAGACCGGGCTTTCCGCCGGTCGTGTGCAGTCCGTCGCTACAAGAATGGTCATTGACAAAGAGGACGAAATAAAAAGCTTTGTCAGTGAAGAATACTGGAATCTGGACGCCGTTCTCCGCTGCGGTGAAGGAAGCTTTACCGCACGTTTCCACGGGAAAGGCGACAAGAAAAAGGAGCTTAAAAGCCGCAGCGAAGTTGACGAGGTCATGAATGCCGTGTCAAATGCTCCTTTCACCGTGAAATCCGTTAAGCGCGGAGAAAAGCTCCGTTCTCCCGCACCTCCCTTCATTACCTCCACCCTGCAGCAGGAGGCTTCCCGCCGTCTCGGCATGACGCCCCGGCGCACCATGTCGATCGCCCAGCAGCTTTACGAGGGCGTTGAGATCAGCGGTCACGGCAGTGTGGGTCTCATTACCTATATGCGTACCGACTCTCTGCGTCTTTCCGATGTCGCGCTTGCAGCGGCGAAAGAATATATCATCGGACGCTTTGGCGAGCGTTACTATCCCGGAACTCCCCGAACCTTCAAGACCAAGCAGGGAGCACAGGACGCGCATGAGGCTATCCGCCCTACAGATGTGTTTCTTTCCCCCGAGGTCGTGCGCAAAGATCTCACGCAGGAGCAGTATCGGCTCTACCGCCTGATCTGGGGACGCTTTACCGCCTGCCAGATGGCAAACGCGATCTACGACAACGTATCGGTTGATACGGTATCGGCGGATCATGTGTTTCGCGCCAATTATTCGGAATTAAAATTCCCCGGCTATACCGCCGTTTACGAAGAATCCAAGGAAGAGGAGAGCGCGGAGCTTGCCAATCCTCTGCCATCACTGGCGGAAGGTCAGATGCTCGAACTCGAAAAACTTCTGCCTGACCAGCAGTTTACACAGCCTCCCGCGCGCTATACGGAAGCTACGCTGATCCGTGCCATGGAGGAGAAGGGCATCGGCCGCCCTTCCACCTATGCGCCTACGATCACCTCTATTACCGCCCGTGATTATGTTATCAAAGAGGGCAAATATCTCCGTCCCACCCCGCTGGGCGAAGTCGTCACCGACCTTATGAAGGAGCATTTTGCCGACATCGTCGACCTCAAGTTCACAAACCAGATGGAAGAGCATCTCGATGAGATCGAGGCGGGCAAGGCGGAATGGAAGAGCGTCCTGAGAGAATTTTACGACGGCTTTGAAGCGGAAATGAAAAAGGCCGAGACCGATCTCGACGGCGTGAGAATCAAGGTCCCGGATGTTCTCAGTGACGAATATTGCGACGTATGCGGCAGACAGATGGTCGTCAAGAAAGGAAGATTCGGCTATTTTCTTGCCTGCCCCGGCTTTCCGGAGTGTACTTTTACAAAGCCCATTGTGGTTGAAATGCCCGGTAAGTGCCCCAGGTGCGGCGGAAAGATCCTCAAGCGCACATCGAAAAAGGGCTATGTGTTCTACGCCTGCGAGCGAGGAACAGACTGCGGCTTCATCACCTGGGAGGTTCCTACCAAGGATTTCTGCCCCGCCTGCGGGAAGACCATGTTCAAGCACAGCGGCAGAGGTCCGCTTAAATCCTTCTGTATAAACGAGGAGTGCGCAAACTTTGTCCCCGAGGATAAGCGCACCTACAAGAAGAAAACGCCCGAAGAAAAGGCAGCCGCAGAGGAAAAGAAGGCAGCAAAGAAAGCCGCCGCCGAGGAGAAAAAGTCGGCGAAGAAGGCAGCGACCGCAAAAAAGACTGCGGCAAAGAAAACAACGACTGCGAAAAAGAGTACAAAAAAGGCGGAGGAGCAGATTTCCGAGTAATGCCGCAGTCTCTTGCCTTCCCCTTGGGGGAAGGCCAAGGAAACTCCATAGAAAGAAATATAACTATGAACACAGTAACCGTTCTCGGTGCAGGACTTGCCGGAAGCGAATGTGCCTGGCAGCTCGCCAAAAGAGGAATACAGGTAAAACTCGTTGAAATGCGTCCGGAGAAGAGCACTCCCGCGCACGTCACCGGCGGCTTTGCGGAGCTTGTATGCTCCAACTCTCTGAGAAGTGACGAGCTTTCCAATGCAGTCGGACTTCTCAAGGCTGAAATGCGCAAAATGGACTCGCTTATTATGGAAAGCGCCGATAAAAACGCCGTCCCCGCAGGCGGCGCGCTGGCGGTTGACCGCACAGGCTTTTCCGACTATATCACCAAAAAGCTCGAAGATCATCCGAATGTGGAGATCATTCATGCCGAGGCCGCCGAAATCCCCGAGGGAGAAGTCGTTGTGGCGACCGGGCCTCTTTCCTCCGATGCCATCGCTGACGAGATCATGAAGCTCTGCCCCGACAGCGACCTGCATTTTTATGACGCGGTCGCCCCGATCGTCACGCTGGAGAGCGTTGACATGGACAGCGCATTTTTCGCCTCCCGCTATGATAAGGGGACTGCGGACTACGTTAACTGTCCCATGAGTAAGGACGAATACCTTGCCTTCTGGCAGGAGCTTACTGCAGCAAAACAGGCAGAGGTCCACGGCTTTGACGATTCCGGCGTGTTTGAGGGCTGTATGCCTGTGGAGGTCATGGCGCGGCGCGGCGTGGATACGCTCCGTTTCGGCCCTATGAAGCCTGTCGGACTTGTTGACCCGCGCACAGGTGTGGAAAACTATGCGGTCGTGCAGCTTCGCAAGGACAATGCCGACGGCACGCTTTACAATATTGTCGGCTTTCAGACCCACCTCACCTGGGGCGAGCAGAAGCGCGTTTTCTCCATGATACCCGCA
Source organism: Candidatus Limivicinus sp. (assembly GCA_045616265.1). Taxonomy (GTDB): domain Bacteria; phylum Bacillota; class Clostridia; order Oscillospirales; family Oscillospiraceae; genus Limivicinus. The sequence continues at coordinate 14,024 of JAZLGK010000070.1, read as the reverse complement.
CTCAAAAATGCCGAATTCGTGCGCTACGGCGTCATGCACCGCAACACCTTCCTCAACAGTCCTCGCCTTCTGGACAGATATTACCGTCTTCGTTCCGATGAGCGTATAAGCTTCGCCGGTCAGATGACGGGCGTTGAAGGCTATGTGGAGTCTGCCGCCTCCGGTATGCTGGTCGGCATTGAGACCGCTGCCAGAGTTCTTGGTCTGCCGCCGGTGGATTTCCCGCAGGAGACCGCCATTGGCGCTCTCGGTCTGTACATCTCCGGCGGAAGCGTGGGCGAGTTCCAGCCGATGAACATAAACTTCGGCATCATTTCCCCGCTGGGATACCGTGTCAAGGGTAAGCGAAACAAGAACGCGGAGATCTCAAAGCGTTCTCTTGAGATAATAGATGAGCTTATGAATGGCGAGGTTTTTAAGATATGAGAATCATTTTAGACGCGATGGGCGGCGATAATGCCCCCGAAGCCGTAGTTAAGGGCGCTGTCCGGGCAAAGAAAGAGCTCGGCGTGGATATTACCCTTGTCGGCATAGAAAGCAGAGTAAAAGAATGTCTCAGGGCGGAGGGCTGTGAGGACATTGAAGTGGTAAACGCCTCCGAGATCATCACGATGAACGACGACCCCAGCACCGCGACCCGCAGGAAAAAGGATTCCTCGATGGCGGTAGCTCTGAAAATGCTCAGTGACGGCAAGGGGGACGCTGTGGTTTCCGCAGGCAGCACCGGTGCGCTGCTGACCGGCGCAACACTCACGGTCAAGCGCGTAAAGGGTATCAGACGCGCTGCGATGGCCCCCGTCCTCCCGGCGGGTGAGCATGGAGTCATGCTCATAGACTGCGGCGCAAATGTTGAGTGTACTGCCGAATATCTGCTGCAGTTTGCATTTATGGGCAGCTTTTACGCCAAAAAAATAATGGGCTGTGAAAATCCGAGGGTCGGTCTGCTCAACGTCGGCACTGAGCCGGAAAAGGGCGGTGAGCTCCAGCATCAGACCTTTGCCCTGCTTGATAATGCATCCAAAGAAGGGCGTATCAACTTTATCGGCAATGTCGAGGGGACGGACGTGTTCTCCGGCAAGGTCGATGTTGTGGTCACGGACGGCTTTACCGGCAATGTTCTTTTGAAGACCACCGAGGGCGTTATAAAATTCCTGATGGGTTCCCTCAAGGGCGTTTTCTACAAGAGTACGGTCAATAAGCTTGCGGCGGCTGTCCTCAAAAAAGACCTTGCGGCAATGAAAAAGTCCATGGATGTCAACGAAGTCGGCGGCACGGCTCTGATAGGCATTTCAAAGCCGGTCATCAAAGCGCACGGTTCCTCGGATGAGCGCAGTATTTTTGCCGCCATCCGTCAGGCCGTCAGCTTCGTCAACGCGGATGTCATTAATGACATAAATAATAATATCGAATATATGAAACTGAAAGCTGAGTAAGGCATATCAAATGGACAAGCTTGAAGAAAAAATCGGATATTGTTTCAAAAACAGAGAGCTGCTTGCCACCGCTCTGACGCATAGCTCCTATTCCAACGAGAGTCATAATGCTCTCGACTGCTATGAGCGTCTTGAGTTTCTGGGTGACTCGATTCTAGGCGTCGTGACGGCTGAGTTTCTCTATCGGCACGAGCCGAAGCTCCCGGAGGGACGCATGACAAGGCTCAGAGCGGAGCTTGTGTGCGAAGTAAGTCTCCACAGGGTGGCGCTATCCCTCGGTCTGGGGCAGTATATGCGCCTCGGTAGGGGAGAAGAGCGTACCGGCGGCAGAGAAAGAACGTCTATCCTTGCGGATATGGTCGAGGCGATCATCGCCGCGATCTATCTTGATTCCGGTATGGATGAAGCCAAAAACTTCATCATGGGGAAGATCCTCAAGGACGCGGAGATAACCGATCAGCACCGCTCCGCCGACTACAAGACCGCTCTGCAGGAGCTTGTTCAGCGCGACAGCGAAAGCCGCATTGAATATGAGCTCATTAACGAAAGCGGACCCGATCACGACAAGCGCTTTACCTTCTGCGTAAAGATAAACGGGGAGTTCTCCGGCGAAGGAACAGGCAGGACCAAAAAGGAAGCCGAACAGATAGCCGCACAGAGGGCTTTGGAGATTCTAAAAGCATGAGCGCAAGAGAGAGTATCATCCCGGTTTTTGTGCCGCATTCAGGCTGCCCTAACGACTGTGTTTTCTGTAATCAGCGCCGAATTTCCGGCAATACGAACCCGGCCACTCCGGAGGATGTTGAAAAAGCAATAGCAAATGCCGCCGCCTTGCCCCGTACAGGGGTAAAGCGGCAATTGGCATTTTACGGGGGAAGCTTCACGGCTATTCCCAAGACCGAACAGGAAGCGCTGCTCTCCGCCGCCCATGCGCATCTTCTCAGCGGCGAGCTTGACGCGATACGCCTTTCCACCCGTCCCGACGCAATAGACGGCGAGGTACTTGCGCGGCTCAGACGCTATGACGTTGAGACGGTCGAGCTCGGCGCTCAGTCCATGGATGAAAAAGTTTTACTGCTTGCGGGGCGCGGACACACCGCAAAGGATGTGGAAAACGCCTCCAATGAGATAAAAAAAGCAGGCTTTCGCCTGATATTGCAGATGATGACGGGACTTCCCGGCGCGGACGACGAGAGCAGCATTGAGACAGCGCGGCGGATCATCGCCCTTGACCCGGACGGTGTGCGCATTTATCCCACCGTCATAGTCCGCGACACTGCGCTTTACGATCTGTGGCAGGCGGGAAGATACGCGGAGCATACGGTCGAGGACGCGGTGAGAGTCTGCGCAAAGCTCCTGCCCATGTTCGAGGAGGCAGATATTCCTGTCATCCGTCTCGGACTCAATCCCACGGATGAACTATCCTCCGGCGCGGCGGCGGGCGGCGCATATCATCCCGCACTGGGCGAGCTGGTCAAAAGCCGCATAATGCGCGAAAAGGCGGAAACGCTGCTTCATGGGACAGAGCATGGAGTAAGCGTCACTTTAGGCGTAAATAAGAGCAAAATATCCCAGATGACCGGTCAGCACCGGTGCAATATTGAATATCTCAAAGATAGATTTTCATTGAAAGAGCTGAGAATAAAACCCACCGATGTAGAAGAAAAGGAAATTGTTATTTTAGAAAGCTCGTAAATGGAACTTTTTCCCTCACAAAACGTCTGAAAGATATATTCTTTGTTACGGAGGGTAAACATGAACAGAACAAAAAGGCTTTTATTGGCAATTATCGTTTTTTCGCTTGTGCTGTGTCTTCTGGGTACATCCTGCTTTGCCGAGATGATAACACTCGACACGGCGCAGGAGGCGGCACTGCGGGAGCTTGAAGTGCTCAAGGACATGGGACTGCTCTCGGAAAAGGTTAAAATCAGCGGGGAAGCCCGCGAAGTATTTGAAATCGAGGAAACCGTCGGAAACGAATACCAGTTCGGCAGGATCTTCCCGCACCGTTTTGAAGTGCAGTGGTGGTTCGACTGGGAGAGCACAGAAAATGACTACGGCGGAATTCTATTTGTCGATGCGGACACCGGGAAGCTGTCGCATTTTGCAATTAATCTTCTCCCCGGTAAAGATGTTGAGCCCTCTGAGGAAAAAGAAATAGACGGTCAGACATTTTACATATACGATAATTTCGAGGATATTTTCCCCGCTGATATGACGGTGGATAAATTCTGCTCGCTTCTCGCGGAGTACTGGGACTTTTCCGGCTATACGCTCAGCGACACGGACGACGAGATGTACGGATATTTTAAAGCCGTCAGCGGTGAGTCTCTTTTGAAGAATATGCCCACCGATAACTACTATCTCACGGTCTACTTTGAGGGAGATCAGGAGAATGTGCCGATGTATGTTCAGATAGCTAAGTTCTGCGGCGGCGGAATATCGCTTTTCGCCGGTACAAACCATCTGGTAGGATAATAAACAGGAATAGAATAAGGGTCGCTGTTAATCGGCGACCCTTTTATTATTCGAACGATATATGCAGACGTTTCCCCATGCCCGCCGCCAGTGCCTGCAGCGTGGCCACCGTTGGGCTTGCTGTGCCGTTTTCGATACGGCTGATGTTGGACTGGCGTACTCCCGAACGCTCTGCCAGCTCCTTCTGCGTCAGATTTAACTTTATGCGTGCATCAATGAGTGAGCGCATAACTTCATATTCCGGTTGTATACGCTCCCATTCGGCCTTGAATTCAGGGTCTTCCAACTTCTCATTAAGATATCTGTCAAGATCATCCACGGCGATTCATCTCCTCATAATCATGTTTATATTTTCAGTATATTCCTTTTAAGGAATATTGCCAACAACAAAAAGCAGGGATTGCTCCCTGCTTTTTGCTGTGTTTTTTTCTGTGTTTTTGCTATTCTTTGTTCTCTCAGAAGATCGCAACGACGGCACCGTTGTAGCTTTCTGCGATGAAGTCCTTGACTGCATCGGTCTGGAGAGCCTTGACAAGGGCGAGGGTCTTCTCACTCTCTTCCTCACCGGCGCGGACGGCGATGATGTTGGCATAGGTCTGAGCGGCATCGCCGGAAGCGTCCTCGATGGCGAGAGCGTTTTCGACTTTCAGACCGGCCTGGAGAGCATAGTTGCCGTTGATAACAGCCAGAGTGCCTTCATCGGAATTTGCAAGCTGGGCAGGAACGGCGTCAGCCTGTACGGGTACTATGTTGTAGCCGCCGTCATCAACGATGTCGAGGTGGTTGATGCCCTTTTCAGCACTTGCATCCTCGGGGAGAGTGATGAAGCCTTCCTGCCGGAGGAGAAGCAGTGCGCGGGTCTCGTTGGAGTCGTCAGCGGGGATGAGGATGGTTGCTCCGGCGGCGACAGCATCAACGGAATCTACACCGTTGCCGTAGAGGCCGAAGGGCTCATAGTGGATGAGAGCGGCGGAGACGAGGTCGGTGCCGTTGGATTCATTGTAGCTGTTGAGGTAAGGGGTGTGCTGGAAGTAGTTTGCATCCAGATCGCCTTCTGCAAGAGCCTGGTTGGGCAGGACATAGTCATCAAAGGGAACATAGACGAGCTCCCAGCCTTCTTCTGCCAGAGCGTCTTTTACGAATTCGAGGATCTCACCATGGGGAGTGGAGCTTGCGCCGACCTTGATGACCTTGTCATCTGCGGAAGCGGTGATGCAGAGGGCGAAAACGAGTGCGAGTGCGAGGATGATGGCTGTGAATTTTTTCATTTCTTTGTTCTCCTTTTCAAAATTTAATTTCTGATTCTCTTATCGGTTTTGACTGCTATATATCTCCCAAGCTCCTGGATGATCTGCACGATGATCACGGTAAGGAACACGCATATCCATGTAATATCTCCGTTGGAGCGTTGGTGACCGTAGATTATGGCTATCTGTCCGAGCCCGGTGCCGCCGATGGTCGCCGCCATGGCGGAGTAGCCGAGGATCGTGACGATGCTGATAGCCGCGCCGTTTATAAGCGAGGGCTTTGCCTCAGGGATAAGTACCTTGGTGATGATCTCAAAATTGTTGGCACCCATGGACTGCGCCGCCTCTATAACGCCCGCGCTTACTTCTTTGAGAGAGCCTTCCACCATACGCGCAATATAAGGCGCTGCGGCGATGACCAGCATCACGATGACCGCCTTGTTGCCGAGAGAAGTGCCTACAACGAACTTTGCGACCGGGAGCATAGCGACCATTAGGATAATAAAAGGGATGCTGCGGAAGAAGTTGACTATGAAGCCCAGAACTTTGTTGAGCTTCGGCATGGGGTGGATGCCGTTTTTATCGGTGATGTTGAGCACTACGCCCAGCGGAAGCCCGATGAGATAGGCAAAGAACGAGGAGATAAAGGTCATGTATACGGTTTCCCATATGCCTAACTGTATGAGTCCCTTGTCCCACAGCTTGTAAAACATTTCGGATAACATCGCTTATATCTCCTCCTTCCAGCTGACGTCGGAATGTGTCAGCCATGTGATGATTTTATCCGCCTCTTTCGCTTCATTGGGAAGCTCTATGACCATGTGACCGTGGAGCACTCCCTCATAAATTCTTGTGTCTGCAAAGAGTATGTTGACCGGTGCGCCGCACTCCATGACCATTCTTGCAATCAGCGGATCGTTTGTCTTTTCGCTTCCGTCGAAGGTGAGGCGTATTCTGCGCCCGCCCTCGGTATCTATCGCGGTGCTGTCCTTGGGGATGATGAGGTCACGGGCTATCTTGGATTTTGGTGATGTGAACACCTCGGCGACCCTGCCCACCTCGGCGATATGGCTTGAATCAATGACTGCCACGCTGTCGCAGATACGGTCGATGACCTTCATCTCATGGGTGATAACAATGATCGTTACGCCCAGCTTTTCGTTTATCTCTTTCAGAAGGTCAAGGATCTGCCTTGTCGTGTTGGGGTCGAGTGCGGATGTCGCCTCGTCACACAGCAGATATTTCGGCTTTGTCGCCAGCGCTCTCGCTATTGCCACTCTCTGCTTCTGCCCGCCGGAGAGCTGTGAGGGGTAGGACTTCTCCCTGTCCTCAAGTCCGACAAGCTTTATAAGCTCCTTAGCTCTCTCCACAGCCGCCTTTTTGTCAACTCCCGCTATTTCAAGAGGAAAACAGACGTTCTTGATCACGTTTCTCTGCTCCAGCAGGTTAAAGCCCTGGAAGATCATCCCGATGGACTGCCGAAGCTTCAGCAGCTCTTTTCTCGGCAGCTTTGTAATGCTTTTCCCGTCGATGATTACTTCACCGCTCGTGGGCTCCTCAAGTAAGTTTATGCATCTTACAAGCGTGCTCTTTCCCGCACCGCTGAGACCGATGATGCCGAATATTTCACCGTCGTGTACGGTGAGATTGATGTCATCAAGGGCAACGATGTCCTTTTCCGCTGTTTTGTAGACCTTGCCGAGGTTTTTCAGTTCTATCATTTATCCGTTTCTCCAATAAAAAACAGACCTGAAAGCTCGTGCTTTCAGGCCCGTGTAATTACTTAATCCGGCGGGTTATGAAGCATGCGAGCGGTTTTGGGCGCACATCATCATGCACATGCTCATCATGCGCATCATACCCATCATCATGTTGTCGTTACGGTTAAACTTCATGCTGTCGGCTCGCTCCTTTCATAGGTTGCGTAGATTATAACGAACTTCAATGCTTTTGTCAAGATGCTGCGTTAGATTTATTCTGCACGGCTGTATTATTCTCGTCTCCGCACAGCGGTATGACGCAAAGCAGAGGTAATACTGTGTACATCGGGAAAATATATCTGAACTCGGCAAACACGGGCGTTACCGCCAGCAGTGTCAGCCACAGCAGAAGCGGAGGCACAAAAACCGCCATAGTCCTGTACCGCTTTCGTACTATGCACAGAGCGAAAGCGGAAAGCATGATCCATACAGCCGTGCCTATACTGAACGCCAGCCCGATAAGCGGAAGCTTTGTCATATAAAACCCGATCTCATCGAAGGCAGAAATGATAAACGCGGGTGCTTTCCGATCCTTGTATATCGTCAGCGTATCGGAGGGCTCACAATAGTTGCCCATTGTCCAGTAGCTTACATCGGGATACCAGTAGCCGAGCGTCTGGTCGATCTGTGCACGTAAATAAGCTCCGGGATATCGCATACCGAGCTTCAGCCAGAGTCTCAGATATTCCGATGAGTGTTCTTCGATATAAGTCCCGTCTCCCGTCTCGCGTATCAGCGCTTTGATCGGGTCCGAGATGGTGGGCATATATGTCGTCGGAACACGTTCGATATCCACCGCCTTTGAAAGCAGCTCGTATTCCGCGTCAGACAGCTCATGCCCGTCATATATTACTCTGGCGATGTGCTGCGCCGGAACGGAATACGTTTCGATCAGGTCGGAGTGCTGTATATCAAAGCTTGCGTACACAGGACCGTCGATCAGAAGCGCCGCACAGAAAACGACGGGCGCCGCGATTTTGATCCATATACTGCCGCGTTTGAAAGCAAACGGCAGTATCGGGGTCAAAATCAGAAACGCGTAATAGCTCTTGTTTCTGAAAAGTCCCGCAAGCAGAGCCGATATATACAGCAGCACGATCTCCGTGGAGCATATTTTCGCGCCGATATCGCTTTTTCGGAGCATACGCCACAATGCCGTGCAGAACAAAGTGATAAATCCGGAAAAGAGCACATCTTTTAAGCCGGCAACACTGTTTGAAGCATACACCGGAATAATGATATATATACACGCCGCAATAAAAACAGTACGTTTCTTTGCGCCGAATTCGTATAAGCTTTCCGTTACATAAGCAAATACCGACGCCATGATAACTGACTGCACAGCCATGCACAGGGCAAACGCGGCATTCTGATCGTCCGAAAACAGTCTCAGTCCGAGCTTGAAGACGCCTCCGAGGCACAATGTCGACAAAGCGGGATGGTTGGAGGAAAGCTTGCGGAGTCCGAGCGCCTGCATAAGCTGGTCGTTCGTATCCGGAAGTGTATTCCCCGGATATTCATAAAGCCACCAGAGGAAAAACCACGCGCAGAAGGCCAGCAGAGAGAGGAAAAAGACGCGGCGGCATTTATCCGGCGTTCTGTCGGAAATATCATCCTCAAACAATCTTACGCCGGAAAGCTTTGAGAACAAAACGCGGAGAACAGCGTAGAAAAGCGCCCAGAAGCCGAAGAAGCGTATAAGAATCCAAAGGGTATAGCCCTTTGTCTCCGAGAGCGCATTCAGCTTTCCCAGTACCATGAAAACAGCGAACAGCAGCCCCGTAATCGCCGAGGTCACCGCACCGCGTCTGCCGTCACATTCAAAAGAAGCGTGAAAAAGCCTGTACAGCCCCACGGCGGCGATCACCAAAACGATCTCATGCGATGACGCTTCCATATGCGCCCAGACCGCCATCGATGCCATTACTGCCATTGCGGCGGAAAGGATTTTTCTGCGCGTTTCACTTTTCATGCGTCTGTCTCCCAATTGTTTCTATTTGGGTTATTATATCGTGACAGGCACCTATTTGCAATAGTTTATTCTTTTATGCGAACCTTTATGCGAACCTTCATAAAAAGCAGTCGGAGATTAAAGGCAGATTTCGTCAGACCGTACAGAAATATCCGCAGAGCTTGATTTCGGCGGCTGTATGGCGTAAAATACGTTCGCTGCCGTAAGGGGCGGGTCATCGCGCCGACACAATATTTTGGTCTCAAACCGTTACAGAACGGTTTTTATTACTACATATTGTAGTTTTCTATTGACAAACTTCGGTTTTGCCGTTATGATAGCACACGTGCTCACAGGAGGGGTTACATAATGTTTATTTCCGGTCTGCAAAAGCTGACATTGCTCGATTACCCCGGGCGTGTTGCCTGTACGGTATTCACCGCCGGCTGTAACTTCCGCTGTCCTTTCTGCCATAATGCCCCTCTGGTATTGCCGGAGCTTGCTTCGGAGGATATTGCCGAGGAGGAAGTCCTGAGTTTTCTGAAAAAACGAGTCGGCATTCTGGACGGTGTCGCCGTTACCGGCGGAGAACCGCTCCTGCACAAGAGTATTGATGATTTTCTTGCCAAAGTTCACGCTTTGGGCTACAAAATAAAGTTAGACACCAACGGCTCCTTTCCCGAGCATCTTATGAGCATCGTCAGAGACGGGCTTGTGGACAGGGTCGCCATGGATATAAAGAATTCCCCCGAAAAATACAGTGACACGGTCGGCATACCGGAGTTTGATGTCTCAAAAGTTGAAAAATCGAAAGATTTTCTGCTGGAAGGACATATAGACTATGAATTCCGCACGACCGTTGTCAAAGGGCTGCATACCGCGGAAAGCCTTACGGAGGCGGCAAAGTGGATCGAAGGGGCAAAGGAATACTATCTTCAGCAGTTCAAGGATTCCGGAAATGTGATAGATATTCAGGGACTTTCTGCATTCGATGAAAAAGAGATGCATGAGCTTGCAGATCGTGTTTCTGTTTACGTTCCCGCTGTTCAGGTGCGCGGAGTATAAATCATTTATTAAAACAGATAGAGAAGAAGAGGGAAAGATATGTATCAGGTCATTAAAAGAGACGGAAAAGTTGTAGATTTTAATATCTCCAAGATCGCTGACGCCATAAAAAAAGCATTTGAGGCAACCGAAACCCAGTTCAATGAAGATATTATCGACTTTCTGGCTCTGAAAGTCTCTGCAGATTTTCTTCCCAAGATCAAAGACGGCAAAATCGCCGTCGAAGATGTGCAGGACAGTGTAGAGTCTGTTCTCTCCCGAGGCGGCTATGAGGGCGTTGCAAAGGCGTACATCCTCTACCGTAAGCAGAGAGAAAAACTCCGCAATACTAAGTCCACCTACCTTGACTACAAGGATACCGTTGACAAGTATCTCAAGATCGAGGACTGGCGTGTTAAGGAAAACAGCACGGTCACCTATTCTGTCGGCGGCCTTATTCTCTCCAACTCCGGCGCCATTACCGCCAACTACTGGCTGAGTGAGGTTTACGACAAGGAAATTGCCGACGCTCACCGCAACTGTGATCTGCATCTGCATGATCTGAGTATGCTTACCGGTTACTGTGCGGGCTGGAGTCTCCGTCAGCTCATCAAGCAGGGACTCGGCATTCCCGGCAAGATCAATTCCGCCCCGGCAAGCCACCTCTCCACCCTTTGCAACCAGATGGTCAACTTCCTCGGCATTATGCAGAATGAGTGGGCGGGCGCGCAGGCGTTCTCTTCCTTTGACACCTACCTTGCTCCTTTTGTAAAGGTCGATAATCTTTCCTACAAGGAAGTCAAGCAGTGCATCCAGTCCTTCGTCTTCGGTGTGAACACTCCTTCCCGCTGGGGCACTCAGGCTCCTTTCTCCAACATCACTCTCGACTGGACGGTTCCCGCCGATCTCAAAGACCAGCCCGCCATCGTCGGCGGCAAGGAGATGGATTTTACTTACGGCGACTGCAAGGCAGAGATGGATATCGTCAACAAGGCGTTCATCAACATCATGATCGAGGGCGACGCCAACGGCCGCGGCTTCCAGTATCCGATCCCCACCTACTCGATCACCCGTGATTTTGACTGGTCTCCTTCCGAGAATAACCGTCTGTTGTTTGAGATGACCTCAAAGTACGGCACTCCGTACTTCTCCAACTATATCAACTCTGACATGGAGCCTTCCGATGTCCGTTCCATGTGCTGCCGTCTGAGGCTCGATCTCCGTGAGCTGCGCAAGAAGTCCGGCGGCTTCTTCGGCTCCGGCGAGTCCACCGGCTCTGTGGGTGTTGTCACCGTCAATATGCCCCGCATCGCTTACCTTGCGGAAAATGAGGCAGATTTCTACAAGCGTCTCGACAAGCTCATGGATCTTGCCGCACGTTCCCTCAAGATCAAGAGAACCGTTATTACACAGCTTCTGGACGCCGGTCTCTATCCCTATACCAAGTATTATCTCGGCACTTTTGAAAACCACTTCTCCACCATCGGTCTGGTCGGCATGAATGAAGCCGGCCTCAACGCAAAATGGATCCGTGCCGATATGACGCACAAAAAGTGTCAGGACTTCACGAAGAATGTTCTCGACCATATGCGTGAGAGACTCAGCGACTATCAGGAGCAGTACGGTGATCTCTATAATCTGGAAGCCACGCCCGCCGAGTCCACTTCCTATCGCCTCGCAAAGCATGATGTGGAAGTTTATCCCGATATCATCACCGCTGCCGAACCGGGCGGAGAACCTTATTACACCAATTCCTCCCATCTGCCTGTCGGCTATACAGACGATATTTTTGAAGCTCTTGACATTCAGGACGAGCTTCAGACCCGCTATACCTCCGGCACGGTTTTCCACGCTTTCCTCGGCGAAAAGCTGCCGAGCTGGGAAGCCGCCGCAAGCCTTGTGCGCAAGATCGCGGAAAACTACAAGCTCCCGTATTATACTCTGTCTCCTACCTATTCTGTCTGTAAAAATCACGGCTATCTCAGCGGCGAGCAGTTCACCTGTCCCGAGTGCGGAGAATCTGCCGAGGTCTACAGCCGCATCACAGGCTATTACCGTCCCGTACAGAACTGGAACGCGGGCAAGACACAGGAATACAAAGAGCGTAAGGAATATGTCATTGAGACCTCTGTTCTGCGCCACGAGGGTCCCGTGGATGAAGACGCTGCTGAAGACGTTAAGAGCGAGGGGAAAACTCCCGCAGCGCTCGAGGACAGAAATATTCTCTTTGCCGCGCCCACCTGCCCCAACTGCCGCCTTGTGTATACCTACCTTGAAAAATCCGCCTTCCCCTATGAAAAGATCATGGCCGAGGACAACGTAGACCTCGCTTTGAGCTTTGGCGTAAAGCAGGCTCCCACGCTTGTGATCGTCAGAAACGGTGAGTTTGAAAAATATGCCGGCGCCGCTGCGATCAAGCAGTTTTTGAGCAAGCAGTAAAATAAGGATAGTAAATATGCCGACAGATATACAAAAAGTTGGAGAATTGTCCGAAAAGATTATTCTTGCCTTAAATCTGAATTGCGAAGTAGGGCAGCCTATTATGCTTAGCGACAGCAACATTTTACATATGTTAGATCGTCACCCTGCTGAATATAATAGATTTGGAGCTTTTATCCCTCTTATTGTCAAAGAGCCTGATTATGTAGGCATTAATCCCAAAGATAATTCATTAGAATTCGTAAAAGAATTTCAAATTGAAGATGAGTTCGTCAAAGTTGCAGTTAGGGCATCTAACTCAAACACGCTTTTTGTTCGTTCCCTTTATTGTCTAAATTCAAACCGTGTACGCAACTTCGTTAGCAAGGGCACACTAAAAAAAATTTGACATTTTTCAAGTTTGTGGTATAGTATATTTTTGTGAGGGTCAGAGGACGGAACGGGCAGCCGTCGCCCAACGAAAGTTGCTAGGAGATGCAGGAATGTCACCCTGCCTGATTCTCAAAACAGGAGCAATTAATTTTGCTCCTGTTTTTTTGCGCGTTTACAGAACAGTCCCATGTTTTTTCTTATAACTGCTCAATTAACCCACTTTTCATTCGTATTTGTGAATGATTCTCTAAAAAAGCAGCACAACATTTATATTGCAAAGATCAACACAAATATGGTATATTTTGATGTGAACTCTTCCGGGATCTCTTTTAAAGAAAAAATGAATTCGGATGAGGATATTTTTATACCGTATCGGTCTGTTTTGTAAAGGAGAATAAGGATGAAAACCATATCAATGACCTGCCCAAAATGCGGAGCGCAAATGGAATTACATACGGATAATAATACTTTAGAAGACTCCTTAGTATGTCCTTATTGCGGAGAAAAAATATATATCCATAGAACAATAAGCAAACTTGCTTGGATATGTATCCTTACTATTGTTGAATTACTTATTGTTTTTCTTATTATTTCATCTACAGGAAAATATATTACATGATTAGGAGTAATAAATGAATATTTCAGTCATTATCAAGACGGTGGTCGAAGTTACCATCGTCTTTTTTCTCGGCTTTTTTACCTGTGCATACGGATTCACTAAAATTCGACACGGAAAATTTCATATAAAAAAGGAGGGAGAGATTTATCCAGAATTTTCTCTTTGTGTTCAGAAATCATCCTCCATTCGCAAATAAACCTGACGGAGATAGGCAGCCTGCTCTTTGGAAATACTGCGCTCGTTTTCGGCGGAATTGATGTCGGCATTCAGTTCGCACCAGTATAGATCCCAGTGCAGATCCGTTTCGCCGCTGTCCTCTATCTCCCATGAACGCTTCATAGCTTCCAGAGAACGTGCCAGATACGGCGGCAGGCCCTTCTCCAAATAATTTAAGTCCTTCGGAAGACCGGTATTTATATCATAAGAGGCCGTATCTATTTTCATCAAATCCTCCATGGAACAGTTCAGCGCCTTGGACAGTTGAAAAACGGTTTTAGCGGTGCATCCCTCAATGGAGCTTTTCCCGGAACAGATATCGTTGTGAATATACCGTCGTCCACTGAGCCACGAATCCGGACAACCTTGAGCCACCATACCGGTAAAAGTTGAGCCACCGTTCCGGAAAGTATTGAGCCAGAAAATTTTTGTCCTTATACTTGTATTATGCATCACACAGATGCA
>JAZLGK010000069.1:0-14847 GCA_045616265.1 Candidatus Limivicinus sp. | reverse complement strand
CTTATGATGAAGGCATTTTTTCGCAGGAATACTTTGTGTATTGCAAGAAAAAATGACAAAATCTGAGCACATTTTATCCGTCAGCTGCCGCAGACGTATTGTGCGGTGTTGCCTTAAAATTCCGAGCCCGGCAGATTGTCAACTGCCGGGCTCGAATAATTTACTGATTTTCCGAATTATCGGGATTATTGATGCTGTGCAGCTCTTTTTCAATCGCTTCCAGCTTTTCCCCTATATCGGGATAGGCTTTTTCCGCTTCCTCTTCGGGTTTTCCGCCGAGGTCACAGAGGAAGGACTGCCATTCGGAATTAATAAGCTCCAGGGTCTGCTGCTGCTGCGCACGGAGCTTATCGATGCACTCTCCGACGCGCTTCACCGCGTAATCCTGCATCCTGGCATTTTCCTCGCTCATTTCATCATGCTTGCGCTGGGCGTCCTTGAGGATCGACGCTGCACAGGCGTTCGCGTTATCCACGATCTCCTTATAGACAGCGCGCGCCGACATCACGGCTTCTCCGATCTCCGCTTTCTGACCGTTATATGCTTCTGTCTGCTTTCTGAGCACCTGATTCTCCTCGGAAAGAGCCTCGGCCTGCGCACGGATATCCTCCAGCACGGCATTTACCTTGTTGGCGTTATAGTATTTCTTTTTTACAAGCTCGATATTGATCGAATCAAAATATTCTCTGTCAAGCGCCATAATATTCTCCCATGCGAATCTGTGCAAATAGCTGTTAATTCTGTATTATGCGGCGGCGTCTGTAACCGATACGCTGGCTTCATAGCTGGTCTTCTTAATGCCGTTCACATCGGAAATGACGCAGCGATAGGTGCCCTCGGCATCCTTTGTGATGCCGTTGGCCCAGAGAATGGATTTGTATTCGCCATTTTCCATAAGGTTTTCAAGTCTCAGACCGTACTGCTCGTTGGAGGTCGCGCTGCCTGTGAATACGATTTCCTCCCAGCCGCCGGTAGTAGAATTATACTTCTGCCACTCAAAGGATGCACCGAGGTCGAGATTACCCTTGGCCTTTATGATAAACATCTGATTATACTTGCCCAGAGTTACAGGCCCGGTAAGGCTCATGATATCCTTCGTGATGGTGATATTTGTGCTGGCAAGCTGGTTATAGGCTTCCTGCTGGACATGAGCAACCGTGGTATCGAGATCGCCTATTTTATCTTCCAGAGAAGAATAGGACATCTGCAGCTGTGCGACCGCCGCTTCCAGAGTGTTGGCTCTGTTCTTAAGATTGGCGTTGAGCAGACATACCATTACAAGACAGATAAAACTGAAAAAAGCCGCTGCTACAGAGATGACCACAGGGAGCTCAAGCTTGGGAAAACTAAGTTTCAAGCCGCTCTTTTTGCTCTTATTCTCCTCATCATATTCATCTTCTTCAAAGCTGTCGTTGGCTTCCGAATACTCATACGGCTCATACCCGGCGTTATCGTTGTAATTCTCCTGCCCGTATTCACCCTGTTCAAAATGGTCCTGCGTATAATCCTGCTCCTCATAACTATACAGAGGGCTGTTGCATACAGGACACACCTGAACATTGTCATCAACTTCGTTTCCGCAATATTTACAAATCATTGTTTACACCTCTTGTTCTTATGTATCTGACGGAAAAATCAGTTACCCATATTCAAGGTTACATAATTATAACACAGTTGTAATCAATTTGTCAATAAAAACCCGCAAAAAGTTACAGAAAAATTTTAAAACTCACATCCAGATGAGCCAGAGGAGAATATAACCGGTAAATACAGCAGAAAGAGTGAAGGGAACGCTGTATTTCATGAATTCGCCCGCCTTCACTTCGTAACCTTCGCGGCGCAGGATCGACAGACCCGTTATATTAGCAGACGCTCCGATGGGCGTAATGTTCCCGCCGAGGGTAGCGCCCACAAGCAGCCCGAAGTACAGGAGGTTTGCCGGAACCGTAACCTCGCCCGCCGCGTTGAAGCTTTCGGCTATGACCGCCACAACGGGGAGCATGGTCGCGGTATAGGGTATGTTGTCAATAAAGGCGGAGAACAGGACGGACGCCCAGACAACGACCGAATAGACAATGAAAACGGACTTTCTGCTGCCGTCTCCGCCCAGTCTGCTGAGAAGCGTTCCGATCAGATCGATGATTCCCGCTTTCTGTATGCCGCCTATGACCACAAAAAGTCCGGCAAGCAGAGCGATGGTATAAAAGTCTATCTCCAGAAAGGATTTTTTCATGACCTCAAAGTGCTTATCCTTTATACTTTGACGGATAAGCCCTATCAGGAAGAAGAAAATGCAGATCAGACCGTTTGATATGTCGGGTTTATAAAACTGTCCGGGCTTTGCGTTCATTTCATAGGGAATGAACGAAGCGGCAATAAGCGCGGCGACTGTTCCGACAAGAAGCCATGTCGGAACCGTATCCTCCACCGGCGTTACATCGTTCACCTGCACCTTTTTATTGTCTTTGCGGCACATGATGAGAATAATAACGGCGGAGACAAGCGCTCCCGCCTCCGTTACCCAGAACATTCCCGCTTTTCCGTCCACAAAGAAAAAGTCCATGAAGTCAAGATTTGCGGCTTTGCCTAAGAGTATGGAGGTGGTATCTCCCACCAGCGTTGCCGCTCCCTGCAGATTGGAAGAGATGGAGATGCAGATGATGGCGGGCACGGGAGAAATGCCGATCTTTTTGCACAACGCCACTGCGACCGGGGCGATCATGAGCACCGTTGCCACATTGTCAACGAACGCCGAGATAATGCCGGCAAAGAGAGACAGCGTTACGATGATCCACTTCACGGTGCTTACCTTGGATATAATAAGGTCGCTGAGTCTCTGGGGCATTTTGGACTCTATGAAAAGATAGACGGTTCCCATGGTTCCGGCGATCATCATGATAACGTTCCAGTCGATCTGGGAAAGCGCGTCACGCCATGTATAGGTGAAATCCGGGAACACGTCTAGACTGCCGACCACGACAAAAATAAGTGCCGACGCTATGGCAATATACGGCCGCAGCTTCTGCAGAGAAAACATCAGTATGTAGGTGACCAGAAACAGTATCAAAGCGAAGACAGTTAACGAGTCCATGTTTGCCCTCCAAAATATAATTGCTGTATATTGTAACACCGTTTTTATCTTATGTCTCAAATTTTCTGTAAATATTTTAATCAGTTAATAGTATGAGACGTCATTTGCGTTAGGCAAACGGATGATGCCATTGGCGGCATCTCTTCCATAAAAAGTTCTGCTTTTTATAGAAGAATAGTATTAGCTGCTGCACGGTGCTGAGGGATATGCATCAGAAGCGGACATTGATTTCGGAATCGATACCTCGGGAAGATAGGCCTTGTTTTAAAATAGGCGATATGCCCAAGGGCGAGAGATTTTTTCGTCAGACGAAGACTGTTTGACGCAGGAATACTTTGTGTATTGCAAGGAAAACAGGCAAAGTATGACGGAAAAAGATCCTTCTTTGGGCGTGTTGTCCATTTTTAAAACAAGGCCTAATATATACACTTTCTGTGAAAGAAACGGTATCCGGAAAGCCTGTATCTTCTTCCGAATCAATTGTCTGCCGTCTGAGCCAACGCAATTGCGCCGAGAACGCCTACGTGATCGGAGCCGAGAGTTGAGAGGGAAAATTCCTTTATGGCCTTCATGCTGGTTGGTATTACATTTTGAACAATGCTCTTTTCGAGTCTTGAAAACAGCCATCCGTCTGACATTACGCCTCCGCCGTATATTACGGCCTCCGGGTTAAACATATTTATTAGACCGCAAGAAAGCACTTCAAGCCCTCTCAGCACCCGGTTTGCAATTCTTACGGCCTGCTCATCTCCGCAGTCGGCAGCTGAGAAAACATCTGTTGAATAGATTGCTCCCTTTTCAATAAATATCTGATTCAGCATAGACTCAGGGTGTTCACGCGCCGCCTTTATACCCTGCCTTATGATTGCCTGACCTCCGACTATGTTTTCGACGCATCCGCGCTGACCGCAGAAATCGCAATATTCGCCGTCCGGCTCAACAGATATATGTCCGGCTTCTCCGCCGTAGTTGCACGCTCCTCGCAAAAGCTTGCCTTCAATTACAGCACCGACTGCCACGCCGGTACCGATATTGATGTAGAGAAAATTGCGATAGTTTTTTCCGGCGCCGAACTTCATTTCGGCAAGTGTACCTGCGTGAACATCATTATCAATCAATACCGGCACACCGTATCTGTCAGAAACCATCTTCCCAAAGGGTATTTCTTTGAACGCTCCGTCAACAGGGCAGGATCTCCATATTCCTGCGGAAAAATCAACGGCATCTTTCAGCCCGAAGCCTATTGCTTTCGGGAGAACGCCGCTCTCTTTTTCATGGATGTAAACATCAACCGAATGGATGAGCTTTTCAACGATATCAATATTTTCCTTGCTGAAATCGGAAGGGAACCGCATAATGCCTCCGACTTCTTCAAGTTTATTTGACCCGCACACAGCTATTTTTGTGCCGCCGAGGTCAACACCAAGATAATACTCTTTCATTCTATCCTCTTAAAAACAGCTCCCCAATCTGACATCCGCCATGTTGAGGAGCTTGTGTATTTCGTTTACTGAGCAAGCTTGTTAAAGCGCTCGTTGATAGCAAGGGCGGGGTCTGTCGGAACCGGAACGCCAACGGTTCCTTCGGGAACAACCACATCTTCCATCACTTTAAGCTTTTTGCCGACAAACTGCGGCAGCCACTGCTCTTCGGCCTCGAACATCTCCGCAACCATTTTGCGGCAGTTTTTAAGAGTGAGCTTTGTGCAGGAAAGAGGATCCATGGCAATTGCCCAGAATGCCAATTCAGGGTCGCCTTCAAGACCTGCACGGACGGCAAGCTCCTGAACGGAAATGTTGCTCATGTTCATTGCGGCAAGATGCGCAGGAAGTTTCCCGACATTGTAGGGATGAAAACCGTATTTGTCTGCGTACACAGGCACTTCAACCGTGGCATCCGCAGGGAGGTTTGCAATAGAGCCGTCTTTGTTAGAGACATTGCCGCTGAAACGGAAAGGAATATCTGTCATTATTGCCTCTATGATGTAGGAGCAGTACTCTTTCGATCTGGGCTCAAGTTCTCCGCTTTCTATGGAAAAGACATCCGTATTCTTAAATTTCTCGGCGACAGCCGTGTTGAATTTCAGGGCAGCGCCGGTCTCACCGCCGAACATAGGCTCGTCGCAGTAGGTATCAAGACCTTCTTGGGAGCTTCTGAACCAGGGAATATACTCTGAAAGGTGACCGGAAGACTCGGTCATAAAATACCCGCAATGGCGCATAAGTTCGCCGCGAACCTTTTCATTTTTGAAATATTCGGCTTTTTCTATATTTTCCTTGAGAATCGGATAGAGGTCTCTGCCTTTGTGTTCAAGCGTAAGAAACCAGTCCATGTGGTTGATGCCCGCATTGATAAACTCTATTTCGTCTTTGGGCACTCCGGTATATCCGGAAATAAGGTCAAGAGTGGTCTGAACGCCGTGACATAAGCCAACGACCTGTGCCTTTGTGGATCTTGCAAGAGCAGTGCAGACAGCTCCCATGGGATTAACATAGTTGAGAACATATGCATTGGGGCAAAGCTCGTCTATCTCTTTGCCCATCTCTGCCAGTACGGGAGCTGTGCGCAGCATACGGAATACACCGCCGGGACCGATCGAGTCACCGATGCACTGGTCAACACCGTATTTGAGAGGAATATCAATGTCATACTTGTATGCCGCATTTCCTCCGATAAGGAAGGTACAGATAACAAAGTTCGCGTCCTTCAGTGCTTCTCTGCGGTCGGTAGTGCATATAATAGTCGCATCGATATCATTTTTGCTGATAAGAAGTTCTGCATACTGCTTCATTTTCTCCAGCTTCCACATGGTGGGTCCCATAAGAAAATATGTGGTTCCGGCCATGCATTTTGTATTGAACATATCATTAAGAATCTGTTTTGTAAAAACAAGGCTTCCTGCACCGATTATTGCAACTTTATTCATATTATTCACCTCAACATCAAAGTGTGATCCAAGGATCAAGCCCGTCAGGATGGTCGGGATCATTGCCGGAAGCTGTTGCTATTCCGAGAGTAATACACTGAATCGCATTGAGCAGGGCAATGCCTTTAACGGTATGGACGTAATCGGGAATGCTGATCAACATATCAGCTTCAGGATAATTTACATCCGAACTTATGCAGACAACGTAAGCGCCTCTCTTCTTTACATCTGCAAGAAGTGCTTCCTGGCGATCATGCTCAGCAGAAGACATAAGCATAACAACTAAAGTATCCTTGCCGAGAAGAACCATGGGGCCGTGACGCAGATCAAGCATATGATAATAATTCGATCTCTTCATGCAGATCTCGTTGAATGCGAGCGCACCTTCCTCCGCGACGCCGCAGACAGTGCCGTCCGAGAGAACGACGGCATTTTTCCAGTCCATTTTGGAAACAGGGGCGGTCAGTCGGTCTGTTTCCTCAAGATAGGCTTTCCCATTGGCAATAAGCTCTGCAAAACTTACGAGTGTTTTCTCATCGCCGTATCTCTTCGCAAGAATGATGGCGAGTGCCGCATAGAGATTGGACACTGTTCTTGTCTGGCATATGCTTTCATCGAAAGCCCATGGAATTTCCACGTTATAATCCGACAAATCTATCATGGGTGCATTTTCAGTTGCACAAACAGAAACAATTGTGCAGTTCAAACCGGCATTTCTTATCATTTCAGAAGCAATGAGCATTTCTGAGGTTCTGCCGGAGCGAGAAATCATAAAGACACAGGAACCGTCAACCGCCCTGCGATAGGCTTCCATGTTGACGATAAAATCACCGGCTGCAACAGCATACGCTTTATCCGCACCGTACATTGCGGCTATTGCTGCTCCGCTTTTTGCCACATAATAGCTGGAACCGCATCCGAAAAAGATAAAATTGTTATTATTGCCCATAACTGCGAGAAGCTTCGGGGCAGTGTCTCTGAGATAATCATGTGTTTTTTTCAGTGCATCATATTGATTGAAGATTTCAAATTGAGCGTTTGACATATTATTTCTCCTCTAAAATAATAATTATCTGAGTTCTGTATAGAATCTGCACTTACTTCCGGGAATAATACTGTGGCAGAATTCAACCGCTTCATCGTTGGACGAATAAGCCGTCCTCTCCAGAAGAATAGCCGGGGATCCTTCAGGAACACTGAGCAGGTGACTTTCCGTTTTGCTTATCAGTACCGGCTCAAACATTTCTTTGGCCTTGACCACATATACTCGGTATTTGTTGATCAGCGTTTTGTACAGAGAATTCCTGTTGAAATCCACTTCGTTAAGCCCGGGCGCCAATTTTTCAGGGATGCACGATGTTTCCAGAACAAACGGAACACCGTTGACAAGTCTCAATCTTGTCAGAACTACCACAGGCTCATCCTGAGAAATATTCAGTACCTTTGCCTGCTTTGCAGTCGGCGCCTCGACGGAGGCACTGAGAACCTTCGCCTCGTGCTCGTATCCGTGCGCTTTCACGGCATCGGAAAACGAATAAAAATTTGAAAGTGCCTGCTCTATTCTGGGAGCGGTAACAAAGGTTCCGATTCCCTGCTTTCGCGTAAGAATTCCCTCGTGTACAAGCTCGTCCAAAGCCTTTTGTGAAGTGCTCCTGCTGACGTTGTAAATTTTACAAAGCTGGTTTTCAGAGGGAATAAGGTCGCCGACACCGTATTCGCCTTTGTTTATGCCATCAATAATAATTTCTTTAAGCTGATAATATAACGGCACCGGACTGTCAGAATTGATTTTATTAAACATATTATTTCCCCTTGCTTGCTTCTGCCTGCTGCTTCGCGGCCAGCTTCATCCGGATTGCGGATATGGTAAGAGCGAGGATAATGAGAGCGCCGGAGGCAATGTCCTGCCAGAAAGCATCAACGTGCATCATGTTGAGGGAGTTGGAGATAAGTCCGATCAGCAGTACACCGCAGAGCGTACCGCCGATGCTGCCCTTGCCGCCGGAGATAGGAGTGCCGCCGATAACGACCGCACCCATGGCGTCCATTTCCATACCGGTACCGTATGAAGGAAGGCCGGAGCCGAGTCTTGAAATATACATGGCTGCCGCTACTCCGACAAGTATGCCGTCAATTGCAAAGAACTTGAGCTTGCACCTGTTTACGTTAATACCGGCAAGATAAGCAGCAGTGGGATTTGCGCCGATCGCAAAAATCTGTCTGCCGGTCTGGGTGTATTTGAGCATAATGAAAGCAATGATGTAGCTCACGAGAGCAATGATAACCATGATCGGAACGACGCCGAAGACCTTTGTACCGGAGAAGAATCTGAACTTGCCGGTAATCATCTGAAGCACGCCCTGGGTCAGTAAAAGACCTATACCGGTATAAACGCCGGTGGTGGCCATGGTTATTATAAAGGACGGAGCATTCAGGGCGATGGAGAGCGCCCCGTTAAGAACACAGCATACAGTGGCCAAAACAACGCCCACGATGAATACCAGAAACTCATTTGTACCGTTGATGATCATCATAGCCATAACGCAGGTGCACAGACCTACTATTGCGCCGACAGAAATATCAAAGTGCCCGGATCCTATCATGATCGTTGCGCCGATTGCCACAAGAGACAGACTTGCCACCTGTGTGACAATGGCCAAAAGGTTTTTCCAGGTAAGGAACTTCGGATTTACAAGAGTAGTTACCGTGCTTATCAGAATAATGATAATAACCAGTACGAACCACTGGGAGTAAAGCAGTTTTTTGAATTTTTTCATTATATCTATCCTCCGAAAAATCAGGAAATACCGATAAAATCTTTGAGCAGACTGTTTTCAGTAGCCTCGCTTCGGTCAATAATTTTAACAAGCTCGCCGTTGCGCATAATTCCTATTCTGTCGCTGAGAGAAATAAGCTCCGGCAGAACGGAAGAAATCACGATGACATATTTACCCCTTTTGGCAAGCTCCACGATCCTTTTGTATATCTCTTCCTTTGCGCCGACGTCAACTCCTTTGGTTGGCTCATCGAAAATATATACCTGCCCTTCATCCACGAGCCAGCGACTGAGCACCATCTTCTGCTGATTCCCGCCGGAGAGATTTTGGCTTTCTACCTCCTGAGAGAAGGTCTTTATGTTCAGGTCTTTAATACTGTGGTCAACGATTTCCCTCTCTCTCCTGAGATTGATAAAGCTCTTCTTCTCGTTGTGCGATACCATAATATTCTCACTGATGGGGCGGATATTGAACATACTCTCCTGTTTTCTGTTTTCAAAGATCATATACACCCCTTTGTTTATCGCATCCTTAGGACTTTTCGGGGTGATGTCCTTTCCATTGAGAAGGAGTTTCCCGGAGGTTTTTTTGTCGCAGCCGAAAACAGCGCGCATAAGCTCGCTCCGTCCGGCTCCCGCAAGGCCGCCCAGACCGAATATTTCGCCCTGACGAACCGCGAAATCTGCTTTTTTGACAACGCTTGCGGTGGAATAGTTCTTAATTTCAAGAAGTCCGTCACGGATTTGGGAGGTCTCTCTTGCGTAGAAGCTTGATGCTGCTCTGCCTACCATTTTTTGGACAAGTTCGTCCTGCGTGGTGTCGCTGAGATTCATGGTGCATATGTAATGCCCGTCCTTGAGGACAAGCGCCTTGTTGCCGACTTCAAATACTTCTTCAAGGTAGTGCGATATGTAGATAATACCTCTGCCTTCCCCCGCAAGCCTTTTGACCAGATCCATCAAAGCGGACGTTTCACGCTTGCCCAAAGAGGAAGTAGGTTCGTCCATTACAACGATCTTTGCATCACGCTTGAGCGCTTTTACGATTTGGGTACACTGCTTCTGACCGGGAGACAGCTCCGAAATGAGGGCGTCTGCTTTAAGATCAAGGTCAAGCTTGTCGATTATTTCCTGCGTAATGCGCTCCTGTTCGGTGCGGTTTACAAAGGAACCTTTTTTCAGTTCCTCTCCGAGGAATACATTGTCGGCTACGGTCAGCGTGTCAACAAGATCCGCATCCTGATAGATAACGGCAATACCCATATCTATAGCCTCGCGCAGATGCATTCTTGAATACTGCTTGCCGAACACTTCGATCGAGCCGGACGAAGGAGCCTCCGCTCCGGATAATATTTTAATCAGTGTCGATTTTCCCGCACCGTTTTCACCAACAAGGCACAGAACATCGCCGCTGTATAATTCAAGATTAACGTCAAAGAGTACCTGAACTCCATTGAATGCTTTGTTGATATTCTTTAAATGCAATAATTTTTCCATATCATAACCTCATATTTTCATATATTCACATAGGGAAGATCGCGGAGATCTTCCCTATGCATGGATATTTAAGAAGTTACGAATTACTTGATGTACTCGTAGAGTGCGGGGAAGTACTGCTCGGTGAGGGTCTTGTATGCGTCGATGTTAACGACCCAGGGAACAACTTCAACGGGATTGCTGGTGTCGGTGTCCTTGTCGATGGAGATGTTGGGGAGATTGTACTGTACGTTCTTCTCAGCATCCTTGTTGACTGCTGCATCGTACAGTGCAAGGCATGCAATGAAGCCTTCCCATCCGGGGGAGCTGGAGATGGTGAAGCCGAGGGTGCCGTTGTTGATCATTTCCAGACCTACATCGGAGCCGTTCTCGGAGATGATGACGTAATCATCAGCAACGCCCATATCTTCCAGACGCTGACGGACAGCGGCAGCCATATCTTCGTCCATAACGAAGATGATACCGAACTCAAGGCCGGAGTTAACAAGGTCTTCTGCCTTGTCAGCTGCAACAGCGGGAGTATAGTCGCCGTCTTCAATGGTGAGGAGCTTGTTCTTGCCCAGCTCATTTGCGGTGTCTTCCATAGCCTTGTTCACGGTCTGGCAGGGGACAGACTCAAAGTTACCGGTGATGATAACGAAGTCCTTGCCGGGGTGATTTTCAGCCATCCAGTTAGCATAGTCAACGCCCATGCCTGCCCAGTCAAAGTCAACAGCACCGGCAACATCACACTCTGCATTGAATACGGAGCCTACGCTGTCGGTAGCAACAACGGGAATACCTGCTTCGTCGCCCTTGAGAGCAGCGGTGATAGCGCCGCTTTCATTGAAGGAGAAAACGGAAATTCCGTCAACCTGCTGGTTAACGAGGTTTTCGATGTTTGCAAGCTCTGCGCTCACGTCATAGGCGGAGTTGTGAACAATAACATCTACGCCGAGAAGCTCAGCTGCAGCCTGGAATCCTTCTACATCTCTGAGATACCAGGTGTCGGGACCCGGGGTAATGTAGCCGAATGTGAGTTTCTGCTCAGCAGATGCGGAAACTGCACACAGAGCGAACACCATGGAAAGTGCCAGAACAATTGCGAGAAATTTTTTCATGTTTTTGCCTCCTGTTTTATTTTTTGTCAAACTGTTGCCAGTTCTCTGGCTTTGACTATAACACATTCCGCTTGTCATGTCAACCCGTCATTAGGACAAAATATCGTTTTTTGAATTTTAGGTTCATCTTTGCAGCCGATCATTTTTCTGCCCGGACTCTCTATATTGTACATCACCATTACGTAAGCGATGATTAATTCGACAAGAGCATATGCCGAGCGCACAGCATAAGTTCGCGTAATCCAAATCAAAGATTTGGACGCTCACTTAAGCGACGGCACTTTTCGCAGGAATACTTTGTGTATTGCAAGAAAAAGTGACTAAGTCAGGGCACAATTTTTCTGGCAGATACCGAAGGTGGATTAATCAGCGGTTCCTTAGAATTAACCACGGAAGAGTTTGTTTCTTTTTGTTTGGTCTCTTGGTTTGTGGTGATTCAATTATACCACAATACCGAGTGAATTCCTCTCTTTTTTATCCTCTTTTCCGAAATGGGTTTTTCAAACAGACAGTCAGTTTTTGGCTTAAATACGCCACTCTACAAATAGTATAGTCTGCTTTGCACCGAAAATCACAAATGATTATTGATTTTTCGTAAGCAAAGTCCTACAATCGGATGCGTAATATAGGATAGGGAGATGCTTGCATGAGCGATACCGAAAAAAAGAAAAAACGGCTGGGTGACAGGCGCGATGCACGCTGGGTGAGAGAAGCGGCCAGTATGCAGACCATCATGTGCGACCTTATGCCAAACAGAGCGGACTGTGAGGTATATCTGCATGACACCTTCGATGCCACCGAGCTTGTGAAATATCTTGAAAAGAAGAACGCGGAACATCCGGAATATAAAACAACATTGTTCCATGCATTTGTCTGTGTTGTTGCGCGTATGCTCCGGGAACGCCCCAAGATGAATTATTTTATCTCCGGCCACCGTATATATGAGCACAATGATATAAGTATGTGCTTTGTCGTCAAGCGCCGTTTTCAGGATTACGCAGAGGAATCCCTCATGACGCTGGTGCCGAAGGATGAGGACACCCTCGACACGGTAAGCCGCAGGATCATCGGTGACGTCAAAGAGACGCGCAAGAGCGAACACGCCACCGGCGGTATCGATATATGGCTTGACCGCTTTGCAAGAATTCCGAGAATCATCAGAATGTTTGCCGTCCGCATCATCCGCTGGCTGGACTTCTGGGGGCTTGTCCCCAAGGCTTTCACCGAGGGCGACCCTAACTACTGCAGTGTACTTATAAGCAATCTGGGCAGCATAAAAGGTCCGGCGGTCTATCACCACCTCAACAACTACGGCACAAACAGCATTGTTGTCACCATTGGCACGCTCCACAAAGAAGAAGTCCTCAGAGACGACGGCACAAAGGAGCTGCGTGATGTATTTGATGTGGGTGCGACACTTGACGAGCGCATAGGCGACGGGTTCTATTTCGTCCGCAGTCTCAATCTTGTCAAATATATGTTCGCTCATCCCGAGCTGCTGGAAAAGCCCATCGGCGAGCCCAGCGACTATGATTATAAATAAGAGGTACCAAATGGAAAACATCACAGCAAAAACACCGTGGGAAAACCACATGGGCGGCGTACCCATGCAGCTCAGCTACTTTGACGGCTCGATGTATGAAGCGGTAAAGCTCATTGCGGATAAATACCCCAACAATATCGCTTTCGACTTTATGGGCCATTCCACCACCTACAGGAGCATGATGGCGGACATTGAGAAATGTGCAAAGGCGCTCAAGACGATCGGCGTCCGTGCGGGCGAAAAGGTCACGATCGCCATGCCCAACTGTCCGCAGGCCATCTATATGTTTTACGCCGTCAACCTCATCGGCGCGATTGCCAATATGATCCACCCGCTCTCCGCCGAAAAGGAAATAGAATTCTATCTCAATGAGTCCGACAGCGTGACCGCCATCACTCTCGACCAGTTCTATCACAAGTTTGAAAATGTCCGTCAGAACACCAAGGTCGTCAATATCATCATCGCCAGTGTCAAGGACGCTCTCTCAAAGCCCATCCGGGCAGGCTATATGCTCACGGAGGGCAGAAAGATCGCCAAAATCCCCAAGGACGCTCCCGTGATCCGCTGGAAAGAGTTTATGAGGCTCAGTAAATGCTGCTTCTATAACTACAAGGTCGAACGCAAGGGCGAAGATCCTGCTGTTATCCTCTACTCCGGCGGCACTACCGGCACCACCAAGGGCATTGTTCTCACCAACCGCAACTTCAACGCCCTCGGTCAGCAGGTCATTGCCGCTAATCCCATGTTCTGCATTGGTGACAAGATGCTTGCCGCCATGCCTATCTTCCACGGCTTCGGTCTGGGCGTGTGCATCCACACCATGCTCTCTCAGGGCGGCCGCTGCATTCTTGTGCCGAGGGTCAACCCCAAAGAGTACCCCAAGCTGGTGGTCAAAAACCGCTGCAACTTTATCGCGGGCGTTCCCACGCTGTATGAAGCCATGCTCCGCGCTCCGTCCATGAACAGCGCCGATCTCAGCAGTCTCAAGGGTGTTTTCTCCGGCGGGGATTCTCTGTCCATAGAGCTGAAAAAGAAATTTGACGCTTTCCTTTATGAACACGGCTCGGTTGTGCAGATCCGTGAGGGCTACGGCACCACGGAGACCGTCACGGCCTGCTGCCTCACTCCGCCGCAGATGTCCAAGGAAGGAAGCATCGGTGTTCCCTTCCCCGATACATACATTAAAATCGTCAAGCCCGGTACCGATGAGGAGCTTCCCTACGGCGAGGAGGGCGAAATACTCCTTGCAGGCCCCACCGTCATGCAGGAATACATGAAGCATCCCGAGGAGACTGCCGAAACTCTGCGTAAGCACGCCGACGGCCTTACCTGGGTCTACACCGGCGACCTCGGCGTTATGGACAACGAGGGCTTTATCTACTTCAAAGGACGCGCCAAGAGAATGATCATCGCCTCCGGCTACAACGTATATCCCGGTCAGATCGAAAATATTCTTGACGCGCACGAAAAGGTCGATATGAGCTGTGTCATCGGCGTTCCCGACCCGTACAGGATGCAGAAGGTCAAGGCTTTCGTCAAGCTTCCCGCCGGTGTCCCCGCAAACGACGAAACAAAAGCGGAGCTTATGGCATACTGCCGCAAAAACATTGCCAAGTATGCCATGCCCTATGACATTGAGTTCCGCGAGCAGCTCCCCAAGACTTTGGTGGGTAAGGTCGCCTACCGTGTTCTGGAGGAAGAAGAGCTTGCCAAAATAAAGGCTGCCGAGGAAAGCGACACGGTAACAGTATAATATGGGATGATTCCGCTGTTTTTAGGGCAATACCGCATAATGCGGCAAGAGCAGATGGCGAGAGAAAATGGGTTCAGCTTTGCATAAGTTCGCGTAAGCCAAATCGAAGATTTGGACGCTCACTTATGATGAAGGCATTTTTTCGCAGGAATACTTTGTGT
>JAZLGK010000068.1:0-3973 GCA_045616265.1 Candidatus Limivicinus sp. | reverse complement strand
GTCCGGAAAGACCAAAACAGCACCGGAAAGGAAGCTGCCTCCTTTCCGGTGCTGTTTTCTTGTATTGGTGTTCTACCTGACCTGTGCCATGAAGTTTCCCATCTTCTCGGCTGCCTGCTCCTGCATCTGCCGCGTGGCGTGAGTGTAGGTGCGCAGCGTGAAGCCTGCGTCGTAGTGTCCGAGCATACAGGAGAGGGTTTTGACATCTACGCCGTTTTGCAGTGCCATGGTGGCGAAGGTGTGTCTAAGGTCGTGGAATCGGATGTGGGGCAATCCCGCCCGTTTCAGCACTCTGCGGTGCAGCAGCACCACCGAGTCGGGGTAGTACATTCCGCCTGTTTTGGACGAGGGGAATAGATACGGATTGTCGGGATGCTTTTTATGCTCCGCGATCAGCATATCCACCGTGTCCTTTGGAATGGAGATCTGGCGAATGGAGTTTTCTGTTTTCGGCTGACTCACGACGATTTCTCCTTCAGAATTTCTCCTCGCCGATTTGCTGACGGAGATTGTTTTTCGCCCCACACCCAGATCGCTCCAAGGGAGCGCTACCAGCTCACCCTTTCGGATGCCGCTGGTCAGTACCAGGTACATCATCGGCAGAGCGTTGCAATGTTCCGCCGCATCCAGATACGCTTTCATATCCTCTGGGTGCAGAATCTGCATCTCCTGCTTCTGAATTTTCGGGATGATGCAGTCCTCGGTGGGGTTGCGCAGGATGAGACGCTCTTTTACAGCGCGGTCGAGGGCGTTGTGGAGCATCATGTGGATTCCCCGCACCGTGGAGTTGCTCAAGCCGGGTTTCTTGCCCTTTTGCTCTTTTCGAATTCTGCCGTTTTCCTGCAAGTCCTTGTAGAGCTTCTGAATGTCACGCCCTGTCAGCTTGTTCAACTTGATGTCCCCAATGCAGGGGATGGTGTGGAGTTCAATGCTTCGATGGTAGTACTCTGCCGTAGAGGGACGGATGTTTGGTTTGGCGTAGAGCTCATACCATGTGCGCAGCCATGTAGCTACCGTGTACTCATCTGTGCGGGAAATGTCCAGTTGCTTACATTCCTCCAGCTTGGCGGCGAGCTTCGCCTTGACCTCGGCCTGCGTGCTGCCCAACACATTTTTGATGATGCGCTTGCCGGTGTCCGGATGGTATCCCGCTGTGTAGCGACCTTCCCAGCGTCCGTCAGAGCGCTTGCGGATGCTGCCCTCGCCGTTGGCACGTTTCTTTGCCATGTGTTTTTCACCTCAATCGTTGTCGTATTCTTCTGTTACAGCGGTGCAGGTTTTGACGCACTGCCGTTACTACATTTTTAGCAAATGTTACTATGTTTTTTGCAATTCTATTGATTCCTTCTTGCCTCAGGTAGTATGCTTTTTGCGCACCACACATTCAGAGAGATAGCTCTTTTTGAAATATTTCTCTTGCGCTTTCTTCGTTCTCCTGTTCGAAGGAGTAGCTATGATCTTTCAGTTCTTCCGCGATTCCTGCCGCAAGGCACCAGCCGGTTACGAAGCTCTCGAGCGCCATGTCCTCGCAGTATGCGATCTCGGCGTCAGCCAGACGGAGCAGGAGCTTCTGATGCTCGCGGTCAAGACCTTGTTTGACATTCTCATACAGCTTTTTCAGCTCCTCACTTCGCGGCGCTTCTTTATGGAATCTCAGGTAGAGTGCCTTCATGTAGACGTACATGTCGTTTGCCTCCTTTCGGTTTGCAACACGAACAAGTACCACACTTTTTTGAAGAAAGCTACTACAATTTTCAGCGTTAGGGACTTTTATTCTTCTGTTATGCAGTGCAGTTTTTGCAGAACCTCTGCCTTGGTTTTAGTTGACATCATTTGCATATTATGATATTATTACGCGCAGAATATGTTGTATATATTTGATTGATAATATCAATTCGAAAAGCGGTGAGAAGAATGAATGGCTACAGCAGATTTATCGCAGATTATATTGAAAGGCTTAATTATGGGGAAATCTTTTACCCTGATATGATTGCCGATGAACTGCACAAACAGTTTTCTTTGCCGGAAGAGCAGGCGCACAAGATTGTAAACAATAAGCTGAAGCGACTGTCGGATGCAGGTGTGATTACGAGAATCCAAAAGGGCGTTTATTATAAGCCGCAGCAAACGCCATTCGGCGCAACGAAGCCGAATCTGACGCAATATGCCGTTCAGTCTCTGACAAAAAAGGGCGGACGCATTATCGGTTACGAAACCGGTTCTTCTTTTATGAATCGAATCGGCCTTTCTACGCTGATTCCCAAAAACATTGAAATCGCATCCAATGATTATCAGAGGAAATCCTTTGACAAATATCACATTACTGTCAAAAGGCCGGCGGCGTTTATTACAGATGAAAATTTCAGATACCTTCAGCTGTTGGATGTAATTGATGCTCTTCCAAGTACCCATACCGATGCCGAAAATGTAGTTGCCCCGCTTCACACGCTGATGCAAAAGCAGATGCTGGACCCACTTACACTGATTTTTATGGCTCGTAACTATTATCCTGTGCAGACCACGATGCGAACAATTGACATTTTTGCGGAGGGAAGAAGTCTATGAAATTGCATGAAGATCCGGCTGCCTTTCAGGTATTGCTATCGTCAGTTAGCGAGCGCTCCGGCATCCGAGAGGACATTATTGAGAAAGACTACTATCTGACGATGCTGCTCTCTGAGCTTGCCTCGCAGCAGGAGCATCTTCCGGCATACTTTAAGGGCGGTACTGCACTTTACAAAGCGCTCGGCAGGATGATACGTTTTTCCGAGGATATTGACTTGACAGTCGAATCACAGGATTGTTCAAGAAGTCAGGCAAAGAAAAGACTGGAACTGGCGGCGAACGGCTACCGATCTTTAGCTCGCACCTCGGATAAAGAGCGGGAAGATAATCGGCGCGGCAGTATTACAAGCGTTTATGAATACACACCGATTACTGTGGTAAATCCCGAAGACGCACTTCAGCGTTTCGGCTACGTCAAAGTTGAAGCGACATCTTTTACGATCAGCGAGCCATATGAGATGTTGATGGTTGCGCCGCTGATTTATCAACAGGCGACAGAGGAAGAGCGCAGCATTCTTCGTTCGCAGTATGATGTAGACGAATTCCCAGTGGCAACGATTACGCAGGAGAGAATCTTTGCCGACAAAATACTGGCTGCGGAGTTCTACTATGAGCGGGATATGCTCTTTGATGTTGCCAAGCATCTTTTCGATCTGACGGTCATGATGAGAACAGAACGAATTCAATGCCTGCTTGCCGATTCGGATGAGCTGATAGAAATGCTGTCGTACAAGCGACAGGAGGAAGAGAAAAGAATCGGGAGCGATCTTTCAGTAAAACCGTTTTCAGATTTTTCCCTGTTTCCATCGATCTGTGATAATCCTGTCCTTCAGCTTGCATATGACAAGATGCAGCGCATTTATGTTTTTGATGACGCCGATATGATACCGTATGGTGAAGTAATAGACAGGATCAATTCTCTGTATGACCTGTTGCTCACGCTGGATGAGGATTTGGAACCGCAACAGAATGAGCAGGGCTTTTCGATGAATATGACCATGTGATTGAATATCGCACATCCATCTCCCGCCAATCATGGCGGGAGATTTTTTACCACATGGACAAGCTCGGCCCCTGATATTCTTCATGGTCATCTGCCTTGTGACCGTGGGCGATGCGCTTTGCTTGGAGCTTTTGCCTTCGCTTGCGGTCGATATGCTGCGCCGCACCGGTTTGCGGGAGAGAGTTATTCTCAAGCGAGGGCGCAGGCGACTATATTGACGAAGCGCGAATTGCTGCGATTACGGCTTCCGTGGAGCGCAGAATGGAACACCTCTATGAAATCATGCAATCTCAGCTGCCGGACACGGTATTCTCTACCGAGGACGATGTCGAGGAAAACATCGCCGAGGATTATTTCCCTAAAATGACAATGTAACCGCGTATAAAAATCTGCTTCAAGTCTCCC
>JAZLGK010000067.1:0-26610 GCA_045616265.1 Candidatus Limivicinus sp. | reverse complement strand
AAATTCCGGGAATACTGTCGTATTTCCGGAATTTTTTATGCAGTATGGGCGAAAAAAGGCGGCTCAAAACCTGTAAATCCTTATGGCGAACCGCCTTTATATCCGCCCTTTTGTCGGGCGGGTATAATGGGTATATGTATTCAGCTTATTTTGCTTTACATAAGCGGGCGGACAGCCTGATATACACGTGCGTAGCGGTTGTAGATTTCCGTATACTTTGCGTGCATCTCCGCACGGGGATAATAGGTCTCCTTCTCGACCACCATTTTGGAAGCGGCGTCTTTTATATCGCTGAAAATGCCGATCGCCATGCCGGTGAGCATCGCGCTGCCGATGGTGCCCGCGTCCACGGTCTCCAGAGCGGTGACGGGCATATTCAGAATGTCGGCCTTCATCTGCATCCACACCTTGCTCTTCGCGCCGCCGCCGGTGGCGTTGAGACGCTTAAAGCGCACATCGGACTTTTTCAGTTCCTCATGGTTAAGGCGCATCTCATAGACAACACCCTCCATACAGGCGCGGTAGATGTCCGCCGGTCTCGAATCGGTGGTGAGACCGAGGATAGCGCCTCTCGAACCGTTGTCCATATAGGGCGTGGCGGCTCCGGCAAAGTGGGGCAGCACCAGAAGTCCCGTGGGCTCATCCTTTCCGTAGGCGCGTTCCATGCTCTCGTTGGTCTCGCCGCGTCCCACGGTGTCCATCGCCCATTGCACCAGCGCTCCGCCGGTAAAGGAGAAGGCGTAGGCGACGTACTTGCCCGGAATAATGTACGGCACGATGGAGAAGTTACCCGCCGCCATGGTCTGCGCGTCGGGAACGGAATCAAAGATCGGGGTGAGACATTCCGTGGTACCCGCGCCGTCCACCGCCACGCTGCCGTCAAAAGCGCCCGCGCCGACGGCGGCGGCGACCTGATCGTGGCTGACGGAGACGATAACGCAGCCCTCGTTCAGTCCGGTTTTCCCGGCTACGGCTTTTGTAATATTCCCGGCCGGTGTGCCTGTGGGAACGGGCTTGCTCATCAGAGAAACGTCGATCCCGGCGGCGTCAAAAATCTCCTCGCTCCATGCGAGCTTATTGATGTCAAACGCCATGGTGCGGCTTGCCAGAGAATAATCGATCTGGGCAACGCCGGTGAGGTGAAACACCACGTAATCTTCTATTAAGAATATGTGCTTTGCTGCGGCGTAAATCTCCGGGCGGTGCTTTTTCAGCCACATGAGCTTGCCGATAGAGTACATCTCATGGGGATTGAGCCCCGTGATGCCGATGATCTTCTCCCGACCGAGCTTTTCGGAAAGCTCCTTGTATTCGACCTCTCCGCGGGTATCGATGTAGAGCATGGCGGGATGGAGGCAGTTTCCTTCCCCGTCCGTCATGACACAGGTTTCCCCGAAGCTGGTCACACCGATCGCGCCGATGTCCGGATATTGGGCGCAGAGCTCTCCGATGACGGCATAGACGCTTTCCATGATAGCGGAAATGTCGATCTCGCTGCTGGTCAGGGGGAGCTCAGAGTGATAATTCCGATAGGCTTTCCCGAGCTGTCTGCCGTTTTCGTCAAATACCGTCAGCTTACAGCCGGTGGTGCCGATGTCCAATCCGCCGATCTTCATCAGTCGATCTCCACGTAGTCGTAGTGCAGATAGGTCGTAAAGGCTTCCTTGAGAACATCCTTCACATGACCTTCGCAGACGGAGGTATGGTGTTTGAAGCCGCCGCGTGCAAGCTTTATGAGCTTGTTCTGGAGGTCGGGGATCTCCGCTACGCCCGCAACGCCGAAGTAGCCGTCTTCAATGACGTCATCGGTAAACTTTGCCTCGGAGGCGTAAACAACGATCTTGCCGTCTTTGGTCTGGCAGTTGGTGATGGTGATGGGCATGGGCTTGATGCGGCCTTCGTTGCAGCCCCAGCCGGAACCGGGATCGGTCTTGTCGAACATCAGGTGGTTGCCCACAACGCCCTTGCCGGCCATCAGGCTCTGCGCCACAGGACCACAGTGGAAGAGGACGACCTTGTCCTCGTCGTCGCCGTAGTTGTTGTTCCAGTCGAGAACGGCGGATGGACCTTCGCTGGCAAGGCTCATGGCGCGCATGGTGACAGCGGAGCACATATCGATCTCGCAGGAAGCGACGATACCGCGGTCGTTCAGCTCGCTGAGGATGACGCAGGGGCAGATGCGCAGGTGCGCTTCCATCTCGTTCCAGCAGCGCAGCGCCAGAGCGTCGAGATGATATTCGTCGATATACTCGTCAATGACAACGGCGAGCTTGCCGAGGTTGAGCATATTCTGGCAGGGAACCTTAGAGAAGTCGGTATAATTCTTCAGATGCTCGATTTTGGCGGCGACAACGGGATCGTCATCGCTCTTTGCGGCGATCTTGTCAAAGACCTCGGAAAGGTCAAAGGATTCCACGGTGATGCCGTACTTCTGGAAAGCCAGCTCGTCAAAGCGGACGGTCTTGAACGCGGTGGTGCGGGCGCCGATGCAGCCGAGGGTGAAGCGCTTCATGCCGTTGACAACGCGGCAGATGGCGGCAAAGTCTCTGAGATTTTCCCGGAACTTCGGGGAGAGAGGATGCACCACATGGGGCTTGAGCATCGTGAAGGGAACGCCGTACTGGGTGAACACGTCGGTGACGGAGAACTTGCCGCAGTAAGCGTCGCGGCGGTGAGCAAAGTCCATCTTGCCGATCTCGTCGGGGTAGGCCTGCATGAGAATGGGGACGCCCGCATCCTGCAGAGCGGTGATCGCGCCGTTCTCGTCGGCGAAAATGGGCATGGAGAAGATCACGCCGTCATACTGTCCCTCGTGCTCCTTGAGCCACTTGGCATAGAGGCGGCCCTCATCGCGGGTCTCGACGCCGCCGAAGCGGGTCAGCTCCTTGTCCATCATGATGTAGTCATAGCCTGCGTCGGTGACGGCTTTGACCATATCGTCGCGTGCGCCGTAGATGAGCTCGCCGGGCATGAAGCCGCGGTTGCAGAAGCAAAGGGCAAAGGTCATTTTCTTTTTCATTTTTTACACTCCGTATCAGTTTTTTTTGTGGTTTTCTGCGCTTGTATTGTAAAAGTATAGCATAAGAAGCGGACTTTTGGCAACAGCTTTTTTTCGCGCTTCGTTCTCACGGGACAGTGACGGCAGAATGCGGAATATGAAGCGGTGAATCAAATACGGCTTATAAAAATATGCACAAGTTTTGTAAAATTATTGTAGACAAAAGGGGAACCGTTTGTTATAATTACTAAAGCGATAACCCGACAGGGTATCAAAAAAAATTTTGGAGGATTTTAACCATGAAAAAGACACTGGCACTTGTTCTGGCTCTTGTCATGATGTTCGCCATGTGCGTAACAGCATGCGCAGAAGAGAAAGAAGAGTACGACGTTCGCGCACTGATCTGGAAGTATGACGATACTTACGGCTCCTCCGTGCGTCAGGCAATGGCTCAGTACGCCGAAGAGATCGGCGAAGAACTCGGCGTAAAGATCAACCTCACCATGTACGACGCTGCTGACGATATGGCAAAGCAGGTCGAGCAGGCAACCCAGATCGTCGGTGAGAAGCCCGACTTCGTCATCATCAACCTCGCAGAGGTCGCTTCCGGTCAGACCCTCGTTGATATGTTCACCGCCGCTGAGATCCCCTTCCTGTTCTACAACAAGGAGCCTTCCGCAGAGACCGTTCAGTCTGTTGTTGTTGACTCCGGTTCCATCTTCATCGGCACCACTCCCCGTGAGGCCGGCGATATGCAGGGCGAGATCCTTGCTGATATGTGGGCAGCTGACCAGTCCATCGACCTCAACGGCGACGGCAAGCTCCAGTTCGTAGAGTTCCAGGGCGAGCCCAACAACCCCGAAGCCATTGCCCGTACTCAGTACTCCGAAGAGACCGCTGTTGCACAGGGCGTTCCCCTCGAGGCTGCTCTCGATGAGTACATCATCGTTGCCAACTGGGATACCGCACAGGCACAGGATAAGTTTGCTCCTCTCTTCCAGGCACACCCCGAAATCGAAGTTGTTTTCGTTAACAACGACGACATGGGTACCGGTGTTGTTGCCGCTCTGAGCGATGTCGGCTACAACAACGGCGGCGACAAGAACCTCGTCATCATCGGTGTTGATGCTACCGACGCAGCTCTTGAGTCCATCAAGAACGGCGGCATGACCGCAACCGTTAAGCAGGACGGCGATGCAATGGGCTATGCCAACATTGCTATCATGATGAACTACCTGCTCACCGGCGAGTGGCTCGAAGGCACTGATTATGAGTACGCAGCAGACGGTTACTCCGTCCGTATTCCTTACGCAAAGATCACCGAAGTCGAATAATTTTCTTAAACTTTTAACCTCTCAGGTTTATGATCAAGGGGGGAGACGCTCCCGCGTCTCTCCCCGTTTTTATTTTCATGATAAAGTATGGTGATACAAATGTCGCAGGAAAACACCACTGAGAAAACACAGTATCTCTTGGAGATGGACGGCATTGTCAAGAAGTTTCCGGGCGTTTTGGCTCTTGACCATGCCCAGCTCAAGCTCCGCCCCGGTACGGTCCACGCCCTGATGGGCGAGAACGGCGCCGGTAAATCCACACTGATGAAATGCCTTTTCGGTATTTATAAAAAAGATGAAGGAACCATCAAGGTAAACGGCGAAGAGACCGCCTTTACCAGTCCCCGCCATGCACTTGACCACGGCGTCGCGATGGTTCATCAGGAACTCAATCAGGTTCTCCGCCGCAACGTTATGGAAAACGTCTGGCTGGGCCGTCTGCCTGTCAAGGGCGCTTTTGTCGACACCAAAAAAATGATCGCCGACACCAAGGCGGTCTTTGACGAGCTGGAAATTGACGTTGACCCGAAGGAGATCATCGGCAAGCTGTCCGTTTCCCAGCGCCAGATGGTCGAGATCGCCAAGGCGGTTTCCTACAACGCAAAGATCCTTGTTCTGGATGAACCGACCTCCTCTCTGACGGAAAATGAGGTCGAGCATCTGTTCCGCATCATGAAGAAGCTCACGGCACAGGGCGTCGGCATCATTTACATCTCTCATAAGATGGACGAGATCCTTCGTATTTCCGACGAGGTCACCATCATGCGCGACGGTCAGTACGTTGTCACGAAGCCCGCTTCCGAGCTGACGACCGATGCGATCATCCGCTACATGGTCAACCGCTCCTTTGACAACCGCTTCCCGCCGAAGACGAATACCCCCGGCGACGTTCTGATGACCGTCCGCAATCTCACCGGCCGCTACGAGCCGACCTGCCACGATGTGAACTTTGATCTTCACAAAGGCGAAATTCTCGGCATTGCCGGTCTTGTCGGTTCCCGCCGCACCGAAATGGTCAACACCATCTTCGGCTACTTCTCCAAAGCAAGCGGCGAGCTCACACTCAACGGGAAAACCGTCGAAAACACCTGCCCTGCCACGGCTATGAGAAACGGCTTCGCCCTTCTCACGGAGGAGCGCAGAGCAACCGGTATCTTCCCGCTCACCTCGATCGTATTCAACTCCGTTATCGCCAATATCGACGCTTACGGAAAGCCTCTCCTCAGCAACAGTAAAATGGAGAAAGACACAAAATGGGTCATTGACTCCATCAATGTCAGAACTCCGTCCCAGAAAACCTATATCAAAACCCTCTCCGGCGGAAATCAGCAGAAGGTCATCATCGGCCGCTGGCTTCTGACAAATCCGGATGTTCTTCTTCTGGACGAACCGACAAGAGGTATCGACGTCGGTGCAAAATACGAGATCTACCAGCTGATCATTGACCTTGCCGCCCGAGGCAAGGGTGTCATCATGGTATCCTCGGAAATGCCCGAGCTCATCGGTATCTGTGACAGAATACTGGTCATGTCCAACGGACATCAGGCGGGAATCGTTGAACGCGGAAAAGACTTTGGCGGCGTTCAGGGTGAGCAGGAGACGATCCTGACCCTCGCAGCCAAATATATTTAATATAGAACCTTTACGAAAAGAGGTTGTAACAAGTGAAAAAAAGCAAACAGACATTAGCCGTCATCCTTGCCGCCGCGCTGCTTGCGGCAGGTGCGGTTCTGATCTTCTTCGGTATTTCCGGTCAGGGTATCTATACGCAGGCGACGGAGCTGTTAGGCACCAAGAAAGCGGATACCGTCAATTTCATTCTTGACCCGAGCACCATCGAATCGGTTGAACACGGTCTGGACGAAGCCAAGGTCACAAAGTTCCTCACGGAGTCTCTGGGGCTTGACGCGGCTGAGGTCAAAGAAGTCCTCGCCGACAGAGCCAATTTTGACGTGGAATACGCCAAATCGCAGGACAACGATCAACTGATTGAGTACATTATGGCCATGGACGGTATCTCCAAGGAAGAGGCTACCGCCATTCGCAAGGATAAGAAGCAGGCTCCCGCATACCGTGAACAGATGCTTGCCGACCTTCTTAAGGAAAATCTCGGCGCGTCCGACGAAGAGATCGAAGCTCTGAAGGCCGACGAGGATATGATAGAGCTCGTAAAGCAGGGCTTCACCAACCTGAACGACGGAAAGGGTAAGTCACAGCTTTACAAGAACGCCATCAAGTATCTTTTCCTCGGTATCGTATGTGCCGTTGCCGGCTTTGCCTACTTCTTCATCCGCCTGATGGATGACACCCGCGAGGGCAAGAAGGGCGCTGTCAAGAAGGCCAATCCGAAAGCCGAAAAGGTGACGGATTTCCTTCTGAACTACGCACTGTACATAATCCTTATCATCATTCTTGCAACCGTATGTATCCTCCGTCCGAACTTCCTTGACGTCACTAACATTCTGAATATTGTCAAGCAGTCCTCCACCAAGGGTATTCTGGCTCTGGGCTGTGCGGGTCTGATCGTCCTTGCCGGTACCGACCTTTCCATAGGCCGTATCCTCGGCGTCTGCGCCGCGGTCACCGCTTCTCTTGTGCAGTCCGTGACCTACGCCTCCCGTATGTTCCCGCAGATCACCGAGCAGCTCCCCGTCTGGGTGCCGCTGCTGGCCTCCATCGCCGTGGCAGTTCTCTTCTGCCTTTTCAACGGCTTCGGCGTTTCCAAGCTGCATCTGCACGCCTTCATTATTACCCTCGGTACGCAGCTCATCGCACAGGGTATCTGCTGCATTTACATTGAGTCTCAGCCCTCCGGCACCGCACAGGCTCTCTCCACCTTTGACAGAAACTTCCTTGATTTCGCGGCCGGCAATTTCACCCTCGGCTCCTTCACCATTCCGAAGGTCGTTGTCTACTTCCTCGTGATCGCTTTCGTTATGTGGATCATCTGGAACAAGACCACTCTCGGTAAGAATATGTTTGCCGTCGGCGGAAACGAAGAGGCTGCCAGAGTCTCCGGCGTCAACGTCGCCAAGACCATCATGCTCGTTTACCTCATGGCCGGTGTCCTCTACGGTATATCCGCTTACCTCGAAGCCGCCCGTATCACCTCCTGCGGCGCCAATACCGGTATCAACTACGAGACCGACGCCATCTCCGCCTGCGTTGTCGGCGGCGTCAGCTTCTCCGGCGGTGTCGGGACCATTCAGGGCGTTGTCATCGGTGCCGTGCTTCTGCAGGCCATCAACTACTCTCTGAACTTCCTCGGCATCAACCCCTACCTGCAGTATGTTGTCCGCGGTCTGATCATCATTCTTGCCGTTTCCATCGACGTGCGCAAGTACATAGCAAAGAAGTAAGGCTATGGCGGAGAACACAAACGAAAAGGGCACCGAAAAAAGCAAAGCTCAGGAGGAGTTTTCCAATCTCCATCCCCTGCGTGCCAGACTCTACGACAATGTGCACCTGTCGCTGAACACCATGAATATCGTGGTGGCGGTAGTCGCCGTATTGCTGGTAGCCGTTTTTATCTACGGCGTTGCCACCGGCACAAGAGCCTGACGGAAATATTCGATCTTTTCATGGGACTTCTTTTGAAGTCCCATTTTTATGTTGAATTGAGAAGGATTATGTGATAAGATAGAGAAAAAGATTTCAGGAAGGTGAAACATGAGTAAAACACATAAGGTAGTTGTAGCCGGACATGTAGCATTGGATATAACCCCTGTATTTCCGACAGGAAAGACCTATGAAACGGTTGACGAATGCTTTGTCCCGGGAAAACTGATCAATGTCGGCAGAGCGGAGTTCAGCGTCGGCGGCGCAGTCTCCAACACGGGACTTGCCATGCGCAAGCTGGGAGCGGACGTCTCCCTTATGGGCAAGATCGGGGACGACGATCTCGGAAGGATCATTCAGCGTATTTATAAGGACTACGACGCCGGCGGACTGATTATAGATCCTACCGTGGAGACCTCTTATACCGTCGCCATTTCCGCCCCGGGGATCGACCGTATTTTCCTGCATAATCCCGCCGCGAACGATACCTTTACCTGCGACGATATCCGCGAGGAAGCTTTGGAAGGCGTGGAGCTTTTCCATTTCGGCTATCCTCCTCTGATGCGCAGTATGTATGCCGATGACGGCGATGAACTTCTGAAGATCTACAAAATGGTCAGCTCCAAAGGAATACTGACCAGCCTTGACATGGCGGCGGTCGATCCCGCCGGAGAATCCGCCAAAACCAACTGGCGTGTTCTGCTGGAAAAGGTTCTTCCCTATGTGGACTTTTTTGTGCCGAGTCTCGACGAGATTCTCTTTATGCTCGGACCCGACTTCACAACCGCCGAGGCTGCCGCCAATGAGTGCTATAGGCTCGGCGCGAAGACCGTTCTTATCAAGTGCGGTCCGGAGGGTCTCTATTACAAATCCGCCGCGGAAGAAGGTTTTCAGGTCGGCTTCAAGGCTCCCTTTGTCGCTTCCGCTACCGGAGCCGGGGACACGAGCATCGCGGCGTTTC
This sequence comes from Candidatus Limivicinus sp., assembly GCA_045616265.1. Taxonomy (GTDB): domain Bacteria; phylum Bacillota; class Clostridia; order Oscillospirales; family Oscillospiraceae; genus Limivicinus. Next base: position 17,759 of record JAZLGK010000067.1, on the reverse strand, counting down.
TGTACGCCATTCTGGAAGGCAAAACAGTCAGCGAAAGCGCTGCCTTTGCGTCGGCTGAGGGCGCCTGCTGCGTCACAGCCTATGATACAATATCCGGCTTGAAGACCATGCCGGAACTGGAGGAAATGATAAAAAATGCTGGTAAATCTTAAGGAAATTCTGAAGATCGCAGAAGAAAAGAACATGGCTGTCGGCGGCTTCAACGCCCTCGACCTGTCAACCTTGAAGTCCGACATCGCGGCTGCGGAAGAGACCGGAATGCCCGTTGTTGTGCAGTTCGCCATGCTCCACGAGAAGTATAACCGTCTGGAGGACATCGGTCCCCTGATGGTCAAGTATGCCGAAGAGGCGTCCGTGCCTGTCTGCCCCATGCTCGACCACGGTGAGACGGTGGATCATATCCGCAGAGCCCTTGATCTCGGCTTTACGGGCGTCATGTTTGACGGCTCCGATCTCCCCTATGAGGAGAACGTTGATCTGACCTGTCAGTGCGTGGAGCTTGCCAGGAAGTGCAACGCTGGTGTGGAAGCGGAGCTCGGCTCCATGGGCAAGCGCATTTACGGCAAGGAAGACAGCACCGGTGACACCGATGCCAGCAAGATCTATACCGACCCCAAACAGGCCGCCGAATTTGTAAAGACCACCGGGATCGACGCTCTGGCCTGCTCCTTCGGCACGACTCACGGTATTTATCTCACCGAGCCGCGCCTCAGCTTTGATGTTGTTGCCAATGTACGAAAAGAGACCGGCGGCATTCCTGTCGTTATGCACGGCGGCAGCGGCGTCTCCGTGGAGGATTTCCATAAATCCATTGACGCCGGCGTCCGCAAGATCAACTATTACACCTACATGGACAAGGCGGCCGCCTATGCCGTCAAGCAGCAGTGTGAGACCCTCGCACCGGAGCATCTGCAGTTCTTCAATCTCCTGCTCGCTGCGGAAAAGGCCATGAAGGAGAACGTTGTCGGAACCATCAAGGTCTTTGCCAACGGTCAACTCTGATTTAACTGATTCTTTCACGATCCCTGCCGGATAACCGGCAGGGATCGTTTTTTCAAAAAATATACGCTTGACAATCCGGGTCGAAAGGCTTAGAATACAAAAAATGAAAGGAGCGGTCATAATGAAGCATATAGTTTATCGTTATTATTATATGTGTCAGGGCCGCTGCGTTTCATAGACGGAGTTTCATTTCGTCGCGCAAACGGTCTTAACTTTTTATGTTAAGACCGATTTTTTATTTTTCGGAGGATGAAAAAATGGCTATCGAGATAATTCTGCTAATCGTTTTCTTTTCCGTAATGATCGCCGTAGGCATTGCCTGCAGACGCAGCGCGGCGGACGTTCACGGCTTTGTACTGGGCGGGAGAAATGTCGGCCCGTGGCTGACCGCCTTTGCCTACGGTACCAGTTATTTCTCCGCCGTCATTTTTGTGGGCTACGCCGGACAGTTCGGCTGGAAATTCGGCATTGCTTCCACCTGGATCGGACTTGGGAATTCCCTGATCGGAAGTCTCCTGGCGTGGGTCTTGCTGGGACGCCGCACCCGGGTCATGACACAGCATCTCTCCTCGCAGACCATGCCGGATTTCTTTGCAAAGCGTTTTGACGCAAAGGAGCTTCGCCTTGTGTCCAGCGTTATCATCTTTGTTTTCCTCATCCCCTACACCGCGTCTCTCTACAACGGTCTTTCAAGGCTCTTCGGTATGGCCTTTGATATCGACTACACTGTGTGCATTGTCGTGATGGCGGTTCTGACCGGCGTTTATGTCATCGCCGGCGGGTACATGGCTACCGCGATAAACGATTTCATTCAGGGTATCATTATGCTCTTCGGCATTGTTGCCATCATAGCGGGCGTTCTGAAGATCAATGGCGGTTTTCAGGGTTCTCTTGCTGCTCTGGCTCGCGTAGAGGATGAAACAGTCTCCGATATACCGGGCGTATTTGCCTCCTTCTTCGGTCCCGATCCTCTGGGACTTTTGGGAGTGGTATTGCTCACCTCTCTCGGTACATGGGGTCTGCCGCAGATGGTGCAGAAGTTTTACGCGATCAAGAGCGAGAATGATATCCACAAGGGCACTGTCATTTCCACCCTGTTTGCGGTAGTGGTGGCCGGCGGCTGTTACTTCCTCGGCGGCTTCGGGAGGCTGTTTCCGGCAGATATCGCCGAAGTGGGCTATGACGCCATTATTCCGGGTATGCTGAGTCGGCTTTCTCCGATACTCGTGGGCATTGCGCTCGTCCTTGTTCTCGCCGCCTCCATGAGTACGCTGAGCTCTCTGGTTCTGACATCCTCCTCTACGCTGACGCTGGACTTCCTTGAGCCGGTCATATTCCGAAACAAGAGGGATGACGGTCGGAATCTCCGGATCATCCGTGTGTTTATCGCCGTCTTCATTCTGATCTCCGCCGTGATCGCCGTGATCCAGTACAAGCTGAATCTGACCTTCATCGCCCAACTGATGGGGCTTTCATGGGGCGCACTGGCAGGCAGCTTCCTTGCCCCGTTCCTCTTCAGTCTTTTCTGGAAGCGCACTACGAAGCAGTCCTGTATCGTCTGCTTCCTCTGGGGCAGTCTTCTGATGCTGTGCAATATGTTTTTCAAATCCGCTTTTCCGGTCATTCTGCAAAGTCCCATCAACTGCGGCGCGTTTGCGATGCTGGGCGGTCTGATCCTCGTCCCGCTGGTGAGCCTGCTGACGCCGAAACCGGACGAAAAGATGACCGACGCCGTATTCTCCTGCTACGATAAGACGGTCACAGTACCTGTCACCGCGGCTCTGAATGTGGTCGACCGGCACAGCGGTAAATAATGATAGAAATGCAGCAGATTCGGAATAATCGGATCTGCTGCATTTTTTAACGAAAGCTCTGTTTCATCTGTTTCAGCTTTTTCATTACGTTGTTTTCTCCGCGGCCGAAATAATCGTGCAGGCGGAGATATTCACTATAAAGGAGCTCATAGCTCTCAACGTGCTCCGGGAGCGGTGTATATGACTTTTCAGGCGCCTGGCTCATTTCCGCGCAGGCCTCAAAAACGCTGTCGTAACCTCCCGCCTTCTCCCCTGCCGCCACGGAACCGAAGATCGCACTCCCGAGAGCCGGTCCCTGTTCGGTGGGCACGATGCGGATTGTGCGCCCCAGAACATCGGAGTAGATCTGCATGAACAGCGCATTTTTCTTTGCAATCCCGCCGCAGGCATAGAGCTCGACAATTTCTATGCCGCACTCTTCGTAGCTTTCCATAATTCTTCTTGTCCCGAAGGCGGTGGATTCGATCAGGGCACGGTATACTTCCTCCGGTTTTGTGCTGAGTGTCAGCCCGATCAGAAGCCCGGAGAGATCGTAATCACAGAGGACAGATCGGTTGCCGTTCCACCAGTCGAGCGCGAGCAGACCGCTCTCTCCGGGAGAAAGCTCCGAAGCCTTTCCGGTGAGGTAGTCGTGGATATTCATCCCCGCATCATCCGCCGCTTTCTTATACACGTCCGGTACACAGTTATCTACAAACCAGTTGAGACTGTCTCCGACACAGATCTGCCCCGACTCATAGGCGACCATGCCCGGAACGATCCCGTCGCACACACAGCCTGTCATGCCGGGAACCTGATGAAACTCTTCGGAAAGCATGATATGCCCGGTCGAAGTACCGATGCACATGATCATTTTGCCGGCTTGCGGACGTCCGACCAGCGGCACGGAGGCCTGTGCATCGATGCAGGCGACAGCAACCGCCGTTTTTTCCGTCAGCCCTGTCAGCTCCGCTCCGTAACGGGATAATGCGCCTGCCTTTGCTCCCAGCGGACGCAGATCGTGAGAAAGCTTATTCCGGATGATATCCGGAAACTGAGGATGGAGAGCCGCCGTGTATTCTTCGGAAGGATAGCCGTTTTCCTTCGTCCACAGCGCCTTGAAGCCCGCCATGTTGAGAGAGGCGCATTCAGCTCCGGTAAGGCAGTGTACGATCCAGTCCCCGGCTTCCATGAAACGGTATGCCGCACGGCAGACCTCCGGAGCCTCCTCCAATGTCTCTAAGACTCTCGGAAGCATCCATTCGGCGGATACTCTCCCGTCGTAATGCTTCAAAAACGGCTCACCGCGGGAAACGGCCGCCTCTGTCATTCTTTGAGCGTACTTCTGCGTGACATGGTGCTTCCACAGCTTCACCCATGCGTGCGGCTCATTCCGAAAACCCTCTTTCAGACAGAGCGGCACATAGTCTCTGTCCACGGGAAGGAAGGTACTGCTTGTAAAATCCAGCCCGAGACCGATGACACTCTCCGCCGAGACGCCCGATTTCCGCAAAACCTCCCTGACTGTATAGGAGAGTCCGTCAAGATAGTCCTGCGGATGCTGGAGCGCCCAGAAAGGCGGGAGCTCTTTTCCTCCCGGAAGCCTGTCTGAAAGCACGCCGTGCGGGTAGCTGAAAACGGAAGTACATACTTCCCTGCCGCTTCGTGCGTCCACAAGGACGGCTCTGACCGAGAGCGTCCCGAAATCAAGACCGATACTGTATTCTGCCATAGAAAACCCCTTTCCGAAAGGCGGTGTTATCTGTCAGGTGCGGTCAAGTATATCTTGCTCCGTGATGGCGCGGTAGACCCTGCAGGGATTGCCGAAGGCTATGACGTTATCCGGGATCTCTCCCGTGACGACACTGCCGCCGCCAATAACGACGTTGCTGCCGACCTTCGCTCCGGGCATAAACATACTGCCGCCGCCGATCCATACATTATCGCCGATAGTGATCGGGAAGGCGTATTCGTAGCCCTGATTGCGCCAGTAGGAATGGACATTGTGATGTGCCGTATAGAAGCCGCACTGGGGTCCGATATAGACATTGTTCCCGAAGGTGATCTTGCCCGGGTCAAGGAACACACAGTCATGATTGATAAAGAGGTTGTCGCCCGCCTCGATGTTATAGCCGAAGCTGACAAAGATATTCGGCTCCACTCTTGCGTTTTTGCCGAGTCTGGCAAACATTTTATAGATGATTTCCATGCGCTCCTTGAGGAGAGAGGGCTTCATGTGATTGAATTCCCAGCAGAGATCAAGGCATTTGAGATTATCTTCATCGCGTCCTGGGAAGGATGTATCATACATCAGCCCCGCATCGCATTTTTCGCGTTCTGTCATATGTATAGTTCCTTTACTTTACAGCCTCACGCAGCCACTCGAGGGTGCAGTTTACCATGTGGCGGCCGGTCTCGACGCTTGCTTCCTTCGCGCTCTGCGCAAACCATTCGGTGTTGCGCTCACAGCGGGAAAGATCGACGTTTTCGGGATAGGTGCCCATCATGAGGGATGTCTCCCACTTGCCGGCATGGTCAAAGCCGCCGCATTTATGCTGCGCGTCCTTGCCGATGAGGGGAATGACCTTGATGTAAGAGAAGGGATCGTCGCCGGTGCCGAGATTTTCATAGTAGTCGGCATAGGAATTGCTGCCCCACCAGCCGCGGCCTAAGGTGTCCTCCATGTACTCCATGGTGACCTTCTTGGCGGCCTTGTGGCAGGCAATGGTCATGGGCATGAGACCCGCTTCCTCGGTTTGATGGTGAGGAATGAGGTAAATGTTCTTGACGCCGCCGTAAATGAGGGACTTGAGGATGCAGTAGAGATAATTGGTGTAAGCGTCCTCATCGACCTGAATGGTGCCGGTCTCGGGACCGCCGACCGCGTAGGATGCCACGCCGTACCAGATGGGGGGCATGACAACGATCTCTTTTTCCTTCTCCAGCTCCCTGAGACAGCCGTTGACGACCATGGTATCGGTGCCGCAGGAGGCGTGGTGGGCATGATATTCGATCGTGCCGATGGGGATGATAAACGGTACACGGCGCTTCTTTGCGTCCTCGATATCGTCAAAAAACATATTGATAAGCTGCATAATATTTCCTCCAAAGAAATAATTAAGATATCAATACCGGTACAGAAGTCTCTGTACCGGTATTGATATTAAAAATAAAATCAGAACAGCAGTTCGGGGCAGACTTTGGGGATCTCGGGAGAGAGGATCTGGCAGCCGGTCTCGGTGACGGCAATGCCCTTCTCCCAGCGGACGCCGAAGGTATCGCAGGAGATGAAGGTATCGGCCTGATAGGTCATGTTGGGCTGCAGGGGGTACATGGAAGTGGTCTCTGCCCAGGGCGCCTCGACCTCGATGATGCCGGTGGAGTGGAGAGGACCGTAGACAAAGTTCTTCTCGAAGCCGTTATCGACAAAATACTTATAGAAGTCCTTGGCGATGTTGCCTGCCATAACGCCGGCCTTGACCTGATCGACTGTCCAGGTATGTGCCTGACGGCAGAACTGCACAATGTCACGGCGCTCGCCTTCGAGCTTGCCGAGGCAGATCGGATAGCCGATAGCGGCGGAATAGCCGTCGATCTTGGCGGAGAGGTTGAGCTGAACGATGTCGCCCTTTTGGAACTCACGGTAGCAGGAACGGGAAATGGCGTGGCGGGTGGAAGCCTCGGAGAAGACGTACATGGGAAGGCCCTCGTACTCTGCGCCGTTTTCGTAGACAACGCGCTGGGCAACACCGACCATCTGCAGCTCGGTCATGCCGGGACGGATCTCCTTGATGACCTGCTGGGTAGCAAGGTCGGCAATACGGTAGCCTTCCCGCAGGCAGGCAAGCTCGTTCTCGCTCTTGATCTGACGAAGCTCGGTCATGATATAGCCGGCATTGACAAACTCCGCGCCGGGGAACGCGTCGCAGATCGCCTGATAGATGGTCATGGAGGTGTCAAGGAAGGAAGCGATACCGATGCGCAGCTTCTGTCCGGTAACGCCGATGGATTTGAAAACATCCTGGAAGGTATCGGCCTTCAGCTCGGGGTAAGAGGGGTCTGCGCCCTCGCGGTAGGCTTTCAGAACAAAGATCTTGTCGAGCTTGTTGCGGTCAGCACCGAATACAGCGGATTCGGGGCCTACCAGCAGAGCCGCGTCACCGCCGGCGGAGATGGCAACGCCCGCGCGCTCAAACAGGGGCCAGAAGCCGGAGAAGTAACGGGGATTGGCGTAGTCGGCCTCGTTGCCGTTGACGATGAGAGCGTCCAGACCTTCGCGGCGAAGGATGGCTGCACACTTCTGTACTCTTTCTTTATACTCGTGATCGGGAATGCAAATTCTGCTCATTTTATATTCTCCTTTTATCTGATTTGTTTTTTTAGTATGTATTTGTAAATGTAGGGGAGGATATTATCCTCCCGCCGTGCAAAGTCAGACGTTTGCGGAAAGCTGATAGCTTCCCCTCCATCATTCACAGACATAGGCGGTTTACATAACGTAAAACATATCCTGTATTACCGGTCTGCTTGTATATTTGATCAATCTTTCTTGGAATTGGAGTCGATCAGCACAACGACAACAAGGATGATGCCCTTGACGACCCACTGCCAGTAGGCGTTGATGCCCATGAGGACCATGATGTTGGTGATGGTCTGGAGGAAGAGAGCGCCGATGATGATGCCAAAGACTCTGCCGCGGCCGCCGGTGAGGGAGGTGCCGCCGAGAACGCAGATGGTCATGACGTCAAAGAGGAGATTATCGCCGAGCGTTACGTTACCGGACTGGGTCTTGGAGGTAAGGCCGAGTGCGCCGATGGTGGCCAGCACACCGGACATGACGAAAGCAAGGATCGCCACAAAGTTGGTGTTGATACCGGAGAGCTTTGCCGCGACCTTGTTGCCGCCGACGGCAAAGAAGCTGCGGCCGAGAGCGGTATGGGCCGTGAACACCCAGAGGATAATCGCCACAACAAACATCAGGATAACAGCGTAGGGGATCACGCCGAAGATCTTGCCCAGAGCGAGCTGACCGAAGCCGTCGGACAGACCGGAGATGGGCAGACCGTCGGAATAGATGTAGTTCATACCCTTGAGCATATTCATAGTGACGAGCGTTGCGATGAAGGACGGCATTTTACCGTAGACGACAAGCGCTCCGTTGACCACGCCGACAGCGGCGCTCATCAGAAGAACAAGGATAATGGAAACGCCGATGGGGATATTCATCTTTACGCAGAAGCCCGCAAAGAAAATCGAAACCATACCGATGATGGAGGAGATGGACATATCCATTTCTCCCAGCAGAATAACGAAGAATTCACCCATGGCAATGATGGCAACGAAGGAAGCCTGACGGAGGATGTTCATGATGTTGTTCGTGGTGCGGAAGTTCTTATTGATGCAGCACAGCGCGACCAGAACGATAAACAGGAACAGGATCATCCAGTCACTCACGAAGGATTTGAAGCCTCCGGAGTACTTCTTGGATTTCAGCTCATAATCATTTGTTTTTGTATCACTCATCGCTCTTAACTCCTAACAAACTATTGATAATTACTTCTTGCGTCTTTCTTTCGCCCTCGACCATATCCATGACATGGCCCTCGTAGATTATATAGATGCGGTTGCAAAGTCCTATCAGTTCTTCCATCTCGGGGGAGACGAGAATCACGGCCTTGCCCTGCTTTGCCAGCTCATGGATGAGGGTATAGATCTCGAATTTCGCGCCGATATCGATACCGCGGGTCGGTTCATCCAGAAGGAATACTTCAGTGTCTCGGAGCATCCACTTGGCGACGACGATCTTCTGCTGGTTGCCGCCGGAAAGCTTCTTGACGTTCTGGAAGAGAGAGGTGTATTTCAGGTTCAGCTTTTCGTTGGAATCGTATGCCGCCTTCAATTCGGCCTCATGATCCTGGAAAATTCCGTTCTTACGGAACTTATCCAAGGACGGGAGAATAGTGTTGTCCTTAATGTCATCGCTGAGGTTGAGGCCGAGCGTTCTACGCTCATCGGGGACAAGCCCGAAGCCGTCTTTTATGGCCTGATAGGGCTTTTTGTAGTTGACCTTCTCGCCCTTGTACAGGACTTCGCCGCTGACGATGGGGTGATTGCCGTAGATGGCGTGCACCAGCTCCGTCTTGCCCGCGCCTAAAAGACCCGCAAGACCGACGACCTCGCCCGCACGGACGGTAAAGCTCACATCGGCGAAAGCCTTGGGAGCGGTGAGGTGCCTGACCTCAAGGATCACGTCGCCGAGGTTTTCATTGATCGGCGGATAGACATTGGTCAGTTCTCTGCCGATGATCATCTTGATAAGCTGATCCTTGTTGATGTCCTTCACAGCGCCTGTGCCGTTTTCTCTGCCGTCCACAAGGACGGTGTAGGTCTGGCAGCACTGGAACACCTCGTCCAGTCGGTGGGAGATATAGATGATGCCGATGCCCTGCGAGGTCAGGAGTTTTATGATACGGAAGATGTTCTGAATGTCCTTCTCCTGCAGAACGGCGGTCAGCTCGTCGAAAATGATGATCTGCGGACTGTCAAGCAGCGCCTTGGCAAGCTGGATCAGCTGTTTTTCCGCCGTGCGCAGACGTTTGACCGGGACATTCATGTTCACCTCGCACTGGAGGTACTCCATGATCTCGGCGGCGCGTTTATCGAGCTTTTTCCAGTCAACAAAAATGCCTTTTTTCTCATATCTGCCGACGAACAGGTTTTCGGTGCCCGTCATATCATCCATCAGGGTGAACTCCTGATGCACGATGGCGATGCCTCTCGCCTGGGATTCGCGCACACCGTAGTTTGCGAGGTTGATCTTCTCGCCCTTGACGTACAGCTCGCCGGAGGTCATGCGGTTTTCACCGGTGATGCACTTGGAGAGAGTGGATTTGCCTGCGCCGTTTTCGCCGACCAGAACATGACACTCTCCGGGCATCAGGGTGAAGCTTACGTTGTCAAGCGCCTTGACGCCGGGGAACTCCATCGTACAATTTCGTACCTCGATCAAAGGTGTCTGAGCGTTGGTTTTCTCTGTGGAATTAATCGTCTTCAGCCCCTTTCGTTCATAGCCAGAGCCAGCCCAATGCCTCAATGCCGGAGCAGATAACGGCACCGTCCGGTGACTCGGGATGACGAATATTATGTATAAGTCTCTTCATTTCATGGTATGGGAACATACAGCTTCCCACACCGGTTTCACGTACCGGGTTGATATCGAAGAACATTTCCTTGGCGATATCAAAATCTTTTTCGTTGAGATAAAGTATCTCGTCGAGTATTTTATCCTTTTTGACGGGGTCGGTCTCCTCTTCGTAGCGGAGAGAGGCCAGCGCCATATCGTAGATCACGGCGTTGCGGCGTTCGGCATTGTGCCAGCGGTCGAAGTGCGGCAGCCAGCAGCGCAGCTCTTTTTCCTCGTAGGCTCTATACTGCAGATGCTCTATGATCTGCATCAGCTCGCCATGGCGTTTTTTCGCTTCCAGTATGGTCGGTATATCGTCTCGACAGACTTTGTTTTTCTGGAACGGGAACGGGGTCGTGTAAAGCGGGATCTGGCTTTCGTGGATGGTGAGCATATTCTTCATCACATACAGCACATCCGCGCCCAGCTCGCCGAAGTTTAAGTCGGCGGCTTTTTTGTAGAACTCCTCCTCGTCCATCTGAGAACCCCAACCGTAGTTGCCGTGGGCAAAGAGGTGCATCGGCAGACCGTACCACTCGAATACAAAGCCGTTGATGCCGTGTACGCCGCGCGCAACGCTGCCCTTGTGCTGGCGGATATCGGTCTCGATGACCTGCTCGTTGGTCTCGTCCTCATAGCGGAGCATATTGGACTTAAAGGTTCTGTACAGCCGTCCCATCGTGGAGGTGATGGAGTTGGATTCCGTATCGCGTCCCCAGACGTTATCCTTGCCGAAAGCGTCGCACCACTTGTCGAACTCGCCCTCCGGCACATAGAGTCCGGGTGCCCAGAAAAGCTTGATGCCCTTGGGCATGGACTCGACACAGTGCTTTAGGAAAGCCGGGTCTTTTTCCAGCGGCGGCTGACGGAAGGCGCGGATACCGATGACGGCGTCGGGGTTGATCTCATGCACCGCGTCGTAGATCTGATTCAGCAGCTCCATGTTCGCCATATGCTTGGCTTCGCCGGGCGTTTTGGTGGCGGCATGGTATTTCCGACGGCATTCCTCACACTCACAGAACCAGAAGCCCTCCTCGCTCTCCTCCAGCGTAAAGCCGTCAAAGCCGAGAGAGGCGATCTGCCGCATGGAATCGAGTATGTATTCCCGGTTGCCGGGACGGGAGAGGCAGATGGAGTCAAAATCGTTGAGGAAGCCCTGTCCGGCGGGTGCTTTCATGCGGGCTTCGGGATGTTTGATGGAATACGCGCCGTTGTAGGAATTGAGTCCCACATAAGCAAAGAGCCTGACGCCGAGCTTGTGGGAGTACGCGGTGAATCGGTCCCAGAAGGGCTCTTCGATGTTGGGGTGGGTATATCTTACGGTGAGCCAGCGGCGGTTTTCCGCGTTCCAGATCTTCACCGGCACATCGCGGTATTCGGTCTCGGGGTACTTGGGGAAACGGAAAGGCCAGTAGCCGTACATGACGAGGTTGAGCTGGTTGATCTTGTTGTCGAGGCAGATATTCACAAACTCGACCCATTCCTCATAGCCCCAGAGCTGGCAGTCAAAGCCGTAGCGCCCGTAGCCGGAGTACCAGGAGAAGGTCGGAGCAACGGCACGGACGGCGAGAGAGGGATAGTCCAATATTTCGCAGTTCGGCAGATGCCAGCCGTCTTCCTTTTTGATAAGAAGCTGTTTTATCGTGGTAATGCCGTTGATAAGACCCTCGGTATTCTCATAGCGGAGGGTCGCTTTGTCATCGCTGATCTCCAAAAAATAGCCTTGTTCATGATAGAGCTCCTGTTTTTCGACCGCTTCCTCCGGCAGCTTTTGAAAGACGTCCACACAAAGGCCGTCCTCCCTATTGCAGCCGCAGACGGTCAATCCGGGGTTATTCCAGAAACGCAGCTTGGCAAGTTCGGTAACTTTCTCCGCTTCTTTATCGGCAGAGAAAATCAGATTGCGGAAGGCTTTTGTCTGCCCGCCTTTTTCAATAAGCCGTTTGGCTTCCGGGAGAAGATTTATCATAGAAGTTCTCCTTTATATCATGAGCTTTTCGGAATATTCCCCGGGGATTACTCCCCGAGGAATATTTTCGGTATTTTCTTAACTCTGTCAGAGAAGGCTTTGCCTTATATCAGCCGAGCCATCCCCAGGACTGCCAATCGTACTCGCCGACATTGGCGGGAGTGATTGCTTCGGGCTGGGGCAGTTCGTACTCTTCAGGCAGCTCTTCCTTGAGAACGAGGGTACGGTACATAGCGTCGGTAGCCTGGTAGCCGAGGACCTGAGGATCCTGCAGGACTTCGCCGAGCCATGCGGCATTGCCTTCGGTGACCCACTTCAGAACGTCGATATCACCGGCGATACCGATGAACTTGGCGTCCTCGCGACCCTGTGCAACGCAGGCGTTGTAAGCGCCGACAACTTCTGCATCGTTGTGTCCGCAGACGACATCGATGACGGGTTCACGCTGGAGAACGTTCTCTACGAGGGTCTGTGCGGAGTCGCGGTTACCGGCACCTGCATCGCCTTCCTGGATGATCTTTGCATTGGGGAACTCAGCCAGAACGGTCTCAGCAAAACCGTCGTAACGGGCCTGTGCGACAGCACCGGAAGTGGGACGCCAGATGAAGAGGCAGACGGGATCGTCTTTGCCGAGGGTCTTGAGGTACTCAACAGCGACCTCACCGGCGGTCACGCCGAGAGCCTTGTTGTCGTGGCCGACGAAGGTGGACCATACGGCGTCTTCGGGCTTGGAGGGCTCCTGTCTGTAGTCACCGATAACGAAGGGGATGCCGTTGGCGACATTTTCCTTCATGGTGGGGATAGCGGAAGAAGCGTCTGCGGGGAAGAGGATGATACCGGCGGAACCGGCGGTGATCATGTTCTCAACATTGGTGAGCATGGTCTGAACGTCGGAACGGGAATCTTCAAAGTCGAACTTGAAGTTTACGCCGTACTCTTCGCCGTGGTCTGCCATCCAGTTGTTGCAGCCGTCGATAACGCCCTGATACCAGGTGTAAGCGGTCAGCTCCATGATGGAAACGCCGATTTTGTAGTCGTCTGCACAAGCGGTCACGCCAATGGCGCAGATCATGCACAGAGCAAGAACGAGTGCGAGAATCTTTTTCATGTTTTTTCCTCCATAAAATTTTGTATTGATCAACGGAAACATAACCGTTAAATCCTTTTTCAGAAATCTTCCCTTTTTCTTCACGATAAGCTATAATCAAAGCATCGAAAGGAGTTGAACTACTATGCAGCTTACCCCTCATATCTATCTTGTCGGAAGCGGGAAATGGGGCTTTTCGATCTCCCATTCCGTGGACTGCAATGTATATCTCATCGATACCGGCAGCGGTCTTGTCCTCATCGACAGCGGCTGCGGGATGGAGAGCGAACGGATCGAGGAGAATATCCGCTCACACGGATTTGATCTTCATGACCTGAAAGCCGTTTTCCTGACGCACTATCACGCCGACCACGCCTGCGGAGCACAGGGTTTTCACGAAAGATCCGGCTGTGCGGTCTTCGCGCCCTCTCCGGAAGCGGAGGCGGTCAGAAACGGCGACGAACAGGCGACGAGCCTTGCCGGAGCGAAGGGGCACGCCTATCCTTCAGATTATGATTACCGCGCCTGCCCATGTACGCAGGGGGCGGAGCACCTGCAGAAAATGCGCATCGGCGATGTGGAATTCACCTTTTACCATGTCCCGGGGCACAGCCTGTGCGATATGGCGGTCTATGCCGAGATCGACGGGAAAAACTGTCTTTTCTCCGGCGACGCGGTCTTTGCCGGGGGAGAGATCCTTCTCCAGTCGCTCTACGATGTATCGATCAAGCCCTACTATGACGCCGTTAAAACCCTTGCGGCTCTCCCCATCGACGCCCTCTTCCCCGGTCACGCGCTTTTCTCGCTCAATGACGCAAAATGGCACGTGGAAAAATGTCTCGAAGGCTTTGACTCCGGGCTTGTGCCGAAGCAGCTACACTACTTCGGATAATGCGGAATGCGGAATTATTCCAATTCGTAATGCGTAATTCGTAATTGTTTGAACTCCGTAGGGCGGTGGCTTGCTCCCACCGAAAAAGCAGAAAACGGAAAGGGAATTCTTAAAACTTCCCTTCAGTCAAGGACGCACTGATAGAGCGCTCTGTCCATCTCGGGGAAAATGCCGTCGTAGATAAACTCCATGTCCAGTACGTGCTGGATATAGACAAGGGAGAGATGGTTTTTCGGGTCGATGAGGACGTGCGCGCCCGCCGCGCCGTCCCAGCCGAAGCAGCCCCTCGGTTCGGGGTTCAAATCGGATATACAGCACCTCACGCCGTAACCGTAGCCGTAGCCGGGGCGCTGATAGCGGCGGCGGAAATCCTTCATTGAGGCTTCCCCTAAAAGATTTACGCCGAATTTGGCGATACTTTCGCTTTTTAAGATTCTCTTGCCGCTCTTCCCCACGCCGTCACAGGCGAGAGCGTCGGCTAAAAGAAGATAATCGTCCGCCGTGCTGCAAAGTCCCCCGCCGGCGCTTTCAAAATTCTCCGTCAGGCGGCAGAAGTTTTCCGGACCGATAAGAAGTATTCTTCCCGCATCATCCATGCGGTACTGCGCACAGAGATGGCTGAGGGCATTTCCGTCCGGGCGGAAAGCGGTATTTTTCATTCCGAGCGGTGCAAATATCTCCCGCTCCATCCACTCACCCAGCGTCATGCCGCTTGCCTTTTCCATCACAGCACCCAGAATGTCAAGGCAGAAGCTGTACTGAAAATGCGTCCCCGGTTCAAAATCCGGCGGAACGGAGGCAAGCTTCCTTATGACGCTCTGTGTATCCGCCTCGGGATGGGAGGCGATATATTCGCTCATCTCCGGGGTCAGGTCGTAGCTGAAGCCGCCCTGCATGGAGAGAAGATGCTTTATCAGAAGAGGCCGGGTGCATTTCTCGTACCCGCTCTTTTTATTTATCCTGAGTTCCCCGAACTCCGGGAGATAGCGGGAAACAGGCTCGTCCCCGTGTATCAGTCCCCGTTCGAGCATCTGCATTGCCGCGGCGGCGGTACAGACCTTAGAAGCGGAATACAGCCAGAAACGGGTGTCTCTGTCCGGACGCCGACTCTTTTCCGCGTCGCGGTATCCCGCCTCATAACGGAAAAGCACCTCATGCTCCGCAGAAACCGTACAGCTCATGGCTGGGATCGAAAAGTCTGTCAAAAATTTGTCTAAATAGTCTGAAAGTGCTGTGAAATCCATCTGATTTTATAGCCGCTTATGTAATATTTTACGAAAAAAAACTTTAACATCGGTATTTTAGACGATAGGCGCTTCAATTGTCAAGGGCTTAGCCATTTGCCGGGAAATATTTCTGTTAAACGTTTTTCTGCTTGTTAACTTTTTCGTGACATTTGCACATTTTATGCTATAATAATTGTACAAAATACCGATTGCAGAGTTTTTCGGAGGTTTTATGTCTACCATTCGTGATGTCGCGGAGCTGTCGGGCGTATCGATCGCCACTGTTTCCAATTATCTCAATTCCAGCAAACCGGTCAGCTCCTCCGCCGCAAGGAGAATTCAGGAGGCCGTAGAGACGCTGCACTATACGCAGAACGCCGCCGCAAAAAGTCTCCGTCAGCAGAGCTACCACGAGATCGGTGTCGTCCTGCCGAACTTTGACGACCCGTACTATGTGCAGATATTCAAGGGCATCGAAAACGCCTTTTTCAATTCCAGCTATTTTGTCAATCTGGCTTTTTCCTATGACATCCCGGAACTGGAACGCCACTGCGTGCAGACACTTTTGAAAAAACAGATCTGTGCGCTTATCATCATATCCTGCCGACCCGAAGACTGGAAGTATTATTATCAGAGCTTCACCGCCAAAGGAAAACCCGTGGTCATGATCGACCGGCTCATCAAAGGACTTGACGCGGGCTTTATTTCTCTTGACAACGAGCGCAGCGTCTACGGGCTGACGGACGCGCTTCTCAAAAACGGGAAAAGAAATCTGCGTCTTTTCTCGGGTCCCGCCGCCTTCACCTGTGAAGCGGACTGTATACGCGGCTTTACGCGCTCCTATGCGGACGCGGGACTTCCGCTGGAGAGCTCCTTCATCGTGGAGACCTCGATCGAAAAGGAGAGCGCCTTCACCAGCACGATAAGGCTTCTGAAAAACGAACAGCCGGACATCATTCTCTCCACCTCCAATCTGATCGCCGAGGGGATCATTGAGGCGACCCGTCTGCTGGGCTATTCGGAAAAGGAGATTCCCGTTCTGACACTCGGCGAGGAGCACTGGAACATCGGCACACAGTCCTTTGCGGCGCTGTCCACCTCGCGTCCGGCGATAAAGATCGGCGCGTCGGCGGCCAATATGCTGATGACCCAGCTCACGACCCCGCTGAGAGACAGTGAACAGCTCATTCTCCCGAGCAGCGTACCGGAGCTTCGGATGTCCGTTAAAACAGAGGAGAAAAAGGACGAAACGGGTAAGCCGCTGAAGATCCTCATGCTGGAAACGCCCGCCATGCATACCTTTCAGGGGCTTGTGAAGAACTTCGAGAACGTCCACCGGAAAAAGGTCGAAATAAGTTTCCTGCCGCACCGGAAAATGCTCGGAGAGATCCAGCGCGGCGATGCGGACTACGACCTTATCATGTACGATATCCCGTGGCTTCCGACGCTCGCATATTCGGGTGTGCTCACGGATATAACCGACAGCTTAAGTCAGGTGGACAGCTCCGCCTTCATCCCGAACTGCCTGCAGAAATTCGGCTACTTCCGTAAGCGCTGCTACGGTATCCCCTTCATGTACGCCCCGCAGATCCTCTATTACCGCAAGGATCTCTTTGAGGATCCGGGCATCGCCGCAGAGTTTGAAAAGCAGTACGGCGTCTCTCTGCGCCCTCCGATCACGCTCAAGGAGTATAACGCCATCTCGGAGTTTTTCACCACGAAGATCGGCGACGTAAAATACGGCATCTCACTTTCCGCCGCCTACGACGAATGCTTTGTGCCGGAAATATACTTCCGTCTGCAGGCTTTCGACAGCCGCATTTTCACCTCCGGCGGCGCCGTCACCTTTGATAATCCGCAGACGCTGCAGGCCTATGTCAATCTCCGCCGTTCCGCCCGGTACGCGAAACCGAATTATCTGCACGCCACGGACTATTCTCTGGTGGACGATTTTCTCAGGGGTGAGACCGCCATGCTCATAACCTATCCGGCCTTTCTCTCGGATGTGACCGATCTGCGCAAATGCTCCACCTCCATCGGCTACTCCATGGTTCCCGGGCGCACGCCGCTGCTCGGCGGCTGGGGGCTCGGTATTCCCGCCGCAAGTCAAAAAAAGGATGCCGCCATGCGTTTTCTGCACTGGGTATGCGACGAGAGCATCAGCAACTATTTCACCATCATGGGCGGGCAGACGGCGATTGCCAGCACCTACACCAATGACGAAATGGTCAAGCTCTATCCGTGGCTGCCACTTTACTACAAGGCGCACGCCTACACCCAGCTCCCCACCTCCCTGACGCTGCCGGACGGACGCCCCATCCCCTCCGCAAAGATCGACTCCATCCTCTGCAAATGCGGCTACGGAGTGCTCAACAGCAATGTTGAAATTCAGGCCGCCATCAAAAACACGCAGGAGGAGCTGCAAAGCTTTATTGAGTCTTTAAAGTGACAGTAGGCACCGCTCTCGGTGACACTATTGGTGTCGCCGAGAACCGTCCCTACTGTCACAAAACTGATATGAAATGACCGTTGTCAAGAGGCAAAATGCCCGAAACAGAGTCATCGCAAAATTTATATTATTTCGGAAGGCATACTGAAAGAGCCTCG
>JAZLGK010000066.1:0-29987 GCA_045616265.1 Candidatus Limivicinus sp. | reverse complement strand
GCACAAATAGTAATGAAACTGCTGCAGCTTATCACGCGAAGCAAAGGAATGAAAAAATGATTACTTATTTAATCCAGATAGTGTGAAAAGAGCTTTCACACTATCTTTCCAGTAAACAAGAAGATCGTAAAATACGCCCTTCCTTATCTCAGTCATTCAAAACCATCGAATGCGGCATCCGCTTCCCCGCTGAGTCCGGCGGCAAGCTCCATATCTCCCTGAGCAACAAATCCGTGCTGTATCTGGATCTCACGCCAGCCGTCTCTGTCCACCATAACTTTTCTGGGTTTAGCTCCCTCATAGGGTCCCACAACTCCCAGCTCTTCCATCTGGTCAACGATCCTTGCAGCCCTTGAATAACCTAACTTGATCCGGCGCTGAAGCATGGAAACCGAACAGGATTTTGTCTCGATGACTACCTCGACCGCCTGGGGAAGCATTTCATCATATCCGTCCATGGCATCGGAAGCATCATCATTTACATTGCTCTTCCCTCCTTTATCGGAGGATACACCGCCCTTTTCCTCGGTGGCCTTGTTCATGAACTGCTCGATCTCTTCATTATGTTCAGCCGCCGAAGAGCCTTCTTTGATGAACTGGATCACATCTTCACGCTCTTCATCTGAAACGAAAGCGCCCTGAATCCGCATAGGTTTGCCGCAGCCGACGGGAGAATAGAGCATATCGCCCATACCCACAAGTTTTTCCGCCCCGGCCTGATCGAGAATGATGCGGCTTTCCAGCGCGGAGGACACCGCAAAGGCAATTCTCGAAGGAATATTTGCCTTCATGAGTCCTGTAATAACATCTGCGGAAGGTCTCTGTGTGGCAATGACAAGATGCATACCGGCGGCACGTCCCATCTGCGCCACACGGCAGATGCTCTCTTCCACATCCTTGGAGGCAACAAGCATCAGATCGGCCAGCTCGTCGATCACAATGACGACTCTCGGCATGGGCTCCTCGCCATTTGCCTGACAGTGCTTATTATAAGTATCCAGATCGCGCACCCCTATGTCGGAGAAAAGCCTGTATCTCTTGAGCATCTCCACTACAGACCACTGCAGGGCGCCGGCAGCCTTTTTCGGATCGGTGACGACCGGAACGTAGAGATGCGGTATTCCGTTATAAACACCGAGTTCCACCATTTTCGGGTCGATCATGATAAGCTTGACCTCGTCCGGTCTGGCTTTATAGAGAAGACTCAAAATCAAAGAGTTCATGCAGACGGATTTGCCGGAACCGGTAGTACCCGCGATCAGCATATGCGGAAGCTTGGAGATATTCCCTACAACACATTCGCCGCTTATGTTTTTGCCGATGGCAAAGCTCAGTCTCGATTTGGCTCCGGAGAAGTTTCTCGAATCGATGATATCCCGCAGATAAACGGTACTGACAAGCTTATTGGGGACTTCAATACCGACAGTCGAGATCTTATCGGGAATCGGAGCGATGCGTACATTGACAACGCCCAGAGACAGAGCCAGATCTCCGGCGAGATTTGTAAGTCTTGCAAGCTTGACGCCCTGGGGAAGCTCGATATCGTATCTTGTGACCGTAGGACCGCGGATGATATCAATGATCTGCGCGTGGATGCCGAAACTGTCCATAGCTGCTTCAAGACGGAGCTTATTGGCCTCAATTTCATCCCCTGCATCGACAGTGTTTCCATTCCCTGTACGCAGAAGCTCCAGCGGCGGGAACTGATAATCCTCCGTTGCTTCACTGCGGCTGATCTCCGCCTCGATCTTCTCCGCTTCCGCGTCAATATTGATGCGTTTCTTCTTTTTAGGCGGATCATTAATCTCTGTACTCATGGAAATCGGTTTCATGATCTCTTCCACAGTGCTCCGCAGAGAATCAACATCCACTCCGGCAGCTTTGGCGGCTTCCTCGGCGGGGTTCACAGCCGGTTCCGGACGCTTTGTCTTCGTGACCGGGACAGCGGTCTTCTTCGGTTTATCGACCGTTTTGCCGCTGTCACGCTTTACGGGTTTTTCCTTCGCGGGTGAATAAGGCTCCGTGTGTTTTCCCCTTGCGTCGGACAGGAAGAGCTCTTCATCATCATCGTCGCTTAGAGGTATATCCACAAACCGGGTAGTCTTGCGGTCGATCGTCTCGATCTTACCGGATTTTTTAGAAGATGATTTTGTTGTTTTATTGGCACTTTCCGCCTTGACCTCGATGGGATCGATGTAATCGTCATCGTCTTCAAAGCGGCGTCTTGTATACATCGTCGGATCGTACTTGACGGTGACTCTTTTCTGAGCCTTTTTAAATATATTGGAAAAACTTCCGTTGAGACTTTTAACAAGGCAGAAAGAAAGCGCCGCAATGAGTACCGGCAGTGCTCCGTAAATACTCAGAGCTTTCTCGAGATAAACGGCAAGCAGCCCTCCGAGAACACCGGCGCTTTTCATGAGCGTACCCTCTTCGAAAAGATTCCCTGTCAGGGTCTGAAGAAGCTGTTCTTCTGCCGGGAGATTATAGGCGAAAAGGCTCCCGATCGCCGCTGAAAAAACCGGAACTAAAAGTGCGCAGCAGACCCGAAACGTCACCGGTCTTCCCTCATGGAAGCCGAGAATGAGGGCGACCAGCAAAAAAGCCGGAACGGTAAACCAGAAGCCCCAGCCGACCATTCCCTTGACGAACTCGGCCAGACCGGAAACAAAGGCGCCGTCCGTATTAAAATAGCTGATGATCTCAAAAACAGCGAGAAAAAGAAAAATGACCGCGCCAAGTTCCCTTCTTATAGGCGGCATGGCTTCGTCCGGAGCCAATATTGCCTCATCGATCTTCCTCTTAGATGAGGAAGACTTCCCGGAAGCCTTTTTGCCGGATGGACTTGTTTTTTTGCTTTGTGCCATAGAAACGATCCTTTCGGGATGAATAATAATCAGAATATCATTGTCAGTATGATCGAAAGCACGCCGAAGACCCAGCAGTAATACGCAAAGCCTCCGAATTTGCCTTTCTCAAAAAACCTTTTCATAAAGCTAATCGCACCGATACCCGAAAGCATCGCCGCAAGCATCCCCACAAGATAGGCGGGAACATTATGTACGTCCACTCCCTGATCAAAGGCATCGATCAGCCGTATTATCACAGCGCCGAACATAGCGGGCAAAGAGAGAAGAAAAGAAAACTTCAGAGCGAAATCCGGTTTAAGTCCTGTAGAAACGCCGCCTGTGACCGTCGCAGCGGTTCTCGAAACGCCGGGAATGACCGAAACGCATTGACAGAGCCCGATAATAAGCGCATCCAATACCGTCATGCTTCGCTCCGACTTTTTTCCCGGCGTCATCCGATCGGATACATACAGCATACACCCGGTCAGTATCAATGCAATGCCGATAAAAATGCTGTGATATGAAAGCGTATCGATCATCTTTATGATCGGCAAAGCCAAAAAGAGCGGAAGTGTTCCGACAAACAGCATAACAAAAACTCTCGCCGAAGGATAATGCTGTTTTCTCTGTCCCGCCTGCGGGCCGATCCCGATCAGTCCGATCATCTCAAAAAAAATATCCGTTATATCCTGCCAGTAGACAACAAACACCGCTGCAAGTACGCCGAGTTTGAGCATGGCGTCAAAAAGAAGATGCCCGTCGTTTACTGTGACCACATCAAAAAGATTACCGAGAACCGACATATGTCCGGAGGCGGATATTGGCAAAAACTCAGCAATTCCCTGTATTAAGCCCAATACAATTGCGTTTATAATTGTCATTTCTCCACCCCCGCATTTTTCTATAATTATTTTAACACAAAATTATGTAAAGTACAAGTACCCATGGTGTAATGTAATAATACATTTTTTCATCATCTTCTCTCTTCCATTTTCCGGTGAAGAAACGTGAGTGCATCCGAAAGTGTGCCTATCTCATCGATGATCCCGCAGTTTACCGCCTCTTCCCCATAGATGACACTGCCGGTATCGTTTGCCAGTTCATCGGTCGCCGTCATAAGCTCCAGATATTTTTCCCGGCTTACCCCGGAATGCGAAGTTACGAAACTCACGATCCGATCCTGAATACGGTTGAAGTATTCATAGGTCTGCGGAACGCCGATCACAACGCCGTTTATTCTGACCGGATGGATCGTCATGGCCGCCGAGGGAGCTATGAAGCTTTTTTGAGCCGCGACCGCCAGAGGAACGCCGATGGAATGTCCTCCGCCCAGCACGAGCGAGACATTCGGTTTTTTCATTCCGGCGATCAGCTCCGCAATCGCAAGTCCTGCCTCCACATCACCGCCCATCGTATTGAGCAGGATCAGGAGTCCCTGTATCTCCTCTGATTCCTCGACGGCAGCGATCAGCGGAAGGATGTGCTCATATTTTGTTGTTTTGATATCGTCCGGCAAAAGCTGATGTCCCTCGATCTGTCCCACAATGCTCAGGCATTGAATGGCTCCGTTCTTTTTGCATCCCAGCTCCTTCACTTCGTCCAATAAAATCACCCCGGGATTATTATGTCCCGAGGTGATTATTTTTATATATTTGCCTTCTCATACGATTCTCAACGCACCTGACGGCGCTATAAAAAGGTGACTTTGTCTACTTTTTAATGAGAATCAGTATCACTATATGCCGCCAGGAAACCCTTATACGTCATATAGCAGTCAAATTTGGAAACCACTTCAAAGGGTGCATGCATACTGAGAACCGGCACACCGGCATCGATCGTATCGATATTGCGGTTAGCCATGTATTTTGCGATCGTTCCGCCGCCGCCGAGATCGACCTTGCCAAGCTCCGCCATCTGCCACACGACGTTATTGTCGTCAAAGAGCTTCCGGATATGAGCAACGACCTCCGCACCGGCATCGCTTGTGCCGTATTTTCCTCTGGATCCGGTGAATTTACAGATTCCCATACCGTAATTAATCTTTGCATCGCTGCGCTTTTCAAAGGCCTCCGGATAGAGCGGGTCAAAGGCGCTGGTCACATCGGCGGAGAGACAGAAGCTGTTTTCATAGCATTTTCTGAGCTTCACGCCCTGCCGGTCACAAAGTTCTTCCATGAAGGCGTCAAAGGCGCTGCTCTGCATTCCGGTCACACCGTCGGAGCCCGTCTCTTCTTTGTCCGCTAAGACGCACACGCAGGTCTTTTCAGGTGCGTCAACATCAAAAATGGCTTTCAGCCCGGCATAGGCGCATACCCGGTCGTCATGGCCGTAGCCGCCGATCAGGGAACGGTCAAAGCCGATCTCCGTGACGTCAAAAGCGGGAACGGCGCACAGCTCCGCCGAGAGGAAATCCTCCTCGGTGATGCCGTACATATCATTGAGGATACTCATTACGGCAAGCTTGACTCTGTCCTTTCCGTCGTCGGCATAGGGAGTACTGCCGATGAGAATATTGAGTCCCTCGCCGGTAATACCCTCCGCCATGGTCTTTTTCATCTGCTCCTGCGCAAGATGCGGGAGGAGATCGGTGATCACAAATTTCGGCTCGTCCTTTTCCCTGCCGACTGACACATTGACCGCCGTGCCGTCTTTTAATACCACCGTCCCGTGCAGCTCCAGCGGGATCGTCACCCACTGGTATTTCTTTATGCCGCCGTAATAATGCGTTTTAAAAAAGCACATCTCATCGCTTTCGTACATGGTGACCTGCTTAAGGTCAAGTCTCGGTGCGTCGATATGAGCACCTGCGATGACCGTGCCTTCCGCAAGAGACTTTTTGCCCATGACCGCAAGAATAAGCGCCTTGCCGCGATTATTAAAATACACCTTAGCGCCCGGCGTGAGTTCAACACGGTCGCTGTATTCGACAAAGCCGTTCTTTTCGGCAAGCTCTATCGCGTTCACGACCGCCTCCCGCTCGATCCTTGCATTGTCAAGGTATTCGATATAGCCCCTGCAGTAGTCCTCAAGGGCAAGTCTCTCCTCGGTGCCGATCCGATCGTATCCGTTTTTCTGCTCGTAAAAAAGTGTTTCTCTGAGATCACTCATCCCTGATTATCTCCTTAAAAAAATCTTGGCATTTTGTTTCAAATTCGATCTGTTCGCCGTTATTTTCAAGAATATGACTGCATCTGTTCTTAAAATACTCATCGGTTTTCTGCGCGTCCACTCTGGAAGCAGCGTATTCTTCCGAAATATTATCCCGCTTCCGAATGCGCTGTATTCTTTTTTCTCTGTCTGCGAGCACTCCAACAGTATATTGGCATAGTTCGGAAGCTCCGGAGGAAAACAGCTCTATCGCGTCGATCGCCGCAATTGTTCCGCCGGCCATCGCGTGTTCCCGCAGAAGAGCATCGATCTCCTGTTTTACATAGGTATGAGTTATATGATTGAGCTTTTCCAGTGCGTCTTTGTTATGAAAAACGATACTTCCGAGCCGTTTTCTGTCGATCATACCGTCCGAAATGCAATCCGGGAAAGCCTCCTGCAGCTCCGATTTCATTTCCCCGCTTTCTTCAAGCAGCGAATGATATACCCTGTCACAGTCTATGACCAGTGCGCCGAGCTTTTTGAGCGTGTCCAGCGCCGTCGTCTTTCCGCAGCCGGTACCGCCGGTTATGCCGATGATGAGCATTTCCGAGATCAGGGCGTCCTCTATACCGTTTTTTGCCAGAGCACCCTGTCTCAGAATTCTGTACGGCACGGCGCTCATATCCAGAATGGTCGATTCCGTCCCGATCCCACAGGAGCCGCCGTCGATTATCCCGTCGATCTTTCCGTCAAAGTATTCTTTTACTTTTTCGGCGTCCTTCGGGCTCTCCTCTCCGGAGGGATTGGCGGAAGGGGCGGCAAAGGGAACGTCGGCCAGTTTCAGCGCTTCCAAAGTTTTCGGATGCGCGGGACAGCGAAGCCCCACTGTTTTACCGCCTGC
Source organism: Candidatus Limivicinus sp. (assembly GCA_045616265.1). Classification (GTDB taxonomy): domain Bacteria; phylum Bacillota; class Clostridia; order Oscillospirales; family Oscillospiraceae; genus Limivicinus. Next base: position 23,147 of record JAZLGK010000066.1, on the reverse strand, counting down.
CCGCACGATTTCCGGGATTATTTCCTTACTTTTGAGAACGATCGTCAGCGGTCCGGGCCAGAATGTTTCCGCAAGCTTTTCTGCCTGTGGCGGCACATCCTCGCAGTACTTTTTCATTGCCTCTTTCCCGGGTACCATGATGGAAAGCGGCTTGATGGCGGGTCTTCCCTTGACCTCGTATATCTCTTTTACGGCTCTCTCATCAAGTCCGTTTCCCGCAAGCCCGTAAACTGTCTCCGTCGGTACCGCCACCAGTCCGCCGTTTCTCAGTATCTCTGCAGCACCGCTTACATCATCGGTAAAAATCTTTGTTTCCATCACGTCTCCGTCTGCGCTCTGAGTTTTTCGGCCTGCTCCTGTGTTGTGAGCGCGTCAATGAGCACGTCGAGGTCTCCGTTGATGATCCCGGATATATTGAAATTCTTATTGTCACCGGTCAGTCTGTGGTCGGTCACTCTGTTCTGCGGGAAGTTATAGGTGCGAACTCTGTCGCTCCTGTCCCCCGAACCGACCTGACTTTTTCTCTCCGCGGCAACCGCGTCGCTCTGCTTCTGCTTCTCCGCCTCGTAGAGCTTGGAGCGGAGGATCTGCATGGCTCTGTCCTTATTCTTATACTGGCTTCGCTCGTCCTGACACTCCACCACTACGCCGGTCGGAAGATGGGTTATGCGGATCGCGCTCTCGGTCTTATTGACGTGCTGTCCGCCGGCTCCCGAGGAACGGTAGGTATCGATCTTGAGGTCATTCATATCGAGCTTGAAATCGACCTCGCCGATCTCCGGCAAAACCGCCACGGTTGCCGCGGAGGTGTGTATTCTCCCACCGGACTCCGTCACCGGAACACGCTGAACTCTGTGTCCGCCGGCCTCGTACTTGAGCCTTGAATATGCTCCCTCTCCCTCAACGACAAAGCTTATTTCCTTTATTCCTCCAAGCTCGGTTTCGTTGATGTTGGCAACCTCTATTTTCCAGCCCTTTCTCTCGGCATACATGGAATACATCCGGAAAAGGTCATAAGCAAAGAGCATCCCCTCCTCGCCGCCGACACCGCCGCGTACCTCCATGATGACATTTTTGCTGTCGTTGGGGTCCTTCGGCAGCAGAAGAAGTTTAATTCTCTGCTCAAGCTGCTCTTTTCTCGCTTTAGCGTCCCGGAATTCCTCCTGCGCAAGCTCGACCATCTCGGGGTCTTCCGAAAGGACAAGCGCATCCTCCATATCCCTGTCAGCTTTTTCGTAGGCGATATACGCTTCATACAAAGGTGCAAGCTCCCGGGACTCTTTATCGCATTTAGCATAGAGGGCAGGGTCGGAATACGTCTCCGGCTGCTGCATCCTCTCTGCGAGCTGTTCATATTGTTGTTTGATCAGTTTCAGCTTGTCGAACATCTTGATCTCCGTTTTATTTTGTTATCTGTATTCTAGCACACTAATACCGCAAAGTAAACACAGCAAAGCCCAACGTATAAAAATACGTCGGGCTTTGAAAACTTATTTGCCGAGATAAGCTTTTTTAACATCCTCATTGGCAAGGAGCTCTGCGCCCTTGCCGGAGAGTGTTATCTTACCTGTCTCCAGAACATAAGCGTAATCTGCCGTTTTCAGGGCCATGTTGGCATTCTGCTCGATCAGAAGGACCGTCGTCCCCTGCTTGTTGATTTCCTTGATAATATCAAAAATACCTTTGACAACCAGAGGAGCAAGCCCAAGAGACGGCTCGTCCATCATGATGACCTTGGGCCGGCTCATAAGTGCTCTTGCCACAGCGAGCATCTGCTGTTCACCGCCGGAGAGAGTACCGGCCAACTGCCAGGAACGTTCTTTCAGGCGCGGGAACAGATCATAGACCCAGTTAATGTCCTCAGTCAGATCATCGTTTCTCAGATAAGCACCGATTTTGATATTCTCAAGAACGGTGAGATCTGCAAAAACTCTTCTTCCCTCGGGAACAAGGGTGATACCCTTGGATACAATGGTCGTGGTATCCTTTCCCACAAGGTTTTCGCCCATGAATCCAATCGATCCGCTCTTAGCCTTGACAAGACCGGCGATTGCTTTCAGTGTTGTGGACTTGCCGGCGCCATTTGCACCGATCAGCGTAACAATATTGCCCTGATGCACATCAAAAGAAATGCCCTTTACAGCTTCAATACCGCCGTAATTTACCTGCAGATCCTTGATGGAGAGTATATTATTATCATTCATCCTCGCTCACCCCCAGATATGCGGCAATAACCTTCGGATCGTTCTGAACAACGGCTGGGACTCCTTCGGAAATAAGCTTGCCGAAATCAATGACATAGATATAATCGGAAATGTTCATAACAAGATCCATATGATGCTCAACAAGCAGGACCGTGAGATGGTGTTTGTCTCTTATCTCCTTAACAAACTCGGAAAGCTCCAGCGTTTCCTGCGGATTCATACCGGCAGCCGGCTCATCCAGCAGGATAAGCTTCGGCTCGGCAGCCAGCGCTCTCGCGATCTCAAGACGTCTCTGAACACCGTAGGGCAGGCTTGTCGCCAGATCGTCGCTGAACTTTTCAAGCCCCTGCTCCTTGAGAAGCTCATAGGTCTCCTCGCGCATACGCGCCTCATCCGCCTTGTTCGTGTGGAGAGCTGCGGAGAAAAAGCCTTTCTTTGCGTGCATGTGTTTCGCTATCAGAACATTATCAAAAACCGTCATGCTCTTCCAGAGACGAATATTCTGGAAAGTCCTTGCAATGCCCATTTTTGTGATCTCATCGGGAGTGTGATCTATGATTTTCTGTGAAACATAGAGCCCTGCGTTTTCTCCCTTATAGGTCTTCTTCATCTTCCCCTGCGGAGTGGAACGAACAATAGGTTCTCCGAAAAACTCAACAAGACCGTTTGTGGGCTGATACACGCCGGTGATGCAGTTGAAAGCCGTTGTCTTTCCCGCGCCGTTCGGACCGATCAGGGAGACGATATTGCCCTCATGGACATCCAGATTCAGGTTGTCAACAGCGACAACGCCGCCGAACTGCATGGTGACATTTTCAACCTTCAATACGGAATTACTCATGTGCTGCTCCTCCCTTCTTAGCCTTAGTCTTCTGTTTCCAGCCGTCGATCACCTGCGGCAGTTCCCTGTCGCCCATGATGCCTTTGCGGAAGAACAGGACGACAACCATAATCACAACAGAAAACACGACCATGCGGAAACCGTTTCTGAGCAGCGGCAGTTTGAATTCGCCGATGTACGTCTCGGAGTCGAGGAAACGGAGCCACCACTCGGAGCAGGCGACATAAAGGAAGGTCGCTATGACACTGCCGGAAATGGAGCCGATACCGCCGATCACGACAATAAGCAGAATTTCATAGGTCATGGTAGATGTGAATACCTTTGCCTGTGCGTTGGCAACATACATCGCAAAGAGTGCGCCGCCGACTCCGGCAAAGAACGAGCTTGTTACAAAAGAGAGCATCTTGTGCTTTGCGAGGTTAATGCCCATCGCCTCCGCCGCGATCTCATCATCACGAACCGCTTTAAAAGCTCTGCCATAGGTGGAGTTGACAAGTTTAACGATGATCACAATACATAGTGTTGAAATAAGGAAAGGCACAAAAGTGGACAGGTAGAGAATCGGCTTTCCGTTCGCCGCCTTAATGTTAAAGCTCGTAAAAGTCGGGAAGGATTTGATCATATTCGCACCGTTGGTGATCGGGCCAAGCTCCTGCCACTGGAAGATGGCACGGAGAATCTCCGCAAAACCAAGGGTTGCAATAGCCAGATAGTCGCTCTTGAGGCGAAGAACCGGAAGTCCTATGAGCCATGCAAAAAATGCGGCAACACATCCGGCGAGGATCAGGGCAATCAGCACAGACAGAATGAGGCTCATTGTGCCACCGAAGCCGGTCGTGCCGAGGACACGGTCGAGAATGTCCTGAATGGAGTATTTGATCGCCGCACCGTCATAAAGGTAGTAGACCTGATCTTTGGCGGAAGCGGGAACCATTAAGATCGCATAGGTGTAGGCGCCGAGAAGCATAAAACCTGCCTGACCAAGAGAAAACAACCCGGTAAAACCGTTGAGCAGGTTCATGGAAACGGCAACCAGAGAATAGACCGCCGCTTTTTTCAGCACAGTGAACAACTGACTGGTGGGCTTGAAGATCGACGGCAGATGCGGTATAAACAGCGTCATGTTTTCAAGCAAAACGATCAGCGCAAGAAAGAGGAAGATTCCCAGTGCTGCCTTGATACTTGTCTTTCTGGAATAAGCTTTGTTTATCATAAGCGCACCTCCTTAAACCTTGTCGGTGGACTTCTCGCCGAAAAGTCCGGTGGGCTTGAAGATCAGAATGATGATAAGCAGTGCGAAAGTGAAAGCGTCAGAGAAAACGGTGTAGTCCGTAGACTTGATTAAGTTTTCGCAGATACCGATGATAAACGCACCAACCACAGCGCCGGGGACGGAACCGATTCCGCCGAAAACGGCGGCGACGAACGCTTTCAGACCGGGCAAAGCACCGGCTGTCGGCGTAACGGCCGGGTAACAGGTGAAGTACAGGACAGAGCCGATGGCAGCAAGGGTGGAACCGATAATAAAGGTGACGGAAATAACCTTGTTGATCTCAATACCCATGAGACGGGCTGTCTCAAAATCGCGGGAAACGGCACGCATCGCCATGCCGATTTTGGTTTTGCTGATAAGCTGGGTCAGGGCAATAACAAGGAGAACGACCAGCACAGGCGTGATCAGCACAACAAGCTTGGTAGGAGTTCCCGCAATATTGATTGTCTTTGCAAGGGCGGGAACGCCGGGGTAAGTCATAGGCTGACCACCGGTTATGTAAGTGGCGGTGTTCTGAAGAAAATAGCTGACACCGATGGCAGAGATCATAACAGACATTCTGGGCGCAGTACGCAGCGGCTTATATGCCGCGCGTTCAATCGAGAAGCCCAGAAGCACAGTCAAAACAATAACGATCGGCAGAGCAAGATAGATGGGCATGGTTGCCGAGAGGTATATTCCGAGCAGGCCAGCAACCATAAACACATCACCGTGGGCGAAGTTAATGAGACGCAAAATGCCGTAGACCATCGTGTAGCCTATGGCAATCAGAGCATATTGTCCTCCGACCGCGATACCGGCGAGGATGACGGAGATCATATATTCCATAGAGTTTTCTCCTTTATCAGTCGTTTGGGATGCCTTAAAAAAAACCGCTCGGGCTATCGTTCAGCTATCAGAGCGGCTCTTTATAAGACATCCTATACTTGTAAACGTCTGTTTTGCCTCCACCGAAGTGGAGGCAAAACAGTTAGTTTTCCGAATTACTTTGCGGAACCGGTCTGGACAGTCTCCAGAGTCCACACGCCCGCAGCATTGTCAGAGGTCTTGATGTAAGCGGTATCGCGAACCGCATCACCGATCTCATTGAAAGCAATAGCACCGGAGACGCCGGTATAGGTCACGCCGGGCAGAGCTGCCTTGATGTCATAAGAATCTACGGAACCGGCTGCCTTGATGGCCTCCAAAGCCACATAATATGCATCGTAACCCATGGCGGTGACAGCCGCGATGGTATCGTTGCCGCCGTTGGAATCCTTGGCAGTCGCGTCGGAATTGATGTATTCCTTAATGCCGGAGTCGAATGCAGGAGCGCCGCCTTCCTGATAGAAAGTGGAAACGTAAAGCTTGATGTCGGTATCCTTGGCAGCAGCGAGAACCATGTTATCGTCCAGCGTGTCGGAACCGAGGATAGGAGCTTCAATGCCGAGAGATGCAGCCTGAGAAATGATCTGGGTCGCATAGGCAATGGAAACAGGAGTGAAGATAACGTCTGCGCCCTTGCTCTTTGCCTTGTTCAGGTAAGAGGTGAAGTCGGAGTTATTGGTCGGGAAGGAGTCGGTGATGACTTCGCCGCCGGCAGCCGCAAAGACCTTGCTGAAGAAAGCGATCAGACCCTGATCATATTCGTTGCCGTTTTCGCCGAGGCAGTAGGCAACCTTTGCATCAAACTTATCTATGGCGAAGTTTGCGAGGACGTCTGCCTGGAAGTCATCCAGGAAGCAGATACGGAAGTAATAGTCGTTACCGGCGGTAACATTGGGATTGGTGCAGGTTACGCCGATAGCGGCAAGACCGGCTTCTTCGAACTTGGGACCGCCTGCCATGGAAACGCCGGAACCGTAGGAGCCGAGAACGACGGAAACATCCTTGGAAACGAGGTCGGACGCAGCAGAGGGAGCCTTATCGGTGGAAGAACCGTTATCCGCAAGGACGAGCTCAACCTGATAGGTCTCACCGTTAATATCAACTGTGGGGCATTCCGTATTTGCAAACTGCATACCGAGAATTTCTTTCTTGCCGCCGGAAGCGGAGTCACCGGATGCAGGCTCAAATACACCGATTTTTACAACATTTTCAGCCGAGGCGCTGATGGCGCAGAAGCTGAAGATCATGATAAGAGTAAGTGCCAGTGCAATGATCTTTTTCATTTGTTTTTCCTCCAAGCTTTACTTCGTCGAGAGTGTCTTTATTTTGCAGACACTTGTTTTTTCTTCAACGATAGTTTGATTATGAACTATCAATTCGGCAATTTCAATTAACATTTTTCACTAAATTTGTTTTTTTGATAATATGTTGTTTATTGATATTTAACAATTTCAGGTGTAGTTTTCCACTCTTTCCCGCCGATCCTCATACTTTTGCTTCGATAACAAAGGGATACTATATCATGGGCGTATACGCCGGTGGCAAACAGATTCTGTAACCTTTTGTCATATTTGTTTATTTCCGCCGGTTTTGTTATCAGAGGAATCTTTTTGCTGTCGGATATTTCCCTTAAAACGCCGCAGCCTCTCTCATTAGCCGCAAGCAGTCTCGCATAAGGAGGCTTTTCCTCTTTCATTCCGGCTTTTACAGCGAGCACGGCGCACATACACGCTCTCCGGATACGCGACATGGCATATTTCTTCGTTTTTGCGGAAACATATAATTCTTCAAGTGACGAAACGCTTCTGCTCGCTTTATAAAGCCTGTCCCCCAATCCGTCCGCACAGTCGGGCAGAGAGTTGAAGTATTCCGCGTCAAAGCTCCTCAGTCTTGTCAGAGCCGCCGTTTCAAAGAGCTCTCTTTCAATGACTCTGCCCGCATCACTTTCTTCCTTGTAACCATAAGCCGCCCGCTCCGGCACAAAGGCTGATATGTCCTCACCGTTCCCGAAACGTTCTCTTATATCGGAAGCCGAGAGGAATCCGCTCTCCCCGGATGAATCATGCCCGTTTCCGAGCCTCTGCACGGCAAGAGTCTGCATGGAAGCGCCGGAGCTTCTGATCGCTTTCAGGTATTCCACCGCGAGACTGTCATTTGCTCCTGTCACGATATCCGCAGCATCTCCCGCTATTTCTCTCAGCGCTTTTTCTCTGGCCGCAGCAAAACCGCTCTCTTCTTCTTTCAATATTCTCTTAACGGTGGGGATATAGTCTTTACTTAAAGACGCTTCCGCGCACTTTTCGATCATTTCGATGTTTCCCGTTTCGCTCCCGAAGCTTATATGCTCCGCCCCTATATCGGCAAGAAGTCCCACCGCTCCTCCGGCAAAACCCTCTGCGGAGGAAAGGGTCCAGGGAAGCGGCAGTTCTATCACAAGATCCGCACCGCATCGACATGCCGTCTCCGCTCTTGCATATTTGGAAAACAGGGCAGGCTCCCCTCTCTGGACAAAATCACCCGACATAACGCAGACGACCGCGCACTCGCCGAGCAGCTCTCTCGTTCTTTTTATATGATATTCATGTCCCGAATGGAACGGATTATATTCCGCAACAACCCCGACGATTTTCATTCTTTCGTAACTCCGTTAAAAAAGACTTGCGTTTTATATTATTTGTATTAAAATAGGTGTGTAATTATTTTACTTAATCCGCAGCATATTTACAATAGGAAGGAAAATAAAAAATGAAAATTCTTGTTATCAATGCCGGCAGCTCCTCTCTCAAGTATCAGCTCATCAACATGGAGAATGAAAGCGTTATGGCAAAAGGTCTGTGCGAGCGTATCGGCATCGGCGGACACCTCAAGCACACTCCTCTCGTAGGCAATAAGCCCGTTTTCAATGAAGACATCGATCTTCCCACCCACGCCGAGGCCATTGCAGCCGTCATTGACAAGCTCACCAGCGCCCAGTACGGCGTTGTCGGCTCCATGAAGGAGATCGACGCTGTCGGTCACCGTGTCGTTCACGGCGGTGAGAAGTTTGCCGACTCCGTGCTGATCACCGATGAAGTCATCAAGACCATCGAAGAGTGCACTCCCTTTGCGCCTCTCCACAATCCCGCCAACATCACCGGCATCAACGCCTGCAAAGCCGTTATGGGCGACGATGTTCCCATGGTGGCGGTATTTGATACGGCTTTCCACCAGACCATGCCCGGTAAAGCCTTCATGTATGCAATTCCTTATGATTATTATAAAAAGGACGGTGTTCGCCGCTACGGCTTCCACGGTACCTCTCACCGCTATGTCTCCAAGCGCTGTGCCGAGCTTATGGGCAAGCCCATCGAGGAGCTGAAGATCATCTCCTGCCACCTGGGCAACGGCTCATCCATCTGCGCTATCGACCACGGCAAGTGTGTCGATACCTCCATGGGCTTTACTCCTCTGGCCGGTCTCCCCATGGGCACCCGCTGCGGCGACCTCGACTCCGGAATCATGCAGTACCTCATGAAAAAGCATGATCTGAACATTGATGAAATGCTCAATGTTCTCAACAAGAAGTCCGGCGTACAGGGTATTTCCGGCGTCTCCTCCGACTTCCGCGATCTGGAAAGCTCCGCCGCCGAGGGCAATGACCGTTCAAGACTGGCTTTGGATATGTTCAACTACTGGGTCACAAAGGTCGTCGGTTCCTACGTCGCCGCCATGAACGGTGTTGACGCTATCATCTTCACCGCCGGTGTAGGTGAGAACGCATCCACCACCCGCAAGGCCATTACAGAGCACTTCGGCTACCTCGGCGTAACGCTTGATGAAGAGGCCAACTCCAAGCGCGGCGAGGACATCATGATCTCCACGCCCGATTCCAAGGTCAAGGTCTTTGTTATCCCCACTAACGAAGAACTCGTTATTGCACGCGATACCTGCGAGATCGTGAGCAAGTAAGGGATCTTTCATACAGCTCCTCACGTAATGTGAGGAGCTATTATATAAGGAGAAGAATATGCCTGTATTTTCGGATTTTACTTTTGAGTCAAGCACCGGAATAAATATAATACACGTTAAGAAATGCTTGCCGGATACGGCTCCGAAAGCTGTAATCCAGATCGCGCACGGTATTGCCGAGCACGCGGAACGCTATGCGGACTTTATGGTTTTCCTCGCGGAAAACGGATTTGCCGTCTACGCCAACGACCATTTGGGGCACGGAAAATCCGTCATCATCGGCAGTGAAAAAGGGATTTTTGCCGAAAAAGACGGTTGGAGTTATGTTGTACAGGACATGGTGAAGCTCCACGATATAGCCGTTTCGGAAAATCCCGGTATTCCTTATGTGATGTTCGGTCATTCCATGGGCAGCTTCCTCACGAGGAACTACATAATCGATCACCCCGACAAGTACGATTATGCGATCCTCAGCGGCACAGGACATCAGGATGCTTTAACAGTACTCGGCGGAAACGTGATCGCCGAAGCATTGGTTCTCAAGAACGGACCGCGTGGCGACGGTCAGACGCTCAATGACATCGCATTCGGCTCTTACCTCAGCAGGATAGACAATCCGCGCACTCCTTTTGACTGGCTGAGCCGCGATGAAAAAGCCGTGGACGCCTATATTGCCGACCCGATGTGCGGCTTTGTCTGCAGGATCAGTCTCTACCGCGATATGATGAAGGGGATCAAGTATATTACCGCAAAATCCAATATCGCAAAGATGGATAAGGAAAAGCCGGTCTACTTCATGTCAGGCAGCGCCGATCCCGTAGGCGATTACGGAAAGGGCGTTGAAAAAGCCTATAAAGCTTTCTGCAGCGCGGGACTGCGCGATGTCATGATCCGCCTTTATCCGGACGGTCGGCACGAAATGCTCAATGAAATAAACAAGGACGCCGTATACAAAGATATTCTTGCGTGGCTGCAGGAGAGAATACACTGATATAGGACTGTGATATAAAAGCCGAGCGATGCGTAAAAAACATCGCTCGGCTTTTATAGTATATATTTATCGGTTTTATTCGCAGATAAGCTCTCCGTTCCGGACATCCACCGTGAGGGTGATGCCGGGTTCGATCTCGCCCTTGAGGATCGTACGGGCGATGAGGGTCTCGACGCTGCTCTGCAGATAACGGCGAAGCGGTCTTGCACCGTAGAGAGGATCAAAGCCTCGCTCGATAATGAGCTGCTTTGCTTCGGGTGTTATATAGAGTCCGAGCGACTTGTCCGCAAGACGAGCGCGCAGAGAATCGACCATGTTGTCGATAATACCGTTCAGATTTTCGCGCGTCAGAGGTCGGAACATTATAGTTTCATCCAGACGGTTGAGAAATTCGGGACGGAAGGAGGCTTTCAGCTCCCGCATAACAGCGTTTTTCGCATCCTCCGAAATGCTGCCGTCGCTTTCAATGCCTTCTAAAAGATAGTGGCTGCCGAGGTTGGAGGTGAGAATGATGATCGTATTTTTGAAATCCACCGTCCGACCCTGCGAGTCGGTAATGCGCCCGTCGTCCAGGATCTGCAGAAGAATGTTGAAAACATCCGGGTGCGCTTTTTCAATCTCATCAAAAAGCACCACGCTGTAGGGCTTGCGGCGCACAGCCTCGGTGAGCTGACCGCCCTCGTCATAGCCGACATATCCCGGAGGCGCGCCGATAAGACGTGAGACGGAGAACTTCTCCATATACTCCGTCATGTCGATACGGACTATATTGTGCTCATCGTCAAAAAGGCACTCGGCAAGAGATTTTGCAAGCTCCGTCTTACCCACACCTGTAGGGCCGAGGAACAGGAAGGAACCGATAGGGCGGTTGGGATCGGCGATCCCGGCACGGGAGCGTAAAATTGCCTCCGTGACCTTCTGCACGGCCTCATCCTGCCCGATCACACGCTTATGCAGGATCTCATCCATGTGCAGTATTTTTTCTCTCTCGCCCTCCATAAGCTTTGATACGGGGATCCCCGTCCATTTGGCAACGATGCCGGAGATCTCCTCTTCCGTTACAGTGTCATGCACCATCGTGTTCGCTTTTTGATTCTCGGAGCGCTTTTCGGCTTCCGCAAGCTTTCTCTCAAGAGCCGGGAGGTCTGAATACTTGAGCTTTGCCGCCGTCTCGTACTCATAGCGAAGCTGAGCGTTTTCAATATCCGCGTGCATCTGTTCGATCTGCGATTTGAGGTTTTTGACCTCGTCTACACTGCTTTTCTCGCTCTCCCAGCGCACCTTCATCTCGTTGAAGCTGTCCTTGAGATCGGCCAGCTCTTCCCGGAGCTTGGCAAGACGCTCGACGCTCAGCCGGTCGTCCTCCTTCTTGAGCGCCATTTCTTCGATCTCCATCTGCATGATCCTGCGGCGGATGTCATCCAGCTCTGCGGGCATGGAATCGATCTCGGTGCGGATCAGGGCGCAGGCCTCATCCACCAGATCAATGGCCTTGTCGGGCAGAAAACGGTCGGTTATATAGCGGTTGGAGAGCGTTGCGGCGGCGACAAGCGCGTTATCGTGGATACGCACGCCGTGAAACACCTCATAGCGCTCTTTAAGGCCGCGGAGGATGGAGATCGTATCCTCGACCGTAGGCTCGTCCACTAAAACAGGCTGGAAACGGCGCTCTAAAGCCGCGTCCTTTTCGATATACTTTCGGTATTCATCCAAAGTCGTTGCGCCGATGCAGTGGAGCTCTCCCCTGGCCAGCATCGGTTTTAAAAGATTTCCGGCATCCATGCTGCCCTCGGTCTTACCCGCGCCGACAATGGTGTGCAGCTCGTCTATAAAAAGAAGGATCTGTCCCTCGCTGCGGCGAATCTCTTCCAGTACCGCTTTGAGACGCTCTTCAAATTCGCCCCGGTATTTCGCGCCTGCGATCAGGGCTCCCATGTCGAGAGAAAAGATCGTTTTATCCTTCAGTCCCTCCGGGACGTCGCCCCGGACGATGCGCTGGGCAAGTCCCTCGGCAATGGCAGTCTTGCCGACACCCGGTTCGCCGATCAGCACAGGATTGTTCTTGGATTTCCGGGAGAGGATGCGGATCACGTTCCGGATTTCGGTGTCGCGGCCGATGACCGGATCCAGCTCGTTTTCTCTTGCCCTCTTGACAAGGTCGGTACCGTATTTATTGAGCGCGTCATAGGTGCTCTCGGGGTTGTCGCCGGTGACGGGTGAGGATTTCACCTTGGAAAGCTCGGCGGTAAAGGCGGATCTCGTAATACCGTGGTCGGCAAAAATGCGCTTGATGGCGGGAGTTGCGGCGGCAAAAATGCCGATCATGATATGCTCAACGGAGATATATTCATCCCCCATCGATTTGGCAGCCTTTTCGGCGGCTTTGAGTACACGGTCGCTCTCCTGTGAGAGATATACCTCCGCGCCCTCGCCGACCTTCGGCAGAGCGGAGATCGCAGTGTCCAGCTCCGAAAGAATGCCGTTGCAGTCAACCCCCATCTTTCCGAACAGAGACGGAATAAGCCCCCCGTCCTGATCGATAAGAGCATAGAGAAGATGCTCAGGCCGGATGTAGTTATTGCGGTTTTCCTGCGCCATGGCCTGCGCGGTCTGGATCGCTTCTAAAGTTTTCTGGGTAAAGTTCTGTGCATTCATTCAATACACCTCTTTTTATCAAATGTGAACAGGCGCATTAATCATACCGGAAAAATAGGCTCCTTCGACATCGTGGGCATCATAGCGCCCGGTAAGATAGCCCTTCATAAGCTTGTCGAAAAGCTTTATATACTCGCTTAATGCGTTGGCAAGCTGCTGCGCGGTGCAGTCCCTGTCCGGAACGGCGATGGAGCGCACAAATTTTCCATCATAAAGAGCATAGTCGATATGTGCCCCCGTCTGGGAACGAAGATGCGCGTCTTCAATGGTTTTCCAAAGACGGAAGAAGTCGGTTATTGCGGAGATCAGCGCGGCGGACTGGGTACGGAACACGACCGACAGCTCCCCGATACATTCTCCCCCGGTCTTGAACAGCTCCACTTCATATTTTACCGTGGGACGGTATTTGTATTCCAAAGAGCTTTTCAGCGACATGGAAAAGGTATTCGGCGCAAAAAACGGGACAAGCTCACCGGACGGCGCCATAAGCTGCTCAATGGCGGAGAGCACATCGTTTATTCTGCGCTCCGGCGTTTCATAGTTTACGTACTCCGCTAGAATCTGGTTGATAAGATTGGAACGGTTGGTACCGAGCCGGTGTGCCAGCGCATCCACCTCCCGCACGACTTCGTCATTGAGCATCAGACTATACAGTGTTTTCTTCATTTTCTTTTTTCCTTTCCCGGCTTTTGCTGGCTATAATATAACACCGTCATGTAAATTTGTCAATATCAATATATAAATTTATTTGCAAATTATATATGATGCGAAATAATATTCCATGTAAAAAACACGTGTGACCCGTCGGATCACACGTGTTTGATACTGTATTCGCTTATTTGCCGAAGATTTCCCTGCGTTTCATAATGATGATCGCTGCGGCGCCCGCAAAGCCGAGTGTGCAGAGGGTCACCCAGAGGGCAATGTTGTTGTCATCTCCGGTTCTGACGCCGTAAATCGTCTGGGACACGCCGTAATTGCGGAAGTAGCCTGTGGCAGGACCGTTGACGGTGGAATAGATCTGAATGGTATGATAGCTGGAGGATGAGAGCATCTTAAGATAGGCAGGATTCATCGCTACAAGGATGTGTCCGTCGGAGGAGGAAGTGGAATAGTACTGATTTCCGTTGGTAAGGACATAGCCGTCCACCGTAACACCCTTGAAGTTGGTTATATAATCATTGGTAATGAAGTAGAGAGGATTGGTCCCGTCAAAGGTGCTGTAATTACCGTAGGTGATCTGGTGATTCAGAACACTGCCGGAAACCGTAATATCGATACTGTTGCTCTCCACTCCGTACATCTCGTTGTCTTTCCGGGCGTAGGCGGTGATTTTTGTACTGCCGTTTCTCACAGCCTTGAATTTTGCGCTGGAAGCATCGTTATAGGTCATTTCGAGAATGTTCTTATCGTAGACCCAGTGTGTAAGAGTGTTATCCGAATCGTAGCTGTTGCTGAACTTGGCTCTGACCGTTATTGTCTGGCCGCAGGAGGGATAATACTCATCCGACGTAATGAAGACCGTCTTTGTGCCGGAGGGGGCGGAGGAGGTGTTGATCGTGATCGTGGCGCTGACACCATTGGCATCTGTCGCCTGAACAATAATATTCTTACCGGCTGCCTTTATTCTCAGACCGGCCTGATAGGAACCGTTCGATGTCAACTCCGCGTAATCTCTAAAGGAGCTGTCCGTAAAATTCCACGTCCATCCGGTCTGTGTTCCGTTCGGATAATCCGTTGCCGTAAGCACAGTTGTCTCCGTTGGCTTAAGGTCTGTTCTGTTAGACGAGTTTATCGTAACATAGGGATTGGATACATCAAGCACAATAACATCCCATTTGCTTGTATCCTGTGTGGATGTCGCTTTCACGCTGATCTTATACCCGCCGGAATTGCTCCTCGGGGTCAGCAGGCCGTTTTCATTAATGACTGCATCGCCATCAATTACATTCCAGTCAACATCCGTGCTCGGCGTATTGTTTACAAGAGCGGTAAGCTGAGTTGAAAACCCTGCAAACACCTTTCCGGGAGTCTGGATCTTTATGCTTTGTACAGTGACCGTCTGTGCCGGAGTCACAGTGACATAGACCGGATCAATATAAACCGGATTATTCAGTTCATTGGTCGCTGCGGCAATTACTTTCACAACACCTTCAACAGCACCGTAAAGCTTTCCGGTCGCGTCAATATACGCCCCGCCGATGCCATCGGAGGTTTCTGTACTCCACTGGATATTATTTAAGCTCGGAGAAAGACTCATCTGAATGCTTTCGCCTTTTCTGACAGAATTTTCGCCGATGATAACAGCAGAAGCTGTAGGTTTTTTGACCTGATGATAAAAGGTGTTTTCATTCGAGGTCTGGCCGTTGTTCGTCGGATCATTATAAAACCTTACCTGAACATACTCTGCATCGGAAGCAATCGTCATCTGATAATTATACGATCTGATTTCATAATTGTTCCAGTCTAAAGGGGTAATACTGCATCCAGCAGGAGGGTCCCACTGAAAGCAAGGAGAAATCAAATCTTCCGGGTCGTTAACTGTCAGCGTATAGGTCATTCCGGCGTACATTGTATCGCTGGAAGGAACGATCACGAGACTTGCCGTCGCCCAGGCGCTGACTGTCAGCAAAGCCGTCAACGCGCACAATGTCAGTGCGATTATCAAAGCTTTCCTTATGTTTTTCATAAAAATTATCCTCCCTTTGAGGTTATTTACATTTTTACTTGGTTATCATACCACATCTTGTGTATTTCGACAACCTTTTTCGGTGATTTCCCAGTTTTTTCTTTTTCAGCCCCGCTTTATCCGCTGTTTTTACCGGCTGTGATTTCTATGACGCGGGCTTTTAAAAAAAGTTTCCGAAAATGCCCGAAAAATTATCGCGAAAAAACTTTCATGAAAACGAACTTTTCCTTTTTTCACCCGTCTTTTAATAAATGGTAAAAATATAAAAATATATGTGGAAAAATGATTTTCTTTCTGCTATAATAGCAACTGATTTATGTAACCCTGTGAGGTGCAACATGAAAAGGGTCCTTTCGCTGCTGCTTGCCATACTCACATTGAACCTGTACGGCTGCGGAAAGAAAAACGCCGTTGTTCCCGAAGAGGAAAACACCGGTCAAAGCTCCGCTGTCATTGACACATTGAAGCAGCCCGTCACTGCACTGAGTTTTTTCCGGGATATCCAGACATCCGAGCTGAAGCTGGACGAGGATCTGATCTGTTCGGTCGAATACCCGATGCTTAAGCTTTCCGCCGCGGATGCTCAAAAAAATCCCGTACTCAAACACTCTCTTGACAGTGTGAATACTTCGTTTATCAAAAACGCTCAGTCTATTTTTGATAATCTTTCCTCCCTGGCCGAGGATGCGTATTTTTCCGATGCGGAAGCGTTTACACCGTTTCGGCGGGACATCTTTGTTGCCCTGCCCAGAGCCGACAGCAAGGCTGTCAGCATTCTCTGTTCTTCCTCCGTCTTCTCCGGCGGAGAACAGGAAGATATCGCGTACTCTTCTCTCAATCTCGACACTCTATCCGGGCGTGAGATCGATATCCGCTCACTCGTCAGCGATATGAAAGCCTTCCGCGGCGTTATAGAGTCAAGCCTGTCCATAAACTATCCGGATGCCGCGTTTGATGATCTTATGGGGAAGCTGAATCACTATATGGAGTCCCCGACTGCTTTTGTGTGGACGCTGGATTATCAGGGTATCACGGTATATTTCAGTCCCGGTGAGCTTGCCGATCCTGCTGCGGGCTTAATAACCGTCTCTCTGCGCTATGACAACTATCCCGAGCTTCTCGATCAGAGGTATGCGGAGGTTCCTGCCAGCTATGTCTCACCCCTGATTGACGGGAAATGCTTTAACTTTGATCTTGACCTCAACGGAAACAGCGACAGCATTCGGGTGAGCGACCGGTATGACGATAAACTCGGTTATTCCGATGAGCTGACCATCGATATCAACGGCAATACCACCGCCGTAAAAACCGGTCTGAAAGCTTACGACTGCTATGTGATCCACGCGGGACTCAACCGGAATTATCTTTTTATCAACGGTGAAAACCTCAGTGAGTACGGCTATATAAATGTTTTCAGACTTGACAGGACAGGGGCTTCCTTCGTCGGAGGAATGTATGATACGAGCCTCCATGCCGCCGGCTTCAGCGGTCACTGCGAAGGGCGCACGGTCCTGACGAACCCGGAAAACTTCGTCATGGGCACACTGTGCAAGCTTCTTTATCCGCAGGTGGGAATAAAAGAATACAGCATCGGTGTGGACGGGATGCCGGTAAGTCTCGATAGCTGCTATCTGCTCTCTTCTCCTGCGATCCTTACCAGCAAAAATGAGCTTGCTACCGTGAGCATCGATCCGGAAACCGGCAGCGGCAGTCAGTCCGCCGTGAAAATTCCCGGAAAGACACAGTTCTACTTCTGGCGCACGGACGGTACATCCTTTATTGACATGAAAACCGGCGTCGGCGCCTGCTGCAGGCTTTTTATCACGACCAAAAACAAGACTCAATATGTAAACGGCATCAATGCCCGTGAACTTTTTGACGGCATCGCTTAAAATATTTTTCAGGAGGATACAAAATTGAACAAACTGTCCAGTATGCCCATTGAAGGCTCCATCGTTATCGTTATCATCCTCGCGCTTTTCGTTCTCGCGCTGATCCTTCTCTTCTATGTATCGGCAAGATACAGGAGGATCTCCGATCTTGTGGCGGACGGCGCACAGAACAGCAGCAAATTCCTGCATTTCCTCGTGGCCGATTATGCCGACGCCTATAAGCTCCACGGCAAAGAGGTCAACACCCCCGCCATCATCACCGACGCCATCGGCACGGGACTCAAGGGACTCCTTCTCTGTGAGCGTTTTCTCAATAACGCTGTATCGCTCTTCGTCACTCTGGGTCTTTTCGGTACCTTCATGGGGCTGAGTCTTTCCGTCTCCTCCCTCACGGAGCTTATCAGCTTCACGGATACCTCCGAATGGCTCAGCGTTCTCAACAGCGTCGGCGGAGGACTGATGTCCGCTCTGTCCGGTATGGGGGTCGCTTTCTATACCTCCCTCGTAGGCGTCGCCTGCTCTATTCTGCTCACTGTTTTAAGAGCCATCTTCAACCCCGAGACCGCCCGGCAGCGTCTTGAGGTACAGATGGAGCTGTGGCTCGACCATTCCGTTGCACCGAAGCTCAAGACCAATGCGGGCAGCAGCGATAATCCTGAGATCAGCGCCGTGATCGACGCTCTCAACAGTGCCGCCGACAGCATGGACAGAACTTTGGCGGAAGCAAGCGCCAACCTCAACCGAACTCTCGACCAGTCCCGCGCTTATCTCGGCGCCTTCAATCAGACCGTCGGCGTATTCAACGACGGTGTGCATGACTTCTCCGAATTCAACTACAATCTCCGCGGCACCGTGGAGAGAATGGATCTCAGTATGCGCGATGTTGTCGCCGCCATGCGGGAAACGGCAAGAAACATGGAGAGGAGTGCTGACAGATGAGGAGAGCTTCTTCCGCGCGCTCCGGCTCTTTTACCTCATCCTCCGACGGCGAGCAGGGCTTCTGGCCCTCCTACGCGGATATGATGTCCGCCGTTGCGCTCATTCTATTCTTTCTTATGCTGATTTCCTACATACAGAACCTTATCACCGGCAACGATCTTAAAAAGACGCAGGACACGCTCAACAGCACGCAGGCGCAGCTCCTTCTCACGCTGCAGGATGTCCAGACCGCCGAAAGCGAGCTGGAAAGCGTTACCTCCGACCTCGACAGCGCCAAGATGACTCTGACCGAAAAGGAGACGGAGATCGCCCGTCAGAACGAGGAGCTGCAGAAGCAATTAGCTCTCATCGACGAGCAGAAGCTCTATCTTCAGCAGGCCGATGAGGAGATCCAGTCGATGTACAGCCAGATGGAGACGATCGCAGGTCTGCGTGTGTCCATCCTCGAACAGATCCGCGACCGGATCGCCGAGGTCATGGGCGATGCCTCCAAGGTCAGCATCGGCGAAAACGGCAACATCATTCTTTCCGACAGCGTTCTTTTCGACTCCGGCTCCGCTCTGATCAAGTCTGAGAGCGTTCCCCTGCTCAACCAGCTCATCGAGGTTTTCGCGCAGTTCCTCGCCGACAGCGAAAACGCGCAGTATGTGGAAAGTATCGTGATCTCCGGTCATACCGACAGCGACGGCAACGCGGATGACAACCGCATCCTCTCGACCTCCCGCGCGAATTCCGTACTCAACTATCTGCTTTTACAGCAGCAGGGAAAGCTCTCTCCCTATTCCAGAATGTTCTGCGCCGCGGGCTACGGTGAGGACAGACCCGTGCAGACGAACGCCACTCCGGAGGGGAAAGCCGCCAACCGGCGCATAGAGATCTCCATGATCCTCAAGGATGAGACCGTTATGGACATCATTAACGACTACCTTTCCATTGAGCTTCCCGGGACAAACAGTGAAAGCGCTGTTGTTACACCCGCAGCGGTCAGTTAACCGATTCCTTTCAACTATATCAAATCCCTCCCGCTCACCGTGAGCAGGAGGGATTCTTCATTCATACTGATTCTCATTAAAAGGCAGACAAAGTCACCTTTTTATAGCGCCGTCAGGTGCGTTGAGAATCGCAGAGATAATCATTTGCGTTAAGCAAATGGATGACGCTACGGGCGGCATCTCTCCAATAAAAAGTTTAAGCTTTTTATTGGAGAATAGTATCAGTTCTTCTTTTTCGATACACGTCTGCCGTTTGTTTTGATCGCTTTCTCCGGGCATACCAAAGCACAGAGATGGCAGCCGACGCACTCTTTCGCGTTCAGGAAAACGCTCCGATCCTCCTTCAGCGTAAGCGCCTCATGCCCTCCGTCCGTGCAGGAGAGAACACACCGACCGCAGCCATTGCACTTTTCCTTGTCGATCCTCGGATAGATCACGGTATCTCTTTCCAGCACATCGGTCGAACTGTATACAAACTGTAGTCCCTCCCCGGCAAGCTCTTTTATACTGCGAAAACCCTTCTGATTCATGTACAGAGCAAGGCCGGATTTCAGATCCTCTATGATCCAGTTGCCGTATTTCATCACGGCGGTCGTAAGCTGCACGGTTTTTGCTCCCAGCAGGATGAATTCCGCGGCGTCGCGCCATGTCTCTATACCGCCCATCGCGGAAATATGTTTCCCTTCCAGTTCGGAAAGCTTCCCCAGCTCCATGATGAACCGGAGAGCGATCGGTTTTACCGCCGGACCGCTGTATCCGCCGAGCGCCGAAAGACCGTGTACCGCCGGCTCCGCGACATATGTATGCAGATTGATGCCGGTAATGCTTTTTATCGTGTTTATTGCGGAAATACCGTCCGCACCTCCTCTGACCGCAGCCTGCGCAGCAGGAGTCATATTTGCTGCATTCGGCGTCAGCTTTACAAGCACCGGTATGCTGCACCCGCTTTTTGCGGCAGCGGTAAACTTTTCCACCAGCTCCGGCACCTGACCGATATCGGAACCGAGTCCGCCCTCCGCCATATGCGGGCAGGAGAAATTCAGTTCTACGGCGTCTGCCCCGTTTTTCTCACAGAGAAGCGCAAGCTCGCGCCACTCGTCCTCGTTCTGTCCCATGATCGAGGCGAGGACAAATTTCCCCGGGTAGTTTTCCTTGAGTTTCCGGAATATTGCCATATCCTCGGCAAGGCTGTGGTCGGAAAGCTGCTCGATATTCTTAAAGCCGAGGATCGTGCCGTTGTCCCCTTCGATGGCCGAATAGCGCGGTGAAGCCTCGTGGATGTCCAGAGAAGAGATCGTCTTGAAGCATACGCCCGCCCAGCCGGCTTCAAAGGCTCTGGCACACTTTTCATAAGAGCTTGCCACAACGGAGGATGAAAGGAGGAACGGGTTTTCGAGCTCGATACCGCAGATGTCTGTTTTCAGAACCGAAAAATCGACCGTTTCCGTCTGATGGTCACGTGCTTTCAGCTCGGAAAGGCGGGACATGAGTTTTTTGATCTCTACCTTCCCCGCTTTGATACACAAGCGCTCGCACGGGGCGTCACAGCCGAGGCAGGGAGCATTCTCCGGCATCGTCATAGAAGCGTATTCCTCGTTATCCATCCAGATCCTCCGGAGAGCCCCGGCGCAGTCAAAGCTTTTGGGACAGGCGGCAGTGCAGGGAGCATTTACGCAGAGCGAACAGTCCAGCATTTCAAATCTTGTTATCGAGTCAGTAAGAATTGCGTCCATAGTATATTCTCCATTTCATTATTTATATTAAGCTTCCGAAATCATAATTGTTCCGTTTATATAAGCTTACCGATCCCTTTTCTTTTTCCGTGTGTTCAAAGCCTTTATAGGCCGTTCTTTGTTGATTAATCCATCTATTCTGTATTTTATCAAACTGCAAAAGAAATTGATAGATGTTATCTGAAATTTTTTTCTGTTTACTTCATAGATATAATATTTGCCAGGCACTTGACTTTTCTGTCCGGAAGGCTCAGAATTATCAGGATCAATGTCGGCGCTGATGAAAGGAGCTGGTCAGAATGTATCTGTTTTTGCTGTTTGTCATCTATCTCTCTTTCGTAGGGCTTGGTCTGCCCGAACCGGTCCTCGGCTCGCTGTGGCCGATCATGCGAGCGGAATTTGCCGCTTCGCTTGACTTTGCCGGAGTCATATCGCTGATCATGACCGTCAGCAAGGCTCTTTCCGGCTTGGTAACAGACAGGATCGATAAAAAAATCGGGCATGGGTATGCTTCCATGCTGAGTATGCTTGTAATGGCGTTATCGCTGTACGGTTGCAGTATTTCCCGCTCCGAATACATGATATGTCTTTTTACATTTCCGCTCGGCGCCGCTTCCGGGATCATCGACACTGCCATCAACGATTATGTTTCAAGAAACTATTCTTCCAAACACATGAGCTGGCTGCATTGCAGTTGGGGAATCGGCTCTATGCTCTCTCCCTTTGCCATCGGCTTTCTCCTTGCCGGCGGCCGCAGCTGGGGAGCCGGATATGACTTTGTGGCTTCCGTACAGATCATCATAACCGTTCTGCTCATCATCTCTCTTCCCCGTTGGAAAAAATCGTCCGACAGCCCGGATCTTGATAATGAGATAACGGTTATGCCGATAAAGGATGTATTACGTCTTCCCGGTATTGTTTTCACTTTCGGTACTCTGTTTTCCTACTGTGGAGCCGAGGTGACCGCCAGTCTCTGGTCAAGCAGTTTTCTCATTGAAGCGCGGGGACTCGATGCCGAGACCGCTGCCACATGTACCTCTTCCATTTTTATCGGGATCACTCTCGGCAGGTTTTTAAGCAGCTTTATCGCCAATCGAATCGGCGATCTGCGGATGGCGCGAATGGGCTCTGCCATCGCTTTTGCGGGCTCTCTGCTGCTGTTCATCCAAAGCAGCACGGTGCTTCTTCCGCTTGTCGGTCTCTTTATCGTCGGACTCGGATGTTCAACCATCGTCCCTTCCATCATTCATTCCGTACCGTATCTGTACGGGCACAGCTCTACCAGTACGATCGTCGGAATAGAAATGGCTATCGCTCATGCGGGAAGCGCTCTCATGCCGCCGCTTTTCGGCGCTATAGCGGGAAAAATCGGCATCCGGTTCTTTCCTCTTTATATTTTTCTTATGATGGCTCTTCTGCTGATTTCCGCAATGAAGATCTCACGTAATCCAAATGAAGCAAACGCAGACAGGGCAGGATAAGCGAACAGACATGAACACGCAAAAAGGTCCGGACAGAGAGTGCAAAAGCACTGAGCTGTCCGGATCTTTCACTGCCATTTTGGCATACACGATCTCTTCTGTGATCTGCGCAGCATCTTCCGTAATCTGCTGTCCGAATTCGAAAGAGCGTTGCGGCAAGCCTGTTTCCTCTGTTCCGGTGTGCGCGAAGATCATTCAGCGGTATTGCTTATTTTCTCTTTCACCGCTCTCGGTAAGGTAAAGGTGAGCACAAGCACCGCCAGAACGGATATCCCTATTCCCGTATGCAGCATAGTTTTCACGCCTCGGGCACTGATGATCACACCGCCGAGAAGATTACCGATCGCACAGCCGAAGGTATAAAACGCCGTGATCATCGACTGACCCTTTATCATGTCCGAAGCGAAGGTGCATTCCTCCGCGTAGTAAAGCTGCGACATGGACATAAGAACATAGGTAAGGCACTGCAGAACCTGAATAAAATAGATCGCTGTGACAGACGCCGCCAGAGTCAGCAGTACCGCTTTTACAGTAAAGAAGATTCCCGAAGCCATAAGGAGTCTGCGGCTGCCGAATTTCTTCAGAAACAGCGGGTAGACCGTCAAGTCGGATCGTAGCCATGTCGTTCTGTGGGCCAAGGAG
>JAZLGK010000065.1:0-5401 GCA_045616265.1 Candidatus Limivicinus sp. | reverse complement strand
CCCCCTAAGATAAGATCTCCCATCGAAAGAGTAAGGGCCGAGGCAGACTACCTCGTTGATAGGCCGCCGGTGTAAGTACAGTAATGTATTCAGCCAAGCGGTACTAATAGCCCGAGGGCTTGACCTACAGTATGCAGGCAGGCTTGTGTTTCGATTCTTTCTGTTCAGTTTTCAGGGTACAAACTCTGACGCAGTTGGTGTTTTTAACGGTGAGGGTCCACCTGTTCCCATTCCGAACACAGTAGTTAAGCTCACCTGTGCCGACAATACTTGTCTGGTGACGGACCGGGAAGATAGGTCAACGCCAACATAATAAATCGCTTCGGGAATCCGAAGCGATTTTTTTGCATTTTTTTGACAATATAAGTGACATATGTTATACTTTGAAAAAACGAAGGGAATGAAGATATGCAGACTAAAATCTGGGGTATTCATACTATGGACGACAGACTGTTTCTTGACAATGGCCTGATTGCCCTCGGATGGAAGGCTATGGGGGATCTGTCTGCTTTTCCAAACAGTAGAGAAGCGTTCAAGTCAAAGTATGAACTTGTTTATCCAAAATGCAAAAAGGGGTCAATAGCGACTTCGGCAGGGATGTTATATCGTTTTATTTATGAGGTTTCTATCGGCGATTATATTGTTTATCCTTCAAAGTGCGACCGGCAGATCAATTTGGGAGTTGTTGACGGAGACTACTATTTTGACAGCAATTCCCATGAATACTGTAACAGAAGAAAGGTCAGATGGTTAAAGCATCTTCCGAGAACCGCATTTTCCCAGGGCGCTTTACATGAAGCCGGGTCAGCGTTATCATTCTTTATGATCAAAACGTATTCAGGTGAATTTCTAAGTGCGCTGGATATAAATTTCAAGCCGATTTCGGAGGAGCAGGACGAAGAAACGATCAGTGTAACGGCGCAGGAGATTATCGAAAGCACAAAGGATTTTATTTTAAAAGAACTCAGCAGAAATTTAAAGGGATATGACCTTGAAGACTTTATAGCAAATCTTCTCAACGCTATGGGCTATCGCACAATACTGTCAAAGCATGGCGGAGACAGCGGGATCGATATCACCGCTTACAAGGACGAGCTGCCGCCGAGAATACTTGTACAGGTAAAAAGTCAGGACGGGGATATAAAGGAGAGTACCATTCAGTCTCTTAAAGGCGCGATGCACGAAGGCGATTACGGACTGTTTGTGACGCTTTCCAATTATACCAAAAACGCAAAACGCTACCTTGAGAATACACCTATCATCCGAGGCATCAACGGTACGGAGCTTGTCGAGCTTATTCTGAAATACTATGAACTGCTTGACGAGAAATACAGAAAAATGATCCCGCTGAAAATGGTATATATACCGGTCGCAGCCGAAGATGAATTCATGGAAGAACAATGACGAGAATGCAAAAATCAGGAAGGGATTTCCGTATAAAAAGCGGAGATTCCTTCCTGATATTATTCTTTATGGATTTCGTCTTCATAGAAAAACCGGATAAGCTGTTTGTCGGTGTCCACAACAGCGTTCACGCCAAAGGGAATAATACATCTCGGCGCTGCATGGCCGATGTTGATATTGGCCGCTATGGGCAGAGAAGGGTCGCTGATTACTTCCGTAATAATTTTTTTATATTCTTCAAAATAGACTTCATCCATCGGCTTTCCGCAGACCACGCCGGAAACGACATCAAAGATACCTGTTTTTTTCAATGTGATGAGCATTTCCCGGTAGTGCTCCGGCGAGGGTTTCTCTTCACATGTTTCCAGAAGGAGAATTTTTCCTTTCCAATCTTCCAAGTCCGGAAACAGACCGTATTTTTTGCATAAAGACACCGAGTCGGAATATCTGGTATTATCAAAGATATCATAAATCGTTTCCAGACATCCGCCGAGTATTTTCCCCGCAAAGACGCTTTTTCCCTGAAGGAGTTGGAAACCCTGATTTTTATGTACGGCTTCGTGGGTTGTTTCAGCCGTCGGAGGCCACTCCTTTCTCCCCTCGTACCACACATCGCTCGGCCGTATCTCGCTTATTCTGCCTGTGTGAATAAGCTCCTCAAAATAGCCTGCCGAATACGGCAGCAGTTCCGGAGTCTGACACAGGTCCGTAAAAAAAGCCTGCCCGTAAAATGTATTTAAGCCTGCTTTATGAAGCATCAGATGGTTTATCGTTGTATCCGAAAAGCCGAGAAAAATCTTATCGTTTATGAGCTTTTTCAGCTCGCCATTTTCGAAAAGGAACGGCAGCAGACGGTAAGTATCATCCCCGCCGATGGCCGTCAGGATCATATCGATCGAATCGTCGGCAAAAGCAGTCAGAAGGTCGTCGGCTCTCTCTTTCGGGTGATTTTTCGTATATTCGATACCGCAGAGAGCGTGCGGCATCAATTTGACCTCCAGACCGTATTCCTCTAATCTTTTTAACCCGATTTCAAGATCGGTTTTTGCAAATTCTTCTCCGAGAATACCGGAGGAGAGGCTTACGATGGCAATTTTTTTAACCATATTTTTCTTATCCTAATGTTTTGCGGAAAAATTCTCCGGCGGCGTCAACGGCGGCAATCAGGGAGTGGAGATCTTCCTCCGCAAACACGTTGAAGGTGTGATCCGCTCCGTCGATATACAAAGTACCTGACGCGGGATTGGCACTTGCCTCGGTGATCCTCCCGCACCAGACGGGATCGACCGTTGTATCCTCCGTTCCGTGAATTGCCAGTACCGGGCCGGAATATTTTTCCGCGAATTCGCCGAGTACATCGGTATGGAGCACGTCCTCACACCATTGCAGAGAAACCTTTGCCGGTTCACGCCAGTCAAAATCCATCACGTAGAATCCGTTTGCCAGCGCCTGACGATACTGCTCGTCTGTAAAAATGACGTCTGTTTTCAGATCGGGAGCTCCCGCCCAGGTCACGGTGCTTTTGAACAGCTCCGGCCTGCGCGCTGCGCAGAGAAGCGCATTTGTGCCACCCTGACTCCAGCCCAGCACCCCGATTCTGTCAGAGGCGATCTCCTGCAATGACTGCATATATTCCGCCGCCGCCGATGCATCGCTGACGGCGCTTTCAAAGGTATAACCCATATAATCGGCGGAGGATTCGCCGCAGCCCATAAAATCGATCCGGATCGTGGCAATGCCGTATTTTTCGGCGAGGATATGTGCCGCCGTTTCAAAAGCGTTGTTAGCTTCGTTCCGGTTGGAGGCGGTTCCGTGGAGCATGACGACCGCCGGAAAAGACCCTTCTCCCGCGGGGAGACACACGGAAGCGGGAATTTCGTGATCCCCGTTGGGAATGAATACAATGCTCTCTCGCCATGCCGGTGCGTCTGCAAAACAGATGGGCATCAATCCGACAAACATACATAGTACGCATAGAATAACAGAAAGTTTTGTCATATTTCCTCCGTTTGTTTATTTCTTCTTCGCCGCGGCCTTTTCCGTGAATCGGTCGAGCTTTACGATAAACCTTTCGTGCGTACCCTGGCCGACAAGACCGCATTCATCATAGGCTTTCACATTGAATACAAGACGTCTGCCGTCAATTTCAATAAGCTCGCTCTCAGCCCATACCCGCATACCGACGGGGGTTGCGGCATCGTGGCTGACATTGAGCTTTGTGCCGACGGTGGTCTGCCCTTTGTCAAGACAGGGGGCGACCGAGGTCTGAGAAGCCTCCTCCATAAGTCCTATCAGGCAGGGAGTCGCGAACACATCGACAACGCCGGAGCCGAGGCGACTGGCTATATTTTTTTCATCCACAAGAACTTCCGCGTGACCTTTGATTCCGATTTCCATAAGTTTCTCCTTTATTCTTTATTTGCTCCGGCCGAGACAGGTGCGCCGCGGCGTCTGCGCGTTGAGACATATTCAAAGAAATCAAGTCCGGTAAGGAGCTTGATGACCCAGATGAAAAACACAAGCCCGAGGATAGGGATGACGCAGGAGGTAACGATCATGATCGCCAGCGTCTCCATGAACTGATTGAGAATACCGGCGGCTTTGCTTGCAAGCCCGGAGGTAGTTTCGGAGAGTTTATCCAGAAGCGCGTTTATGATGGATGCGTCATCCTTGGCATCAGAAAGACCCGAAGTGCCGTCGGAAAATTCCTGAGCAGAGGAGAGGGTACTGCTGATCGTGGAATCAAAGCTCTCATAAACCTTGTCGGAGACTTTTATGCTGAGAGGGATGACAACATAAAGCACCAAAGCGAAAATGAAGACCTTGATCGCGAGCTTCCCAAGAAGCTGAGGCATACGGAAAATGCTGATGATCGCCAGAACGCAGGCGCAGGGGATCAGGACTCTGAACACAGCCAGCCCGATCACCGAGAGCAGGAATTTTTCCGTGTAGAGAACGCAGAGGATCAGCAGAAAATACTGGGAAAAATCCGCCAGTTTATCCGCGATCGGAGACGCAGTGTCACCGGGAATGGCGGAAATGCCGGCAGATACAAGCGCCGAGGAGGAGGTAAGCTTCAAAACGGTGCTGACCTTATCGTCAATCGAAGCGGCGATCTCGGCATTGGCCTCGTTTGAGGAAAGCATGTTTGCGACCGGCAGAGCAGATATTACCGCAATAAGCACTAAAAGCGCAATGATCAGGATTTTTTTCATTTGTTCGTTCATTTTTATACCTCCCCTTGAATTTATCTGTATTATACATTTTGCAGGGGAAACTTGCAAGCCGCAGTCGAAAAAGGGAGAATGAAATCAGCCCCCGGAAGGAGGCTGAAAATCTTATTCGTTGGGGTTGGAACGCAGGACTTTGCCGATGTTCCACACCATAGCCGCATCCTTTGCTGCCTTTTCACGCATTTCGGGGCTGCGGTATTCAAAAGCGGCTGTCTGAGAGCCGCAATCAACACAGGTCACGTACCAGCACCAGCCATGCTCCTCTTCCAACAATCCGGCGCCGCCGCAGTAAGGGCAGTCCTGCAATTCGATCTCATCAAAAATATCCAAAACAAATCCTCCATGAATTTTATATATAGAATATACAATGAAACCGAGAGAAAAACAACAGTAAATTTTTTGCGGAAAAACAGTTAAGGAAACGCTGATTAATTCGCCGAGAGCAGATACCGAGAAAAATTGGGTTCTGGCGACGGCACTTTTTCGCAGGAATACTTTGTGTATTGCAAGAAAAAGTGACTAAGTCAGGGCACAATTTTTCCGGCAGATGCCGAAGGTGAATTATGCAGCGGTTCCTTAAGAAAATCTTTCCCTTTACAAAACGACGTTGAATTTATAAAATATACTTAAGGGCACCTCTAAAAATACACATCAAGCATAGAAAAATCAGCCGAAAAATGGTATAATAAGACCAACTAAAACAAAGGCGGTAAGGCGGAATGCAATTCAATATATTTGCCGAAGAAACACAACTGCAAAGACTG
>JAZLGK010000064.1:0-3164 GCA_045616265.1 Candidatus Limivicinus sp. | reverse complement strand
ATTAACCGCCGCCCGAAGAAGCTGCCCAAGGTATCTGACAACGCAATCGACTGGGAACGATGGATAGAGAACCGCAAGTCTTCTGTGCGCTGCAAGGTGGAGCACGCCTTCCGAATCATAAAGTGTCAGTTTAACTACAGGAAAACGGTGTACCGTGGGTTAAAGAAAAACGAGAACCGACTGTACGGCATGTTTGCCTGCGCCAATCTGTATGCGATTGCGATCGCCGGGCGAAAGTTATCCACAATATAAGCGAAAAACTGCGCTTTTTTGCGGGAAAATAGAAAAGTTATCCACAGAACAGAAGAAATTTCCAATTTTCCGCAGAAAATACAAGAATTTTTGCCGATTATCTCAATATCCACTCAAATATGCCGGATTATTCAGAGGCTCCCTAAACTAATGTATATGATCAGTTCTGGGTCACAACAGCTTAACAGAGGAACATCTCCACCTACCGCCCGCCCCGTTTCTGCGCTATAATCACTCTGTATTTCAGGGTGAAGTAAGTAAGGGCGGAGTAAGTGAGGGAGGAACGATAAGCGAAAGGGGGCGAGGTCTGCCCTCTGGAATGTTACACTTTAAGTAGAGTCGCGAAATCCCCTAAAAACTGATATAATCCAAAGGAACAGAAGAAAGGGGGAAAGAAAGATGGCGAAATACAGTCGGGAATTCAAGGAAGAAGCGTTGAAGCTGTCGGATGAAATAGGCGTAAAGAAGGCAGCATCACAACTGGGTCTGCCGTATTACACGCTGGCAGACTGGCGCAACCGGACGCGGGATCGGATATGCGGACAGCCGAAGAAGGAGCTGAGCCTGACGGAGCAGGAGATCCGGGTCCGGGAGCTGGAACGAGAGAACGCAGAGCTGAAGGAAGCCAACGAGATATTGAAGGATGCACTGGGTTTTTTCGCAAAAGACCGGAAGAAGTAAAGACCTCGGAGCGGCACATTTTCATTCGGGAGAGGAAGGACAAGTACACCGTCAAGAAGATGTGTCAGGTGTTGAAGGTCAGCGAGTCCGGATATTACCGTTGGGTGAGAAACAACGGTAAGCCGACGAAACGGCAGCTTCTTGCGGTCAAAATGAAAGAAATACTCGATGAGCATCCGGATAATGACAATTACGGAGTAGATCGTATGCGCATAGGCTTGCTGCAAAGAGGAATAGAGGTAAGCCGCAGAACGGTCTGCAGAGCGATGAAAGAAAACGGATGGCTGCACAAGCGGCGCACACCACGCGGGATCACGAAGGCAACGACGGAGATTCAGGAGAAAGAAAACCTCATAAAGCGTGATTTCAGCGCCGAAACGCCGCTTACAAAGCTTTTAACGGATATTTCGGAATTTCCGTGTGCCGACGGAAAGCTCTATATTTCACCGGTCATGGACTGCTTCAACGGAGAGATCGTTGCTCTGGAAATGCGGGACAATATGAAGAAAGAGCTCTGTATAGATACAGTAAAGCAGCTTCACGACAAGTATCCGAACCTGACCGGAGCGATCCTGCACAGTGACAGAGGCAGTCAGTATACAAGTGAAGACTTCCGTGAAATACTGGACACCTACAAAATACAGCAGAGTCTGAGCGGAGTCGGTCATTGCTTTGACAACGCACGGATGGAAAGCTTCTTTGCCACCTTGAAGAAGGAAAAGCTCTATAAAGACGGGGCATATAAGCTGACAAGAGAAGAAGTAAAAACGATGATATTCCGTTACGTCTTTATCTATTACAACCGTATTCGAATATACACGGCAAACCCGCTCGGTCTGCCGCCCGTGAAATACCGGGAGTGGAAAGCGCGCGCGCCCGCCGCATAGCGGCGCCCGGCTCATTTTTCTCCGTTCCGCTACGCTCCACTCCGAAAAATGAGCCGCTATCCTACGTCTCGGAATTTAGGGGAATTACCGACTGCACATTTCTTGACATTTCCACTCAGCAAGTGCTATCCCGGATCTATTGAACGGTTTTCCGAGGACATTGACCTGACATTTTACAAGGCAGAGGGCTTGTCGAACAAACAAATCGAGCCGGGGCTGATAAGCGGAGACCATTTTGCGCTTGGGGACATCGAATATAATCGAGTGTGGTATATCGACGATCCCGAAATCATGCGATTGATAGAGAACCTTATCGTTTATTCGCTTCTCCGTGATGAATACCGCAGAACGGTAAAGGACAACAAAAAGTAAGACTTGCAGAAATGCAAAATCCCGGGCGTTTTTTCGGAAAATTTGCAGAAATGCAAGAGACCCTGACATACTGTTGTCGCGGCGGTTTGATAGAATGGTATCGAGGTGATTGGACTTGAATGAAAACATAATCGTTTACGGCTTTGATGAAGAACTGGATTTCATCGAATCCATCGTTCCGTGGAAAGGAACGGCAATTCTCGATACAGACTGCACGACAGACCTGATCGCAATCGGGTGCTATGCGAGCATCACGAATCTTTCCAAAATCAATGACGAGGAACTCCAAATCCTGTATGACTACTATCTTGACGTTCTCGATCCGATAGAAGTACCTATTCTGATCGGGATTCCTTCGGTGCCGGTTCCCGCGCAGCTCTCTAACGTCTTTGTCCACTATGAGAGCTTGGAAAAAGCAAAAGAAAAGCTGAAATATGACCTGCTTGCCGCGTACCGTCGGCAGAAAAAGAACACGACATTCAGCCGGACAATCGCAAATGCTTTGGTTGTGCTTACGCAGATCAGGAAGCATCCCGGCGTTACCACGGAAATACTTTCCGAAATACTGGAACTTTCGCCGCGTACCATCCAGCGATACATTGAATCTCTGAGAATCGCCGGCGAATGGATCACCTATAACCCCTCAAAAAAAGGATGGGAATTGCAGGACGGTAAATCCATTCTTTTCGGCGATTTTGATAACTGATGCGAATTATACTGATTGGTTAATATTTGGAGGATGCTATGTACACAGAAAAAACAAATTGTTGCCTTTGCTGTGATAAATGGGACGGTCAGAGAAAAACGATGTTTCAGGGAAAAGAAGCAGCCTGTGCTTCGTCGCGTGATACAGGAAAATGTACGAACCGTTCCTGCATTAAATACGGGAAGCAGATTGAAGCATCAAACCGGAACTGCCGCAACTTTGTCAAGTGGATGGAACTCAAATAACGTCTTGTCGTTTCTTATGGG
>JAZLGK010000063.1:0-22212 GCA_045616265.1 Candidatus Limivicinus sp. | reverse complement strand
GATTCAAGATCTGCAGTTTCAAAATCATCGATCCAGATCAGATAGTCTCCTAAGTCAGTAAAGCCTGTTCCATCTTCCGAGCAGCACGATTCCTGAATAACCTTATAAGAATCATCAGCATCTGCGATGCTATTATCCTGCTCAGCTGCGCAGGAAGCCGATATTAAGAGAAAGAATACTGCCGTCAGTGATATAACTACAGTCTTCATTGATCGTTTCATTGCAGACAAATCGTTCTTCATCTTCATGATGTTTCACCTTTGATATATCAGTGAACGAGCCAAAAGTAAGGACAGTTTTTCTTCAAAGAATCAGCCATAGAACCGCCCGTGACCTGTGTGAGCTCGTCATCGGTAAGTGTGTTCAGTTCTTCTGTTTTCATGAGTTTTCTCCTTCGCCGTTTTCAGACTCAAGGGAAATTTCGATATCCTGATAAACCCAGCCGCCGGTTACCTGCGTGAGTTCTTCCTCCGTCAGCTCATGCAGCTTCCTGCTCACGGTTTCGACTTCCTCTTTCAGGGCGTTCAGTTCTTCTTTCGTTTTCATAGGGGGATGCTCCTGTTCAAATTTTGATTTCATCTCTTAGTACGCAGCAGAACGAAAAATGTTACAGCTTTGGCAAGATTTTTTCTTACATCTCTTTATACGAAGAACAGCGGGAAATGGCTACTGTTTCTGCAAAGATTTTTTGCCCCGCTTTCCGTTTCGCTTTCCGTTCTTTAGGCTTCTTACAATAACCCAATGATATTATACACCAATATTGTGAACATTTCATTACAGAAGCAGAAAAAATCCGCAGGGCTTTTTACGGGCCATTTCGTAAAGTAAATGCAACTTCTGTTGCACTTAAGTATCGGATAGTAGGAAAGGGTGTATCTTTCAGACATTACATGGTATCTGCGTATGGGTGGATGCATGGGTGGGACAGAAAAGAAAAGCACGACAGATTACAGAAAGGTATTGGTTCGGGATTGCATTTGAGTTGAACAGACAAACGCTGGTCAGGGCACAAGAAAAGGGACCTTTTGAGATCCCTTCCTGTAACAGCGTGGTGCTTCTCTTTTTCATAAGCCTAAAATTAATAGTATATTTTTTTCAACCAATTCCTCAAATGCCTTAGCGGTTTCTTCCGTATATACGCCGGTATTGATATTTATACAGATGGTTGCACTGTCATCGGGAGGGGATGGCAGAAAAACACATTCCATTGCGGAGGATGCGCTGGTTCTGTGCGCAAAAAGGAAATCTTCATAAGCATTTTCAAAAAGATTGTCCGGGTATTTCAAACCACCCTCATTTATCATGGTTAAGGAATCATACATGACAGGAGAGTTTTGGGCATTGGCAGGAGACAGCGTTGCGTATGGTATGATATTGCTGTCTTGTCTTTTAATTTCATTTAAGAGCCCGTCAACACCTTCGATAGCGGAAAAGTCAATGGCAATCGGTATTGAGGCCATTGTGATTCCGACCAATTCATTCATCCACGTTTCGTATCTTCCTGTATATATCCAACTTAACTGGACTTTCTCAGAATGGTTATATTCTCTTAGTGCCATAAGCCCTGCCGCATTAAGCAGACGACCTATGCTTAAATCTTTTTCTTATACTTTCTTAGATATACGGCTGTAAGGCACCTGCATTTTGTAGTATCGGGTCATGTTTTCTCTATTGCCGGTATTGTGGTCAAAATGAGGAAGCTTTTCATAGCCATTATTAAAGTATGTTCTGGTATACTCTTCCAGCTTGCCTTGATATTCGGGCAGGGAATGGATATTTTCGAGCATTTCAAGATAGTAATAGTATCGGTCTGTCCATAAAGGCTTTCCTTCCAAAGTATCCATTAATGCCTTCAAGGTATTCATCTGAGCTGTACCGTCCAGAAGAAAATGCTGGTAGATGAGGTAAAGTATATACTTATCTTTGCAGTCAAACAGTTTTACCCTATAGGGAAGGGCATTAAGCACGGGAAGGGGGTTCTTCACATCTGCTATACACCAATCCATGGCCTCTTTTTCGGTTGCCGTAATAATTTCAACTGGTTGAATATATTCGGGCTTGTAGGACAACCGCAGTTCTCCGTCATATCCAAACTCAATTACCGTTCCGAATATGGCAAAGTGTTTTAAAACTGTTGCCAAAGCGGAAGCAATTTCTGCTGTTTTATACTTAGGCTTTGGAATATTTAAGTAAAACGGCACCAGTGCACCTGTCTCTTGTGGGGTATACAGTTGATAATCAATATAATACCTTTGATAGGGGATGATTGCCGGATTTTGCCATTTGGCATTTTGAGCATCTTCATCTGAACAATTGCCATAAAACTCAAATTGCTTCAAAGACTCCGATATTTTTCGGGGAGTTTTGTACTTGTATATCGTCCTGACATTTATATTAAGATTATCTAATTCTTCGGCTGCGGATATAACTTTAATGGAATCTCCGCCCAATGCAAAGAAGTCATCGGTTATGCCTACACGGTTTAATGAAAGTACTTTGGCAAAGGCAGTGCATATAGCTTCCTGAACGGAATTTTCAGGGGCAACATATTCTTCCAGGAACGACGAAATTTCCGGGGGCTCAAGAGCGAGGCGGTTCAACTTTCCGTTTGCATTTACGGGGAATGCATCCATTTTTACAAAGAAAGAAGGAATCATGTAGTAAGGAAGCTTGCCGTTTAAATATGCTTTAATATTGGCTGTATTAACATCAGCGCCGGGTTCTGCTATATAATAAGCTACCAAAAAGGCTTTATGCTTACTGTCTTCAAAGCCCTTTACAATAGCTGCTTGAATTCCATTCATCTTTTTTAATGATACTTCTATCTCACCCGGCTCGACGCGCATTCCGTTGATTTTTATCATCCAGTCCATTCTGTTTAAGAGCATTATATTTCCATCCTCAAGCCGTCTTACCAGATCACCTGTGTGCACCAAATAGGGGTGTCCGTCCAAGGCTTTAAAAGGATTCTCGATTCTTGTTTTACAGGTTTTTTCGGGGTCATTTATGTATTCTGCAAAAAAGTATCCCGAAATGCATAATTCGCCTTCAGTAACCTCGTTACCATTTTCGTCAAGAATATATGCACATACACCGTCTAAAGGCTTCCCGATAGGAGTGACATCGTAGGCTTTGTTAATATCAAAAGACGTTACAAGGTACATTTCTGTCTGACCGTATAAATTTATAAGCTGATATCCGCATGGAGCAATATTACAGACTTTCTCGGAGGCTGTTACCACTAACCTAAGAGTATCGGTATTCTTTTTATAAAAGCATAAAAGACTGGGTGGGATGAAAGCTACGGATACTTTATGTTCTTTATGAAAATCAGCAAGCTTTTTTACATCACGGCGTATTTCGGACGAGGCTATCACTATGCCGGCACCGACTGTGAATGGTGCTATAATATCGAAAATATTCATGGCAAACGTAAAAGGAGCAGCCGATGCCACAATATCCGAAGAAGATATTCCTGTTCGTTTGTTGAGTCTTCTTACCGCTTCAGCAACGCTTCGCTGGTGCTGAAGTACTCCCTTTGGGTTACCGGTGGAGCCGGAAGTATAAGTGATTACCGCATCTGTGCTTTCGGTTGCTTTAAGAAGGGGAGGAATTATCTTTGTTACCCTTACCGAAACCTTCTGTAAAAAGTCCGTATTAATCAAAACTTTTGCTTCCGAATCCTCAAGAATATAGTCTATTCTTTTTTTAGGATAGGTGTCCTCAACAAGAACGGCGCAATAACCATATAAGAGGCAAGCCAAGAAGGAAATTATATACTCGGGTGTTCTGCCCAGACAGATGGCAACACGATTTCCAACGTCGGGAGCAATACCTAAGAGAGAGAGGTATGTGCCGATTCTGCAGATATTGTCATACATGTCAGCGAAGGTGTACTTTGGCTGACCGAGGTGCTTGTTTATAAAAATATTACTGCTGTTTTGTATAGCAGCTTCCATAATAAGTGTCTGAATCTTGTTGTTTTCCTGCATGATTTCCCCTATCTCGTATTAAAAATCATTTTACGTTGATTATATACTATACTACGATAATACAACACGATTATATTGATGTCCATAAAACAAGGGCGGATGGAGTTAAGTTACTGTCAGTTGGAAAAGATTAGAGAGCTCAGCGTTACGCTCAGTCTGTACGACCTGCATGGAAAGATGTTCTTTCATGAATGTTATCTGACGCTCCAGAAACCGGCATTATCGCCGGGCTTTCCCTCAGCCACACTGGCAAACTTGGCGTCTGCGATGGCGGCAATCCACTCTCCCGTGACCTGTTCCAGTTCATCGGGCGTGAGCTCATGCAGCTTCCTGTTCAGGGTTTCGACTTCCTCTTTCAGGGCGTTCAGTTCTTCTTTCGTTTTCATTATCGTTAGTTCCTTTCTATGTAGAATATGCACGCCTTACGGCGGTGATTAGATTGGCCGCCTGCGGCGGCAGCTGTCATTCGGAACCGTCCCAAGCGGCACCCCAATAATCTCCTGAAAATTATCGCTTATCCACCCAAGGCAACGGCTGACATTCAATCTCTATCTTTGTTCCGCCAAATATCGCCTGAGCGACTTCTCGCGCAACATCCAATGCAGCGCTACCCCCACCAACTACTTGTTCCAGTTCTTCCTCTGTCAGCTCCGCGAGCTTCTTGTTCAGGGTTTCAAACTCATTCTTGAGGGTGTTCAGTTCTTCAACAGTTTTCATGATTTTTCTCCTTCGCCGTTTTCAGACTCAAGGGAAATTTCGATATCCTGGTAAACCCAGCCGCCACCGGAGACCTGCGTAAGCTCTTCCTCGCTGAGCGCAGACAACTTCGCATTCAGGGCTTCGACTTTCTCTTTCAAGGCGTTCAATTCCTCTTTCGTTTTCATGGTGAAATTCTCCTCGATTATTATTGTCGTTCATCAGATTAGCTGCCTCACGTCGGCAGATGTGATAATTTCAGGAGTCATATTTGGTTATGGTAGGACGATCAAAACTCTCAATGTGGTTCTGCTGACCGTGGAGGACGGGAAGTTCAACGGGGGATGATTCAATTTTAAAGATGTCGTCGGGTGAAACGCCGCCACTGACCTGCGTCAGTTCATTATCCATCAACGCGGTAGCCTTCACAGGAAACTCTTTATCGTTACTTAATACCAAGGCTACATCCTCCGAGATGTTGTTTATTTCTTTGGTAAGATATTTTTGTAATAGCGGGCATATTTTTCTAAGAAATCCTTGAATTTCTCACCAGAGCCTTCCTCTTCAATCTGAAAGTGCTGCTTTGCCAGATTCTTTATTTCCTGCTCGATATTTCCTCCTGTTACTTGCTCCAACTCTTCCTCGGTCAATGCGGATAGTTTCTTGCTCACAGTTTCGTATTCCTTTTTCAGGGTTTTCAGTTCTTCTGTAGTTTTCATAATTATCCTTTCGGCCTATATTATTCTTCAAGCCCCTGCAGCCGTCAGCACATTAGCCGCAAAAGGTAACGCTACTATAGCTGGTTGTTTAGCCAGAATGGCAACACGCTTCCAATTCCTTATTTGTTTGGTGTGCTTCTTCTGTGACAAATAGCGCCATACTCCTCGTGTTTGTGGCCATCGAGGATAATATTGACAGTGGACTCATAGGAGGATACCACATGGCCGTACATGTCGGGGACGTCGCGGGATTCAACGCCGCCGGTAACCTGCGCGAGCTCTTCCTCGGTGAGCGCAGACAACTTCGCATTCAGTGCCTTTACTTCCTCTTTGAGGGCGTTCAGTTCTTCTTTTGTTTTCATATCACTTAAAACTACTATTAGTAATCTTTACCATCTTGTGCGTTATCACAAGTATTTTCAGGGTTTTCCTGGGCAAATTTATATGTATCACCACTAGTGCCGCCTGTTACCTGTTTTAACTCATCTTCTGAAAGTTCAGCAATCTTCTTATTAAGTCCTACATATTCTTCTTTAATCTGTTCAAGTTCTTCTTTCGTTTTCATAGGGTTTTGCTCCTTTTCAAATGTTGATTTCGTTTCAATCACAATTTAAAACACAGGGATTAAATATGCCATTTTGTTGTGGCCCGATCTCATCAAAGCCCAATCACGCAATTTGCTTCCACCGGCTTCAATCAATGAGCGGACTTCTTCCTCAGTCGGGTACAGCCCCATCTGCTTTAGTATTGCCATGCAGGTTCCAACAATCCCATCGCTATTCTCCAGCGCCTGTCCACCACCGGAGACCTGCATCAAATCTTCATCGGTCAGCTCATTGAGCTTCTTGTTCAGAATTGCGACTTCTTCTTTGAGGGCATCAAGTTCTTCTTTCGTTTTCATTAGGTATCTCCTTTCGGTGTTTTAGCAAAATCGATTCAACAGGGATACTTTAATTTTTGTCCGGCGTATATATGCGTGGGATCCTTTATGCCGTTCAGCGTTATGAGCACAGATTGGGAAACTCCAAGATACTGCGCAATAACTGCCAATGTATCTCCGGGCTTGACCTTGTAATAGGCATATCCACCGCCATTTACCTGCGTAAGCTCTTCATCCGTCAGCTCATGCAGCTTCCTGCTCACGGTTTCCACTTCCTCTTTCAGGGCGTTCAGTTCTTCTTTGGTTTTCATGGAAATATCTCCTTCAGATTTTGATTTCATTTCTTAATACGCAGCAAGGCGGTAAATGTTACAGCCCCATCGTAAGGTTTCTTGCTTTACATCTTTTTATACGAAGAAAAGCGGGAAATGGCTACTGTTTCTTCAAAGATTTTTTCCTCGCGCTCTCTTTCATTGGGTTTCTACAATAAATCAATATATTATACACCATAATAACGAACTTTTCATTACAAAAATCAAAAATTTTCAGATTTTTTGCGCTCTGTGGCTGCTCTATGGCTTAAATCTCGGTGCCGT
Source organism: Candidatus Limivicinus sp. (assembly GCA_045616265.1). Lineage (GTDB taxonomy): Bacteria > Bacillota > Clostridia > Oscillospirales > Oscillospiraceae > Limivicinus. Next base: position 15,329 of record JAZLGK010000063.1, on the reverse strand, counting down.
CCTTGAATGTTACCTTGATGGTCTTATCCTTGTACACTGCCACGCAGGTCACTCGTCAACACCAGATCCTGCTGTCGAATTCAGCAATAAGCGCGCCCATCTCTCGGATGCGCTCCGTATACGAGGGGTGCTTCTGTGACAGGTGAGCAGGACAAAAAAACGGATACTGTAATAATATTCAGAGTCATTCGCCTTTCGACGGGTGGCTCTATTTTTTTTTTGCTCTTTTTTCTAAAATGCGGAAATGAGTGTCAGCGACTGTCCGTAAAGGGACGGAGGACAAAATGCCCTACTATTAAAAGATTGGAGAAAAGCCAATGTACGGGAATTTCAAAAGTCCAGTCCAAAATGTACGGGAATTTCAAAAGTCCAGTCCAACGGGAAGAACCGAAGGAACGGAGACCGCTCGTGTACATCTGCTCTCCGTTCAGCGGTGATGTGGAAGCCAACACAGAAAACGCCAGACGCTACAGCCGGTTTGCTGTTGACAGCAGCGCAATTCCGATATGCTTTCCGGTCTTCGCCGCGGTACTGTCAAATCCCGCGCCGTCATCGGAGTTTTTTCTACCCGTAAGCAGAACTCTTTCCGCCTCACCCGCATAGCGGGCGGTTGTCGTTCTATGAACAGGAACGACCGCATCATCTTATCCAGATCTTCTGCTTTTCCGCTTCCCGGATCAGTTCCTCCCGGAAGTCCGGATGCGCTATGGAGATGAGAAGCTCCGCACGCTCCCATGTGCTTCTGCCGACAAGGTTTACGACCCCGTATTCCGTGCAGACAAGATAGGACTGGCTTCTCGGGTCTGTTACGATGTCGCCGGAGAAATGCGGAACGATGCGCGATCTGACAATGCCGTCATGATCCTTATAGGTCGAGGTCATACATATAAATGCTTTTCCGCCTCTGGACATGGCGGCGCCGGTGACATAGTCAAGCTGTCCGCCCGTTCCGCTGATCTGCCGCAGGCCGGCGCTCTCGGCGCATATCTGCCCGTACAGGTCAACGGCGATACAGTTGTTGATGGGGATCATATTATCGTTCTTCGCTATCGTCTCCGTCGCATTAACATATTCAAGCGGGGCGATCATCACTCCCGGGTTATGATCCACCCAGTCGTACAGCTGCCTTGATCCGAAGACCATACCGGTGAGACCCTTGCCTCGGTGGAGCGTCTTCTTTTTATTTGTCAGGATCCCCGCCTCAAAAAGCTTCAGATACGCATCCGAGCACAGCTCCGTATGCATACCGAGATCCTTCAGATCCGAATCGGCCATCATCTTTCCGAGAGCCTCCGGAAGGCTGCCGATACCGAGCTGCAAAGTGGCTCCGGACGGGATATGGGGAATGATCTCTTTCGCTATCAGGCGTTCCTCTTTTGTGGGTTCGCTCCCGTGCCCGGGTATGACAATATCCCTGTGCTCACCTTCCACTATGTAATCCACATCGGAAATATGAATGCATTCATCGAATCCTCCGTTTATCCACGGAAGGTTTTCGTTTACTTCAAGAATCACGGTGTCCGCTTTATCCAGAACGCCCTTTGCCACTCCCGCTCCGCAGGAAAGATTAAAATAGCCGTGCTTATCCATAGGCGTAACGCACATCATGGCAACGTTGACCGTCAGGAAATGCCGGTAATACGGGATAACATTTCGGAATATCATCGGTATATAGTTGCACAAGCCTTTATCGCACAGCTTTCTCTCATAGTCCGAGCAGTGCCAGCTGTTATAGATAAAATGTCTGCGTTCCGGATCGCACTCAACGATCTCAATGGGACCGAAAAGAAGACTGCCGCGGACTTTCACATCGTACAATTCATCCTTTCTTTCCGCCAGAGCCTTATCCAGCAGATACGGGAAACAGATATTGGCCGTATAGTCGATCCAGTCTCCGCTCTTTACCGCCTGTACCGCCTCCCGGGGTGTACGCAGTTTTCTTTTATACTCCTCCTGGTAATTCATAACGGATGCTCCTCTTCTCTGCCGGTAATACTTTTTCGGCAGAAGGATTCTTTCGCCTCGACCGGCTCTTCCCCGGCGGTATATTCACGCACAGCGCCCGGTTGGGATCGAGAAAGCGGATAGTTCATACTTCGTTCTTTTCTTCCATGCACACACCGAAAACAAATCTATATTGTTTATTATATCACTCCCCTCCTGAAATGTCGATTGTTTTTGCAGACACCGCTGAAAGGCGCAAGGCGTTTCCGGGATTTCGAAAACATTCTGACGGGAGATCATATATACAGGAATCTCTGATCCGTAACCGACGCGGGCATCTTATACTCCCGGGACGGCAAAGATCAGGATATTGCCGCTTTCGCTTTCATAAACCTTTTCAAAGCTTTCTTTCAACGCTGTACGGTCCGCGTCATAATCACGCAGTTCATGGCTTCCGAGCAGAATATAGCGGACGCCGTATTTTCCCAGAACATCCATGTTCTCCGAAGGATCGGCGTAAAAGCGGCTGATATCTGTTTTCCGCTCGCCGGTATCAAAGCCGTGATAGTACAGCCATACATCCGGACCGCAGATAATACGTCGTCCCGCCAGACTGCTGACAAAATTGATGTGCTGTGTGCCTGTCAGGAAAACGTCCTCCCTTTCCGTATTGCTTTCCACAAAAGCGGCCGCCTCCGTCTCTTCCCGGCTGAACATCCGATAGTCGCTGACGGTCTCGCGGAGAATACTTAAAGTACCGCTGGCAAAAAAGCACACGATGCCGAGTGCGGCGATCACTCTTCCGGAGTTAAGTCCCCGCAGACGTTCAAAGAGCTCCAGCGCATAATCCGCCGCGATCACCGCGCAGAGCATATACCAGATATACAGCAGTTTGTTGTTGTCATAGGCGTTGGGCTGAAAAATGACCAGCTCCGCCGCCAGCAGCACCGGAAGTGCGCCGCAGAAAAGAAAGCGGCGTTTTTTATTCTTTTCCAGAAGCGAAAGCAGGATCAGCAGGAACGGCAGGCCGATATTTTTGATGTAAAACCAGAAGTACCCGTCCGGCATTCCCTTTTCGCCGTTGACCCAGTTGAAAGCAAAACGAAGGAAATTGCTCTTTCCGACAGACTGGCGGAACGTCCACGCAAACAGCTGCGGCAGTGCCAAAGCCATCGCCGCTACGCCGTAGATCGCCCAGAAGCAAAGTGCGGGGGTAATATGCTCTCTGTTTTCCGTAAGATCCCAGAGCATCCAGCCGAAGCTGATAAGCCCCAGCGCTAGGAAGCAGTGTGTATTCACCATGGGCAGCATCCCCGCCATGAGACCTGTCAGAAGCAGCCTGCGGAAATCATTCTTCCGAACGGTCGCCGCATCCTCCGGACACAGCGAATCATAAAGGAGATACAGGCACGGGATCACCAGACTCCAGCCGGCGAGCGTCGTGCGCTGCGGCATCATCATATCCGCGATCACGTTACTCCAGCGCAGGTTATAGGTTGAAAATTCGGCATGATTGGCAGGGGTCTGATACCATCCCTCCAGCACCAGCCGGATACGGTTTCCGAGTCCCGCCACACTCTGCAGCTCATTGCTGCCCGCCGTACCCAGTACCGCGCCCTGCATATCCACGAGATACAGAAAACCAAGTCCCCCGTTGATGAAGAACAGAAGCGCAGCCAGCGCCGCAGCACTTTTCTTATCCGAAAGACGGCAGGCAAACAGCACATAGCCGGAAAACACCAGCGCCATCATAAAGATGCCCGGAAACACGACCGCCGGACGCAAATCAAAGCCCAAAAGCATAAAGGTGGTGGAAAGACTGTCGCCCAAAAAGGGATAGCAGAGCTTCTCCCCCGGCAAAATGGCGTACTCCGGCGGGAAGGATGCGTCCCGAAGGCTCGTGATGATGGACAGATGCAGCGGAAGGTCGCCGTAGGTGCTCTGTCCCACGTGCAGACTGCCGTCCGAGACGGGCATTATATTATGTGTCCATTGCAGGTAGGCCCCCAGCAGCGTCAGCGGGAGCGCGACGCAAAGCAGCAGTTGTCTCTCCTGCCGATCCTTATCGTTGAAGAGACTTTTCTGCGCACCGCTTCCGGTAAAAAAAGCGCCCAGTGTCAAAGCGCCCAGCGGAAGCAGAGCAAAAAACTGTGCTTTCACGGTGAAACCGAAGAAAAAGGCACAGAGTACGGGCAGCCACATTTCCAGCGCCAGTCCCAGACTCAATCCCAGCCAGATGCGCACGGTCACGCGCATCCGGGGAAGCAGAAACCGGACAATGATGCAGCCGCAAATCTCGTAAAGGAGAAAATAAAGGATTGCAAGCATTATATGCCTCCGAATATGGCAGAATTTTTTTTATTATAGCCGCATTTTCCCGAAAAAGCAAATCGGAACGTCGGAAAGTTTGCTTTTGGCTCAAATTGTGATATAATCTGCCAAACAGCTTCCGGACGGGCTTCGGCTCCATTCTCTGCCGCCCGGATCAAGAGGGATATCTATGAAAGATCTGTCATCGCTTTTTCTGCCCGCGTCATCGCGTTCGGATTATGCTGACGCCGCCGATTTTCTGCGTGTTGCCTGTGTCGGCTTCATCGGCTGGTACCACATCTGGCAGCAGTCGTGGCTCAACCCTGATCTGCGCATCGGCAGGCTGCATCTCAGCTTCTACCCGCTCGTGTCCTGCGGATATATGTTTGTCGATCTGATGCTGCTGCTCTCCGGCTTTCTCCTGATGCTGGGCTTTCTCAACGGACGCGACCGCAGACCGCTTGATTTCTACCGAAGCCGCGCCGTGCGTATCCTGCCGAGCTACTGGTTCTGCCTCGCCGTGATGCTCTTTGTTTTCGCTTTGCCGCAAAAATTCTATGCATCGAGAGCCGAGCTGTGGAGCGATCTTTTGCCGCACCTCACCTTTACCCATAATTTCTTTTACGGCTCTTATTTCTTTACCGGATTAAATGGCGTACTCTGGACGCTGGCGGTAGAGGTACAGTTTTATCTGCTTTTCCCCCTTCTCGTGCGCGCATTCACAAAAAAGCCGGCGCTCACTTACATCTGCATGACCGTTTTTTCTCTGCTGGTGCGGCTCCGTCTGTGCCTGTGTGAGCAGGATGTGAGCCTTTATTTCAATCGCCTCGGCACAATGCTTGACGTTTACGCCAACGGCATGCTCTCGGCCATGCTCTATGTCCGTCTCGGGAAAAAACCGGAAAGCTCATGGCAGGCATGGCTTTCAAGTCTGCTGACGGTCTGCGCCTGTATCGGGATATACTCTATTTTCCGCCGTCAGATGTATTCGAGCGGTATGCCGGCGATCCACCGCGGTCAGATGACATGGCGATATCTGCTTGGCGTACTGGGCGGAGCATTCCTGGTGTGCGGCAGCCGGTCGGTTCGCGGGATGCGTTTGCTGTTTTCCAATCGGATCACGCGCTTTCTGTCCGGGATATCGTTCAATTTTTACATCTGGCACCAGTTTCTCGCCGTACAGTTGAAAAAATGGCGCATACCGCCCTATACCGGCGATGCGCCGAATGTGGAAGCGCAGATGCCCTGGCAGCGCATTTACACGTATCTCTGCTTTCTCGCGGCGCTGCTGGCAGCGGTTTCGGCAACATATCTCCTTGAAAAGCCCTGCGCCCGCTTTATGAAAAAGCGGCTTTATGAACACAGACAGCATTAGGGAAAAATCTCCGGGACCCGGAACTATTGCAAAGGATGCCGACAGGATTTCCTTTTGCGAAAAATACCGTGCAGAATGCTCTGCGCGGTGTTTTTTATGCATATTGATCGCCGCTTCCGCATATATATGGCATTGCGAGGTGAACAGTATGACTGAAAAAGAGCTGATCGAAGCTTCCGCTCACTGCTTAAGCATGGAAAACCGCCGGAAAATGAGTCTGACCGGTGTTACGGACGTTTCCGGTTTCAACGACAATACGGTACTTCTCAAGACCACGTTGGGCGCTCTTGCGATTCAGGGAGAACAGCTCCATATCGGCAGGATCGATCTTGATCTGGGACTTCTGGAGCTGGAGGGAACGATCTCCGAGCTTTCCTATTCGGATGCGTCGCCCGTAAGCGGCTTCTGGCAGAGGCTTTTCGGCTGAATGGAGACTTTCATTCGCCGTCAGGCTTTTTCGATAATTCTTGCCTTTGCCCTGGGAGCGTTTCTGGGGCTTGGCTATGATTTTATCCGCCCCTTTCGGAGGAGATGCGGCAGCTTTGGGAAAGCGCTGACAGATACCCTCTTTTGTCTTGCCTCGGCCGCATCGCTTTTCGTTTTCTCCATGAGCGCCGGAAACGGCAGACTGGGGCTGTGGGAACTTACGTTCGCCCTTTTGGGATTTCTGAACTATCTATATACGGTAAGCGATAAGGTATTTACGTTTTTTAACAGAGAGCTGGAATGCTTGCTCTCCAAAAGCGGGAAAATCCGAGAGCTTATAGAGAAAGCAGAAAATTCAGCAAAAAAGTCCTTTAAAAAAATCCGGAATTGTTATATTATAAAGGATAGGTTCTGAGTACTATGCGAAATCGGTTTTCACTTATAAGGATCGTCGCGGTGGCACTGCTGCTGTATTCCCTGTGGTCCCTGTATGATTCCTATGCGGGCATACAGTATGCGCAGCGCATCGCTGCGGAGGCCGAAAGTGCCCTTGCGGAGCTTAAAACAGAAAACGCGGAGCTGATAAAGAACAGAGAGCTCGCCCGGAGCGGCGTTTTGCTTGAAAAGCTCGCCCGGGAACGTCTGGGGTATATAGCCCCGGGGGAGCGTGTTTTCGTTTTTTCGGATTGAGGAGAATTAGAAAGGAAAGAAAAATGGCGGATCATCAGAGATTATATAACGAAAAGCTCATGAGCGCAGCGGACGCTGCCAGGAAGGTAGAAAGCGGCTGGAGGATTTTTATGGACGCAGGCTGCGCCCAGGCTCCCTGCCTTGCCGGAGCCGTAGAGGACCGTGCCTATGCCGGCGAACTCTCCGACGTTTTGATCCATTTGATGCTGGATATATATCCTTACAGATTCTTTTCCGATCCCGCTCTGGACGGAAAGGTCAACGGCGTATCGTGGTTTGCATCCTCCGGCGCCAGAAAGGCGATCGTTGAGGGACGTTGTGATTATGTAAACTCCTATTACCGGGATATGCCCACGCATATGAGCCGTTACGGCTATGATGCGGTGTTCGTGGAAGTCTCCCCCATGGACAGGCACGGGTATTTCAGTCTCGGCACCACGGGCTCCAACATGGAGGCAAACATAAAAAATGCAAAGTACGTGTTCGTTGTCGTCAATGACAGACAGCCGAGAGCCGTCTGCGGACTGCAGATCCATGTTTCTCAGGTTGCCGCCATTGTGGAGGACAGCCATGAGCTGCCGGTCCTGCCGGTAACAAAGCTTGACGGTGTGAGCATCACGATAGGAAATCTGATCGCCGAGCAGATCCCGGACGGCGCCTGCATCCAGCTCGGTATCGGCTCCATTCCCGACGCGACCGGTCTCGCGCTGAAATCCAAGCATGACCTCGGTATCCACACCGAGATGTTTACCGACTCCATGGTCGAGCTTTTGGAGTGCGGCGCTGCCAACAACAGCAAAAAAACACTCTATCCCGGCAAATCGGTCACGACCTTTGCCTACGGTTCAAAGCGCATATATGATTATATTGACGATAACCCGTCCTTTGTCATCCTGCCGGTAAGCTTCGTGAACGACCCCTATGTCATCGCGCAGAATGACAACATGATCTCCGTCAACGCGGCGGTCGAGGTCGATCTCTGGGGGCAGGTCTGTGCCGAGAGCATCGGCACCCGCATCCTCTCCGGCACCGGCGGACAGGTGGATTTTGTGCGCGGCGCCTGTCAGTCCAAGGGCGGCAAGAGTTTTATCGCCTTTGCGTCGACGGTAAATGTCAAGGGAAATGTGCAGAGCAAGATCCGTCCGACTCTTACACCCGGCGCCGTCTGCACGACCGGCAAGAACGATGTGGATTATATCGTGACGGAATACGGTCTTGCCAAGCTCCGCGGCCGCCCCATCAGCGAAAGAGTGAGGTCCCTTATTTCCATAGCTCATCCGGATTTCCGGGACGAGCTGACCTTTGAAGCCAAGAAGCTGGGAATGCTGATATAATGCATAATGCAGAATGAATAAAGGAGAGAAAAATGATAGCATTAGGAAGTGACCATGGCGGATACGCTTTAAAGTGCGCCGTGATGAAGCATCTGGAAGAACGCGGACTTGAATATAAAGATTACGGCTGCTATTCCGAAGAAAGCTGTGACTATCCGGAATTCGGAAAGCTTGTCGGACACGCTGTGGCAGACGGGGAATGTGAACGCGGCATTATCATCTGCGGCACCGGGATCGGTATTTCCATTACCGCCAATAAGATCAAAGGCGTGAGAGCCGCTCTTTGCTCCGACTGCTTCTCGGCGGAAGCGACACGCCTTCATAACGATGCCAACATCCTTGCCATGGGTGCAAGAGTTCTGGGCGAGGGTCTGGCGCTGAAGATCGTTGATACGTTTTTAGATACGCCCTTTTCCAATGATCCCCGCCATGTCCGCCGCGTGAACAAGATAGAGGACTGAAAACCAACCGTGAGAAAATGTAGGGGAAGATATTATCTTCCCGCTTATGCAGCGCTGAACGCTTTCGGGACGTCGAGGGCGCCGTCCCCTACTATTCACCATCTAAAACTTTATGTTTTCCACAGTAGGGAATGGGCTTGCCCATTCCGCAGACACGCAGCAAGCCGGTAGTTTCCGGAATGGTCAAAACCGTTCCCTACCGTGGTTTGAACAAACTTTTAATTGTTACACGGTACTACATCGACGCTGCGCATGATAAGTTCCGGAGGAAACTTAAATTGGCCAGACAGAGCGAATTCTACAAGGGCAGACGGAAAAAACGGAATTATGCTATCGTCCCCACCGCCATAGCCGTCGGCGTCATTACGTTGATCGTTGTGCTTTTCTACGGTATGCAGAAGTATGCCGTGATCACAAAGGAAGGCGTAAGCGTTGAGCTCCCCATTCTCACGAAGGGAGAGACCACGGTCGACGAGAGTGGACACGAGGTAAAGGTATTTGATGCAGTCGATGTGGACATCGTATACGATGAGCCGGACTATTCCTATATCAAGGCGACCGCCGGCAAGAGAGTCCCGGAGATGAGGGCGATTTTTGTTCCCTCGGAGAATATCAACCACGACAAGCTCATGGAATACGCGAACCGCCTCAAAAGCGGCAACGCCCTTGTTCTGGAAATGAAGCCGAGAAGTGGGCTTCTCCTATGGGATTCCAGAGCCGAGATCGCCATGAACTACGGCCTGACAACGCCGAACGAACTTACGGCGCAGATGCCGGAGCTTATTGCCCAGCTTAAAAGCGATGACATATATCTTGTCGCGCAATTAAGCTGCTGTCTGGACGCCATGTTTACCGCCCGCAGCAACAATGTTGCCCTTCGCCGTGCGGATAACGGTGCAAACTATATTGACGGCTACGGCACATGGCTCGATCCGTACAGCCAGACGGTCCGCAATTATATTGCGGAGCTTGCGGAAGAGCTTTTTACTCTCGGCTTTGACGAGGTCGTACTGGCGGATGTGTCTCATCCCGTGCTTGATGCGGGAGCGGAGCTGCTGTATACAAGAGAGCTCTCCACAACACCGAGCGCCTATTCCGCAGTCAGCGGCTTTGCCATCAGCGTTGCCAACGCCCTCCGGGATAGAACCGGACTTCTCTCCGTCTACATCAACGACGCGGAGGCGCTCGCCAAGACAAATGTGTACGGACAGGACGCCGCCCTTTTCATGAAGCTCTATGACAGAGTGTATATCAACACGGACAACTTTGCCTATACCTTCAACCTTGAGGACATAAAAGGAAAGGTGACTTACGGCAAGGCCGCCAACCGGCTCATGCCGGTGGTCATCAGCAACCTGCCGGAGAATAATTCCTGGGTGCTCGTGGACGCACCGCAGTAGGAGAGGTAAAAATGATCCCTCTGTTCATCTTGAACAGAGGGAAAAATCTTCTCTTTACTTGGTGCCGAAAATTCTGTCGCCGGCGTCGCCGAGACCGGGACTTATTGCTTCTCACCGTCTATGATGCGGAGCATTTCATTCGGCGTTACGATAAAGGCCGCCTTCGGGAAATGCCTGATATTCCCCGTAACGAGATAGGCATCATCCGATTGGCGTTTTTCCATGACCACCTCATAAAACGGCAGGTCTTTCATATCCGGCAAAACCGCGCCTGTCGGTGAAGCCTCTATCATCAGCCCGAAACGGCAGACAGCGGACAAAAGATAATCTACCATGCTTTTGTCGAATTTGAATCTCCGACGGCTCAAAACCTCTTGGTATCCGCTCATAATGTCGGTGCTGTACACCGGAGTGATCTCACCGGAAATCATTTTTCCGATTAAAAGCACGGTTGCGCTGTCGCTGTGGCTTGACAGCAGGGCGGAAACAAGGACATTTGTATCAATGACGGCGTAACAGTTCATATGCCCGTCCTTCTCTCCCTGCGGGCGGCGCTGATCTCGGCGTTGATCTCATCAAGGCTAAGCCCGTTCGGAAAGTTTTTTGCCGCCTGTTCACGCAGAGAAAGAAATGCCTGCATCGCCCTTTCCCTTGTGGTCTCCGACTCAGGTGCGGAGATTTCAAACGGTATTTTACGCTCGCGGACGACGGCTTTTGCAAATACATTGATCGCCGTTGTCATGCTCATGCCGAAATCGCCGCAAAGCGCTTCAAATTGATTCTTTAACGTATCGTCCATACGGACGCTGAAAGTTGCCTGTGCCATATCCGCACCTCCTTGATATATATTATAACCTATCTGGTTCAGATATGCAACACGGAGTAATCAAAAATTTTTCCCTCTGTTCCGATTGATTCGAGCAGAGGGAAAAATTTTCTCTTTACTTGGTGCCGAAGATTCTATCACCGGCGTCGCCGAGACCGGGGACGATGTAGGCGTTCTCGTTGAGTCTCTCGTCGCAGGCGGCAACGAAGATATCCACATCGGGGTGATCCTTCTGGATGCGCTCGATTCCCTCGGGGCAGCCAATGACGCACATGAGCTTGATATGCTTTACGCCGTCTTCCTTAAGGAAGCTGATCGCGGCGGAAGCGGAACCGCCGGTGGCGAGCATGGGATCGACAACGATGATGTCGCGCTCTTCGATATCGGGGGGCATCTTGTAGTAATACTTGACCGGCTCGTGGGTAGCGGGATCACGGAAAAGACCGATGTGGCCGACCTTGGCGTTGGGGATCATATCGACCATGCCGTCCACCATACCGAGACCGGCACGGAGAATGGGGACGATGGCCAGCTTCTTACCTGCAATGCGATAGCATGTGGCAACTGCAATGGGAGTCTCGACCTTGATCTCTTCAAGGGGAAGATCACGGGTGGTCTCGTAGCACATAAGCTTTGCGATCTCGGAAATCAGCTCACGAAAGACCTTGACGCTGGTATTTTTGTCACGCAGAACGGACAGCTTGTGCTGGATCAGGGGATGGTCGAAGACAACGACTTTGCTCATGTTGGAGTTCTCCTTTATATAAATTATTTAGTCACTTGTAAAACTCAAAAGAACTTGAAAAATCAAGGATTTTTAAGTGTCTGATTATTGATTTTTCTCCACCGCACCGTAGGGAACGCTCTTGAGCGTTCCGCAGACAAGCCGCAGCCCCGGAGTTTTCGGGACGGTCAAGACCGTTCCCTACCGTGATCGGGACATAACGCCGTGGTTAATTGCCCGACTTTTACAATCGCCTATTATAATAATGCGGTTAATGCGGTACTGAACCACGGGATATAGGTGATCAGCAGCAAAGCCAGCAAAAACGAAATAATAAACGGCAGAGCTTTCTTTGCGAGAATCATCGGCTGTTCCTCCGAGATATTTCCCGCGACGAACAGATCCAGTCCGAACGGCGGCGTTGCCAGCCCGATCGACAGACAGCAGACGAGGATCACCCCGAAGTGGACTTTATCCACACCGAGCTGTTCGACCACCGGCAGAAGCATCGGAGCCAGGATCACAATGGCAGGGCCGGTATCCATAACCATTCCCAGCGCCAGAAACAGCAGCACAAGAACCGTGAGCACACTTACAGGAGAGCTGAAACGGGAGAGGAAAAAGGTTTTTACGGCGCCGGTCACCTTTATAAGGGAAAGCACTCTGCCGAAAGCCGTTGCAAAGGCAAGGACAAAAGCAAGTCCGGCATAGGCGCTGACAGCTCTTTTGAGAAAGCGCGGAATATCCTTTCCCCTAACCGTTTTATAAACGAAAAGGGATATGATAAGCGCATAGAAAACCGAAACACAGGCGGCCTCCGTCGGTGTGAAGAAGCCCGTATAGATACCGCCGAGCACAATGACCGGACAGAGCAGAGCCCAGAAGCTATCCTTAAAAAGCGGCCACAGCCCGTCTTTTCTGATTTCCTTTATTCTCTCGCGGATGACAGCCCTGTTTTCCCCCCTGCGTCTGCAGGTAAGTACGGCATAGCCCATCAGGAAAAGTCCGATCAGTATACCGGGAAATATACCCGCCAGAAACAGCTCGCCGGTAGAAACACCGGTAGCAAGAGAATAGAGCACAAACGGAATAGACGGCGGTATGACAACGCCGAGACCGCCGGCAACCGCAATAAGTCCCGCGCTCCACTTCTTATCATAGCCCATTTCCGTCATAAAGGGGATGCACATCGAACCGACCGCTGCCGTAGTCGCCGGTCCGGAGCCGGAGATCGTGCCGTAGAAAAGGCAGGTGAGAATGACCGCACAGGGAATGCCGCCGGTCAGCTCTCCGACAAAATACGCGAAAAAATTAAAAAGCTTTCTGGATATTCCGCCCTCGGTCATGATAACGCCGCACAGAATAAAAAGCGGTACGGCAAGGATCGGCGTGGAGTTTGCGCCGGAAAAAGTGTTGTTGAGCATCTGCACGATCGAGCCGCCCTTGCCCATCAGAAGGATGGGCGCAGCGGAACCCGCTATCATGCTCACACCGATAGGAACGGACAGTACAATTGCAATAATAAAAACCGCAAATACCAGCAACGCCGCCATCACGCTCTGTCTCCTTCCGCATTTTTACCGGCATCTGCCTTTTTACAAAAATCCGAAATGTGCATTATAAGCTGCTGAACACCTCGAACCGTGCCGAGAGCAAAGCCAAAGAGCATAAAGCTGTACACGATCCACATGGGCCACAGCATCGCCGGTGAAGTCTCCCCGCTTCTTGCGATCCCGTTTACAACGGTCACGGAATGACAGGCGCAGAATGCCATGGAGATCAGTACAACGATATCGGCAAAAATATCCATGATTTTCCGTACTGTTCCGGGCAAAAGATCCATAAGGGCCGTTACTCTGAGCATTCTGCCCTTGCGGATGGTATAAGGCAGGGAGATAAAAACGCTCCATATCCAAAGAAAACGGCAGAACTCCTCCGCCCAGGTAAATGCGGGAATAAAAGGTATTTTCCTTATGATGACCTGCGATAGCTCGACAACGCAGATGACCGCGAGAAAGACGGCAAGAAGCGTCTCTTCAAGGCTGTCATCCAACCACTTCAGAATTCTCATTGATTATCTTTCTCTCTCATTTTCCGGCAAGAATATCCATCAGCTCCCGGCGCATCGCATCAAGGGGTGCATCCCTGCCCGTCCAGATCTTTATCTGTGCCGCTCCCTGATAAAGGGACATTCCGAGACCGTTGAGTATTCTACAGCCCTTATCTTCGGCATCCATAAGAAAGCGTGTTTTGAACGGATTATAGGCGGCGTCAAAATAAAGCCGGCCGGGAAGCATGAATTCCTTTGGCATCGGACTTTCGCCTTCTCTCACCATGCCGACGCCGCTTGCATTGATAACAGCATCACAATCCTTAACACGGGAAAAATCACCGTGCGGAACACTTTCGGCGATCGGTGCAAAGCCTGTATTGAGCTCCTCCGAAAGTCTCTCCGCGTTTTCCCGGTGTCTCGCGGCAATATAAATCTTTTCCGCCCCGTTCTCTGCAAGCTCAAAGCAGATCGCTCTCCCGGCGCCGCCGCTGCCGATGCAGAAAAAGCGTTTCCCTCGGACGTCAAGCTCCGCCTCTTCCCGAAGGGAGGTAATAAAACCCGCTCCGTCGGTATTATAGCCGACAAGGGTCCCGTCCTCTTTTCGCAGAACGGTGTTGCAGGCGCCCATTTTCCTGCAAAGCGGGTCAAGCTCATCCAGATACGGCAGAACCTTTTCCTTATTGGGCTTTGTTACGGCAAACCCGGCAATATTCGGCATCCGCCGAAGTCCGCTGACGATCTCCCCCAGATGCTCGCTGCCCGTCTCGCAGTAAGCATAACACATATTAAGTCCCATGACCTCGTAGGCTCTGTTCTGCATCCTCGCCGCATAGGATTGCCCAAGCGGAGTACCGATAAGATAAATAAACTCAGTTTCACTGTCCAACATATCTATGCTCCGAAAACTATATATTCCATTCGCATTATAGTCGAATTCTTCCGAAAAAGCAAACCCACACGGCAGAAAATTTGCCGTCTTCCCCGATACGGAAAGAAGCCGTCTTCCGACATCCGGAAAACAGCTCACAACATTTACAGTATAATACAGCGGCGCAAAAAAAGCAATAGGCATTGGGAAAAATCTGTCTTTTTCACAAAAACAGGTGTATTTATTTGGCGGATCTATGCATAGACATCTCCGAGCGTCTGTGCTATTATAATACCAACAGATGGATCTGTTTCATAATAGAAGGGTTGTTAATAAACCGTTTTGGATTGTGGAGGAACCGTCCGATGAAGTAGTCACAGCCGCTTCGGAATGAGGGGTGGCGGCACTCGAAAACAAAAGAAAGCAGAGGTAACCATGGATGTTAGATACTAAAAAGCACGTAGAATGACCTCTGATCGTTGTAGGTGAAAGATGCAATGGTCAGGGGTCGTTCTGTTTTTCTGCGTGTTTTTTAATAGTCAGCAGAATGTGGAAATCCGGACAGCTTGCCGATATGCCGCGTCTGAACCGACCGGCAGGGCCGGCTTTCTTTTTTTCAGACCGCACCGCGGCTGAACATATAGATAAGCTGAGGGGAGCTGTACGAACCCGCCTTAAACTTGATCTTTTGCCCTTTATCTTCGTTATCGTCCTTGGTGGGCGACAGCCCACCTGCGTCCTCTGCCTTGATAAAAGACAAAATCTCTGCGTTTAAGGTCGAAGATTTGTCACGGCTCAGGGCTTTTGCAGACAAGGCTTTGCGATTGAGGAATGCTTGTCGCATTGCGATTGAGCAAAACGTAGTATGCGGATGCCCTGTGCCGTGACAAACGGGTTCGTACAGCTCTCCTCAGCTTA
>JAZLGK010000062.1:0-7345 GCA_045616265.1 Candidatus Limivicinus sp. | reverse complement strand
TAGTACAAAGCCATTTGTGCCTTGTGCTTGTTTTTGTGTACTCTTTTTTAAATTTTTACATTTTTTCAGTGCTTTTCTTTGCTTTCACCTTGCCATCGTTGCCTGCTTTTTGTATTTTCTGCTATTGACCGAAACTCAAGTCATGCTTTTTATCCACACATGCTTTTTATCCACACATTTAAAAACGCCAAAAAGCGGACCGCTTACGCAGTCCGCTCCCGCAGAAGGTATTCTCCTTTTCAGAAAAACTCCCTGTCCGCTTGACATTTTCCCGTTTTTGCTGTATCCATTATATAGGATAGCGCAAGGCTCTGTCTGTCTATGCCCGGAAAAGCTGTCCGATGATAGTATGAGCAAAGAGTTCTGCAATAAACCTGTCAATTTTTTCTTTCAAGGATGGATCACAGTATGTCCAAAATCCTCACGATCGCATTTATCGTTCTTTGCATTTACGCCTTCATAAAGCTTGTCGCAGCGCCCATGAAGCTTATTTTCAAGCTGGTTCTCAATATGATCAGCGGTTTTCTCCTGCTGATCGCCGCCGAATTCATCTGCGGCTTTTTTGACTTCTCCATCGGCATCAATGCCGTCAACTGCCTGATCTCCGGCTTTCTGGGCATCCCCGGAGTCGTCCTTCTGGTGTTGATGAAGATACTGCTTTAATTACAGCTCTTCCACATTCATGACCTTCTCTATCGCGTTGAGCTTATCGATGATCTCGGAGCCGAGCTTTTTCGCACTGACCATCAAGGTCATGACCGCATAATAATGGCAGCCGTTTTCTCCGTCCGCTATTTTTGTGATCTCCAATCCGTCCACCTTTATGTTCTTTTCACGCATCAGCCGGATGATCTTCTCCATACACTCAGCCGTCGCATATTCGATATAGAGGCTGATGTCGCTTTTTTTCCCGGCAATGCTGTACTCTATCCGGATAAGCAGCAGCTCCGCAACGAGCACCATCGCGCTGGCAAATATCGCGCACTCCGCAAAGCCCGCGCCGCACACGAGACCGATGATTGCCGAGGTCCAGAGCCCGGCCGCGGTGGTCAGTCCCTTTACGTGCTGTCTTTTGGTAACAATGATCGTTCCCGCGCCGATAAAGCCAATACCCGCGACCACCTGTGCTCCCAGTCTGGCCACATCGGTATAGAGCTTTAAAACGAGAAACATATACTGAGCGGTAAGCGTTGTCACGGCGGCTCCGAGGCATATGAGAATATGCGTCCGGAAGCCGGCCGGACGGCGCTTATATTCTCTCTCCATCCCTATCGCCCCGCCGCAGATCACGGCGAGCACAAGGCGCACGGTAATGGCAAGGAAGTTCATTTCACGCACAAAATCAAAGCATTTAAGCATCTCCCGTTCCCCCTTATGTTTCTTCTATGGCAACGATCCCGGCAAGAGCGGACAGCATGGCAAGCACTTCTTCATGCTGTCTTTTTTTCGGCAGTCCCACCGACACAAGAACCGAAAACTTTGCGATATGACTCTGAACATCTTTTTCGATCTCCACATCATAGAGCTTTATTCCTTCGGATTTGATCCTCGCAATAACATTGCCGAGATCATCGAGGGAGTCCATTTCGAGGCTTATATTCATATTTCTCGATTTTGCGATTACCATTTCCTCCAGTGCCGGGAAAAGGCGCATACTGACAAGGATCAGGATACCGCACACCAGAACGCACTCATAAAAACCGGCTCCGATCGCAATACCCATGCAGGCCGACGCCCATAGACAGGCCGCCGTGGTAAGACCTTTCACTTCCTGCCGGTCGGTCACAAGGATCGTGCCCGCTCCCAGAAAGCCCACACCGTTTATTACCTGCGCCGGAAAACGCGAAACGTCCGTTTTGACGCCGACCGTCCCGGAAATCTCCGCCCAGTGCGTACGGAGCATCATATCGAGATACTGACCGAGCATAACGGTAACGGCCGCGCCTAACGCAGCCAGCATATAGGTACGGAAGCCGGCGGCTCGGCCTTTTTTTTCGCGCTCAATGCCGACGATCCCGCCCATGAGCATGGCGAGCAGTACGCGCAGCATCATCGAGCAGATATTCAGCTGCCTTAGAGATGAAATAATGCCGTTCATTCGATCCTCCCGCCGAAAATCAGCTTTCTATGAACTCACCGAGCTTTTCGGGAATCTCTCTCAGAGATGTGATAACAAAATCGGGTTTGTTTATAAGCGGGACAGGCTTTCTGTCCGGATTCAGCCAGCAGGTTTTTATACCGGCGTTCTTGCCGCCTTTTATATCGGAAGTGAGACTGTCGCCGATCATGATCGCACGTTCTTTTTCAAAGTCGGGAACGGCGGAAAAACACGCATCAAAAAATCTCACATCCGGCTTATCAAAGCCTATGTTTTCCGATATGAAAAAGTCTTTGAAATACTTTCTTAATCCGGCTCCGGCAATTCTGGATGCCTGTACCTCCGCACAGCCGTTGGAGACGATGTAGAGGTCGTTTTTTTCATACAGCTTTTCCAGAAGCTCTTCGGCGTCGGGTATAAAATCATAATGCAGGCAGAGATTTTTCTCGTATACGCCCTGTATTCTCTCGCCCGTACAGTCAATACCGTACAGTCGGAAAAGCTCGTCAAAGCGTCCTTCGAGCACCTCGATACGGCTCAGTTCCCCCCGTTCGAGCTTTTCCCAGTATTTTATGTTGATGTGATGGTAATCCCCCAGCAGCTCTTCCGTCGGCTCGATCCCGAAGCTTTCAAAAGCTTCCAGAAGCGCTGCCCTTTCGCCGGAGTCAAAATTCAAAACCGTGTTGTCCAGATCAAAAAGAAGGATGGGTTTTCTCATTCCGACACCTCCAGTTTTTTCAGTGCCTCCGCAGCCGGCTCCATGTGCATCCCGAGCGACGCCTTGACCAGAACGCGGTCACCCTTTTGTATATATTCCGGAAGCATTTTAATAAGCTCTTCCTTACTCTCAAAATATACCGCGCACTCCCCCGCCGCCTCGCAGAGATACCGGCTCATCGGACCGCAGGCGAGCACAAGCTCAACACCTTTTTCCGCTATGTGCTTTCCGACATCTGTGTGCATCTTTGGTGAATCCTCCCCCAGCTCCCGCATATCGGAGAGGACACAGACATGCCGTCCGCTCATTTTCATCAGAGAATCAACGGCGCAGGAAAGAGAATCGGGGTTGGCGTTATAGCAGTCATCGACCAGGGTTATATAGCCCGTGTCCGTGACCGCTCCGCGCCGACCGACAGTCTTATAGGCGGCAATACCGTTTCTGATCTCTTCCTCCGAAAGTCCCATGGCAAAGCCCACAGCGGCTCCCTCCGCCGCGGCGTATACCATATGCTGACCGTAAGCGGGGATCAGTGCGTCAATTTGCTTATCAAGATATTTTATGGTGCAGGAGGTGTTCCCGTCGGGCAGAACGGCAATGTTTTCCGCCCGCACATCACAGTTTTCGCCCAGTCCGAAGGAGAGGACATTTTCCCGGTCTTTGAGCTTTATAAGCTTCGCATCGTCCCCGTTGATAATGAGCGGCGCGTCCTCGTCCATGAAACCGAGCATCTCGGTCTTTGCCCGGAAAACGCCGTCCAGATCGTGCAGAAATTCAAGGTGTGCATGGCCGATATAGGTAAACACACCCACGGTAGGGCGTGCCATCGAAGCGAGCAGGCTCATCTCCCCGAAGCCGGAGATCCCCAGCTCCACGACCGCCGCCTCATGCTCCCGCTCGAGGCGGGAAAGCGTCATCGGAACGCCGATCTGATTGTTGTGGTTGCCCTCGGTTTTGAGAGTATTCCATCTTTGGGAAAGCACCGCGCAGATCATTTCCTTGGCGGTGGTCTTCCCCACGCTTCCCGTAACGCCGATCACGGGAAACTCGAAAGAATTCCGGCATGCTTTTCCGATTTTTTCGATGGCTTTCTGCACATCCGCCACTACGATAAGACTGCCTTGAACGCCTTCGACCCTATGCTCCGCCAGACAGCAGGACGCGCCCTTTTCAAAGGCGGTCTCTATATAATCATGTCCGTCAGCCTTATCGCCCTTAAAAGCGGCAAATAAATCTCCCGGCTTAAGAAGGCGGCTGTCAATGACGATCTCCCCTACGCTCTGTTCACCGCCGCCGAAAAGCTCCCCGCCGGTGATCCGGGCTATATCCGAAACAGAAAAATATTTCATTCGCTTACTCCCGTTTGATTCCGTTTATTTTTGGTATTGTATCATATATATGCTCGTTTCGCAAAATATATTTGCGGATTTTTTCAAAAAAGGGGTGCATACCGCGAGAGCTTATGCTATAATAAATAAACATTCTGAAAAAAAGGAAATACGTTATGAATTATGTTGTGGTGGATCTGGAATGGAATCAGGCCATGAGTTCCCAATCCTCCGTTTTCAATAAGCTTCCCATTCATCTTCGCGGTGAGATCATAGAGATCGGCGCCGTCAGACTGGACGAAAATATGCAGCCGGCGGAGGAATTTACAATAGACGTTAAGCCCGTGTATTTCCGCCGGATGCACTATAAGGTCAAAAAGATCACCGGCTTTGACAGAGAACGTCTCTCGCACGGTCTCTCTTTCCCGGATGCCATGGAGCAGTTCCGCGCCTTCTGCGGCGAGGATGTGACCTTCCTTACCTGGGGCTGTGACGATCAGGGGATCATGGAGCAGAACATCATCATCCACGACCTTGACTGGGACTGGATCGCCGGCTGGATCAATCTCCAGCCGATATACAACATGCAGACCGGCGGGGATAAGAATCAGAAATCTCTCGCCAGTGCTATGGAGCATTTTGCCATCGAGCAGACACGGACCGCTCACGACGCTTTGGGCGACGCTTACAATACCGCCCTTATCTGCACAAGGCTGGATATGGCCGAAGGTCTTCGCCTCTATCCCGAAGCGGATAAGATCCTCGCAGCCCGTATGCCGAACTACAAGCCCCCGGTGGAAAATCCCGTGGAGGACGCTCTTTTTCACGAGAGCTTCGAAGGCTACGAAAGCAAGGCAGCCGCTTTCAATGATGAAAGGCTCACTCTCCTTCCCTGTCCCGTCTGCGGCGGAGAGACAGACTGCCTCAAGTGGATCAATCAGGGCGATCAGCGCTATATGAACATCTACACCTGTGAAGAACACGGTCCCTTCCTGGTTCGTGCCAAGTTCCGCAAGCAGTTGGACAACTCCTGGTCATTGAATAAGCTCGTGTATGAGGCCACTGCCGAGACGATCGATTTTTACAAAGCCAAAGCACAGCAGGCGCGTCGGCGCGGAAGAAGCCACAGCGTCCGCAAAAACAGACCGGCAAAATAAATAAACCGGAAAACCGAAGTATCTTTGATATGTACCCCCAATACCGGACAGGCAGTATTGGGGGTACATATCAGTTTTAAAATACTTCGGTTTTCTGATTGAAAAATTCTTTTGTATTCTCTGCATCCATCTTTATTTGCCGGGCAAGTTCTTCCGTGCTTTCAAACTTTATTTCCGGGCGCAGGAATTGCAGAAACTCGACTCGCGCTTTTTTTCCGTAGAGATCGCCGGAGAAATCCAGCAGAAAACTCTCAACACTCACCTTGTCACTGTTATGGACGGTCGGACGTATACCGATATTCGTAACGGCGTTATGGCATTCCCCGCCGTCAGTATATACTTTTGAAGCGTAGACGCCGAATTTCGGCAGCAGTACCCCGTCCGGGAAAAACATATTGACCGTGGGAGTACCGAGCTTACGCCCCAACTGAAAACCTGTACGGACGGTATCGGACAGCGTATGCGGATGTCCTAAAAGCTTCTCCGCCGTCTCCATATCTCCGTTCTGAATAAGCTCTCTGATCCATGTGGAGCTGATGACGCGTCCCTCCACGCACAGTGCCGGGATAATATCGCAGCTCACATTGAGCGTCTGACAATAATCGCGTATAAGCTCCGCCTTGCCCTCGCCTTTATAGCCGCAGCGGAAATCATGTCCGACAACGATGCCGCACACGTTAAGTTCGGAAATGATGCTGTCAATAAATTCCTTCCACGGCATCTGCATCATGCAGCGGTCAAAGTGAACGAACACCACATCCTCAATGCCGTAGATGCGTTTTATTAAATCCCGTCGGTCATCGGCGCTGTTGATGAGCTTCACATCGCTGTTGAACACCAGTGTATCCGGGTGGACGTCAAAGCTCAGAACCGAGGGCACAGCTCCGATCTCCATAGCGCGTTCCTTTGTTCTGTTCAGCAGGGCTCCGTGTCCCCGATGGACTCCGTCAAAAAAACCGAGCGAGATAATTCTTCTGTCCTCTGCCATTTTCAAACCTCAAAAAAACTCTTTACCGTAAAAAGTCTGCCGTTCTCGATGCGTCCCAGCATCAGAAATTCCCCACTTTGTGAAAAGACTCTGTACTGTCCGTCAGCAAAGGTGCACGGTGCATCATTGCCGCAGCGTATCTTTTTTTCCTGCATTTCATCGGCGATCAGTTCGGGATAGCCGGCAAAGAGGCTGTCTGTCGAAAGAAAAAGGCTCTCCGCTTTCCCGGCGGCGGCTTTTTCCTGTATCTCCTCCAATGTATAAGCATTCTCAACGGAAAAGTCTCCGACGCTGATTCTCCGAAGCGCACTCATACAGCCCCCGCAGCCGAGAGAGGCGCCGATGTCATGGCAGAGCGTCCGGATATATGTCCCTTTGGAACAGGTGATATCCAGCACATAGTCCTCCCCGTCGCGTCCGATGACGGAAAGGCTGTCGATACGGATATTCCGCCCCTTGCGCTCGACCTCGCCGCCGCTGCGGGCGATCTTATAAAGCCGCTGTCCGTTGACCTTGAGAGCGGAATACATGGGCGGAATCTGAACGATGTCGCCGGTAAAGTCCGAAAGCACCTCTTCCAGTTGTTTGTTTGTTATGTCAACTATATTATGTGAAATTTCATGCCCGGTGATGTCCTGTGTATCGGTGGTGACACCTAAACGCAGGGAGGCGATATAGCGCTTTGTCTGTGCCTCGGAAAAAGTCACGGCTCTCGTTGCCCTGCCGAGGAAAACGACCAGCAGACCTGTCGCCATCGGATCAAGTGTGCCGGAGTGGCCGATACGGCGCTGGTGCAGTATACCCTTGAGCTTCATTACCACATCATTGCTCGTCCAGTCCTGCGGCTTGTCCGCAAGAAGAATACCGTTCATTCTAATACCAACCTCTAATAACAATATTGAATCTTTCTATCAGAGCTTAAGTAAGCGATGATCAATTCAGCAAGAGCAGATACCGAGAAAAATTGGGTTATGACGATGGCACTTTTTTGCAGGAATACTTTGTGTATTGCAAGAAAAAGTGACGAAGTCAGAGCACAATTTTTCCGGCAGATGC
>JAZLGK010000061.1:0-4639 GCA_045616265.1 Candidatus Limivicinus sp. | reverse complement strand
GAGTTTGATCTGTGCCTGTCCTGTTACACGCACCTTATGCTGGTAAGGCAGAACAGAGCAAATCCGAACAACAGAGAATTGCGTCTCTTATTTCCGATAATGGTTGCCATGGCGTTGGAAATGAAAAAAACAGAAACGGAGGACAAAAACCTTTCATGAGGGGAAACAAAAAGATATACACAATTATCCGTACAAGTGCGGATGCCGACCACGGGAGCTTTCCCCCCGCTTCGGCAGAGGGCAGTTTCTTTTCCTTGGAGTCCGCACAGGCACATATGGAAAAGATTGTCCAGCAGGAAAAGAATGAAATGCATATCCCATTCGATGAAGCGGACTACCGCGAAGAACAGGACGATATGTTCTGGGAAGCCCACCAAAACGACTATGCCATCGGATGGTTTGTCCACTATGAGATCTTCGAATCTGAACTGATGGAGGAAAGTACGACATGACACTCAGAGATAAGATGCTTGCCGTCATCCGCGAGGTGAACGGCGAAGTTGTGGAGCGTGAGGAGCTGATCGAGCTGATCGCCGTCGCGCTGCTGACGCGAAACAATTTGTTTATCTTAGGCAAGCCCGGACAGGCGAAGAGCTATTCCATCAACGCTTTTCGTGAGCGCATCAAGGACGCGAGGCAGTTTGAACGTCTGCTCTCCAAGCAGACGGATGAAGACCAGATCTTCGGGCGCATCGACCTGTCAAGCCTGATCCCCGGCAGCGCGCCGGAAGCCTATCTCAAGAGCGATTATACCTATGAGTCGCTTCAGACGGAGCTTAATTGCGCAGTCAGCGATTTTTCACAGAGACCAGACGATCAGGATGCAAAAGACTGTCTCTGCGAGACGACCGATAAGCTCGAAGCGTATCGCAAGGCGATTGCCGAGCTGCACCATTCTGAGCCGATCGTGAACACCGCGGGCAAGCTGCCGGAGGCGGATATCTGCTTCCTCGATGAGATTTTTAAGTGTAACGATGGCGTGCTCAACTCGCTGCTCACCGCGCTCAACGAACGCAAATACACGAACGAGGGACGTACCTACCCCATCCCGACGATTTCTTTCTTCGCGGCGTCCAATGAGATACCTAATTTCTCCGACCCGCAGGAAAAGATTCTGGAGGCGCTGTATGACCGCTTGCAGATCAAGGTCGTCACCGAGGACATCGGTGACCGGGATAAACGTCTTGCCGTGCTCAAGAGCAAGCAGGCTGGAACAATGGGGACAAAGACCGCAACGATCACACTCTCAGAGCTGAAAGCGATGCAGAAGGAGGTCGCGGACATTCCCGTACCAGACGCCATCAATGAGCTGGCGGACGATATCCTTTGTGAGCTTCGCCGCAGCGACATCTTTGTTTCGGACCGAAAGTATCTGAACTATTACCCGCTGGCGCAGGCAAAGGCGTGGCTGGAAGGTCACGACCGCGTGCTGCCGAAGGATCTGCTGATCCTCAAATGCTATCTCTGGCAGAAGCCCGGCGACCGCGCCGTCGTGGAATCCGTACTCAATCCCCTTTGCGTCAACCCACTGCAGGATAAGGTGAACAACATCCTCGCTATGGCGCAGGAGCCGTTCGAGGAGTTCGAAACGCCGCGCGCCGACGGCAATAAGCCGAACGCGGGCAGTAAGGCGCTGCTCAAGCTCCGCGGCGAGATGGTACGTCTCTATCAGATGCAGCAGGAGCTGCACGCGAACGCGCAGTCTGACAGTGAGCGCGGTCTGACCGAAGGACTTCTGAACGATCTGGAGAACATCAACAGGAGCGCACATGAAGCGGTGAGCTTTACGCATACCCCGCTCCCGCAGCTTGCGGCGCTCCAGTAGGAGGAGAAGTTGAAACGAGTTTCAACTTCTCTTCAAGAATGCCGTTTTTCTCGCCGCTAAAGCGGCAACCGAAAAACATGGCACTTATGACCATTCCTTTTCGATGGTCGTTTTGTGCCTGAAAGCAGAGCAGAAAGGAATGGTCATAAATATGGCAAAAGAATTTCAACTCAATATGGGCTATGCAAGCTTCGACCGCTGCTATTTCTATACCTCGTGGTACGGCAAAGACCATAGCCTGTACATCGGCATCGCACAGCACGGAAGCGAAGGAGATGAGCCGCTGATGGATGTTACCGTCCATCTGGACGATCCGCTCCCGAAGGACTGCATCGCTGTGAAGAACTACAGCGAGAACAAGGGACTTTTGGAGAAGCTGAAAGCTCTGGGGCTTGTCACGAAGGTGCTTGCCTACGTTCCCTGCGGCCGCGTCACGGTGCCTGTGTGCGAATATGACAAATCTGTGCTGACACAGTACGGCAGCTATGCCGTCTGAAAACAAATCATTTTAATTTTATGGAGGAAAACTATTATGCTGAATAAGATTGCTGTTATGGGAAGACTCACTCGCGATCCCGAACTGCGACACACGGAAAGCGGCGTTGCCGTTTGCAGCTTCACTGTTGCCTGCGATCGTGACTACAAGGCGGAAAATGCCGAGCGCGAAGCCGACTTCATCGACGTCGTTGCGTGGCGCTCCACAGCGGAATTCGTATCGAAGTATTTCGCCAAGGGCCGTATGGCGGTCGTGGAGGGTCGTCTCCAGTCCCGCAAGTGGACGGATAAGAGCGGTCAGAACCGCGTCGCGTGGGAGATCATCGCGGATAATGTTTACTTCGGCGATTCCAAGCCGAAGGACGCAGGCGCGTCCGAGGGCGATTTCACCTTGCCCGAGGGCTTTGTCCCTGACTTCGACGCAATGCAGCAGTAACACAACAATAGAGGGAAGGCTTCGGCCTTCCCTCGGTGAAATGATCGTAGATTTTGTTGCATCGCACTTGCATTTCACATGAAAAACGCATATAATATAGAAAAGACTAAAAGGAGTGTGTGATATAATGGCAAGAGCAAGGAAAGAAAATCTGACGATCCGTATGGAGCCGGAGCTGAAAATGCAGGCTGCCGCACTGTTCAATTCTCTCGGAATGGACTTGAGTACCGCAACGGGAATCTTTTACCGTCAGGCGCTTCGCTGCCACGGCCTGCCCTTTGAAGTGAAGACGGATGAACCGAATGAAAAGACCTATGCGGCGATGGAAACCGCTGTGAACGACGAGGATATGTATGGTCCCTTTGACAGCGTTTCCGCACTGATGGAGGCGCTCGATGCTTAAGCCGGAATTCACAGGGCAATTCAAAAAGGATTATAAGCTGGCAATAAAGCGAGGCTGTGATCCTAAGAAGCTGGAAGAGGTATTGTTACTTTTGTGCAGTGAACAGCCCTTGCCGGCAGCATATCGAGATCATGATCTGGTCAATTCCAGAAATTATAAGAACATGAGAGAATGCCATATCACCCCGGACTGGCTTCTGGTCTATCAGATCGTGAAGGACAGGCTTATCTTGAAACTGATCAGAACAGGATCGCATAGCGACCTGTTTTGATCGTTGCAATAATGCCAAACAAAGAAGCTTGAAAGGTAGGCAGATTTGTATGCCGACAGAAGCAACTTTGAGCAGTAGCGGTGCCTATACAATATTCAGCTTTAATGGCCACTGCATACGTTTTCGAACCTCGCGGCACTTGGAGCGCTATACGAATGTAAAACATTGGGATGCAGGATATCTTGTGTGTTCTGCGAAATACGACAATGTGGTCGAAGAAGAGGAAGAGTATATCGATCTCGTTCCCATACTTGAAAATCTGCGCTTTGACGCTCAAGATTTTCTCGCACCAATCCAGAGCGTGAGAGTAAGCTATGAGTGAGAGAGCACCTCAACCTCAATAGGTGCAAAAATGGTCTTCAAAAAGCGATAACGGCTTTTTTGGAGAAGAATAATTCGATCATATCCAAGAATCAAGGCAGAGTAATCACAGGATTGCTCTGTCTTTCACTATTTTTAAGGAGAAACACGCCATGAAAAAAGAAAGCATTTTATCGGCATTGACGGTTCAATGCCCGTTTCCCGAAGCGTTTGAGGATACCGAGCTGCCCGAAGGTTCAACGATCCCCGTCCCGCGCCGCAAGGTCGGTCATCTGCGGGCGGACTACGACGGTCACCGCTGGTGGAACACCGTGTGGCCTTGTCATAATGACCTCCTGACGGATGAGATCTCAAAGGAGATCGACCGCACCTATGAGGCATTGACGGCGAAAAACGCGCTCAAAGACCTTGACGCACTGTGGGAGCTCTGCCGACAGCATCCGGAAGCCTGCGCTTCCAAGGAATACGGCGATGAGTTCAATTTCTATCTCGTTGGAACGCACTGCGACTTTTGGATTAGACTCATCACGCGTAGAGGCGACTACAACATTTACTTAAATGCCTTTGCCAGAAAAACGGAGGAAAATCCCTTGCGGAAATACTTTGATTTTCTGGAAGAGCTGCGTGAATCCAGCGCGACCAATATGTTCGGCGCTGTACCGTACTTGCAGGAGGAGTTCCCGGAGCTGCGCTATGACCGCAAACGCGCCAATGAGATCCTGACGGCGTGGATGCACAGCTTCGAAGGGAGTGATACAGCGAAATGAAATCGTATCGAACCATAGATGATGTGCTAAACAGCACGCTGACAAGTAGATGCGCATTACAGGAAAAACACGCAGAAAAGTCTGATCGCGTGTTTCGCTCCACAAAGCTTGAGGACAGTAT
>JAZLGK010000060.1:0-5061 GCA_045616265.1 Candidatus Limivicinus sp. | reverse complement strand
ATTGTTGGGAGGCAGAATCCTGCGGAGGATTGAGTCCCTGTATTCGCTACTGTAATTCATCTGAAGCTCCTTCCTGTGATAGTTATATACTACCACAAAAACTTTCAAGCTTCAGTGACAACTATCCTAACACACGGGGATTCGGAAAATTTTTCTGTTGCATATTCTCTGAACGTATTATAAAATAATATGTCAGAATACTTGAACAGGAGCGGAAAATAAAATGGACGAAGCCGCCGTCGGCACTCTTTATATTGTTGCGACCCCCATCGGAAACTCACAGGATATGTCTCCGCGAGGGAAGAAGATCCTTTCAGAGGTTGACATAATTGCTGCCGAGGATACGCGCCGTTCCATGGTTCTGCTCAATAAGCTGGAAATAAGAAACAGACTTTCGGCCAATCATAAATTCAATGAATACGGCAAGGCGAAGTATTACATAAACGAGCTGCTCTCGGGCAAGTCCGTCGCGGTCATTACCGACGCCGGGACACCCTGCATCTCCGACCCGGGCAATGAGCTCATCAAGGCGGCTATCGAGGCAGGAATCCGCGTGGTGGGTGTTCCGGGCTGCTGCGCGGCGGTCACGGCGCTGTCGGTCTGCGGCTTCGACCTCACAAGCTTTATGTTTTACGGCTTTTTCCCGCGGGAGAATGTCGAGCGTCGGCGAATGATCGAAAAAATGCGCCGGGGCGACACAAGGACCTTTGTCCTCTACGAATCTCCGAAGCGCATCATGGATCTGGTGGACTTTTTTATTGAAATTGACGCCAAATGCCGGCTGTGCCTGTGCAACGATATGACGAAGCTGCATGAGATGACCTTCCGCGGCACTCCTGCCGAGGTAAAGGACGCGCTTCTTGCCAAGGGAAACTATGATAAGGGCGAATATGTCGCGATCGTGGAGATCGATGAGGAGTATATTTTCAACAAGGTCGAGCACACGGTCTCGGCGGAGGCCATGCTGGTGGATGCGATGGTCAGCGGTGGCCTTTCATCCAAGGAGGCTGTGGCGGCGGTGCTTTCCGATGAAAACAACTCTTACAGCAAAAACGAGCTGAAGACTGCGGCGCTCAATCTGAAAAAGCTGTTCGGAGGCTGATATGGAGAGCAATGTTTCAAGACTGTCCGCGGACTTTGAAGCCGCTCTCCCGGAGCTTGTCAAGGCGGTGCTGAGTCAGCCGGTTGATGAATTGTCCGACGCGAAAATCACCGTCCGACCGATCTCCTCCAAAAACGGGCGGGCATATCAGCTCGAGAGATTCAGAGGTACAAAGGTCTTTCATGAAAACCTGAACGCCGATGCTCTGCTGAAGTTTTTCCGCTCGGAGCTGGACGGACGTTACCGGCAGGCGCTGATCGTGACTTCCGACTCGACCGCGCAGTACTCTCTCCGTCTCAACGGCAGCTATAAGCGCAGCATGAGCGCCTCCGTTCCGAAACCGGGGCTCTCCGAAAGCCACAACCGGGAGAAAAGCTACATCCTCGCCGAGGGAGAGAATATCCCGGCGCTGGTGGATCTGGGCGTTTTCAGCGCGGATTTCCACATAGTAAAGGCAAAATACGATAAATATAAGCAGATCAACCGCTTTATCGAACTGGTGGATCAGGAGCTTTCCAAAGACGGACGGAGGAAACTGACGATCCTCGACTTTGGCTGCGGTAAATCCTATCTCACCTTTATCCTCTATTATTATCTTACGGTCAAGCGCGGCATGGATGCGGAGATCATCGGCTACGACCTCAAGGAGGACGTGGTGGAAAAATGCAATGCCGTCGCCGGAAAATACGGCTATTCCGGACTGCGTTTTATAAGAGCGGATGTGACGCGGGATGCGCTGTACGATAAAAAAATCGACATGATCGTGACGCTCCACGCCTGCGACACCGCGACCGATTACGCGCTTTACTACGCTCTGAGCAAAAAGGCGGATTATATTTTTTCCGTTCCCTGCTGTCAGCATGAAGTCAATAAGAGCATGAAAAAAGGCGGGGAGCTGGATATTTTTCTCGGGCACGGCATCATCAAAGAGCGTATGTGCGCTCTGCTGACAGACTCTATACGGGCAGATGTACTGGAGGACATGGGCTATAAGGTGGACGTGATCGAGTTTATCGACTTTGAACATTCCCCGAAGAATATCATGCTCCGCGCCGTCCGCACCGGAAGAAGGGGACAGGAGCGGATCGAGAGAGCAAAGGCGCTTTCTCAGCGGTACGGCTTCGAGCAGACATTACTCGGACTGATAGAAAAATAAAAAACGAAAACTGAAAGAAGGAATTTACTATGATTATGGATTGCGAAAAGTACACGGGAAAATGCGTGTGCGGCAGAGTGCATACTCTGGAGACAAGAAAGGTCGTCGTCGATTACGGCGCGCTCGATCACTTTGAGGAGTATATGCAGGAGCTGGGACTGACCGGCCGCCGTACCGTCGTGTATGATACCGTCATCTACAAGCTCACCGAGGGCAAGCACGTCAAGGCAGATCAGGAGATCGTTCTGGAAGCGCAGGGGCTCCGTGCCGAGGATACCCTCATCGAGGACATGATGACAAAGCTCGACAATCCCGAGGTCATCGTGGCCTTCGGCGCGGGCACCATCATGGACTTCGGCCGCTACCCCGCCTATAAGCTGGGCATTCCCTTTGTCGCCATCCCCACGCTGGCCTCCTCCGACGGCTTTACCGCCAACATCTGCTCCGCCATCCTCAACGGGCAGAAAAAATCCACGCCCATGTGCGCCCCGGCTCTGGTCGTGGCTGATCTCGACATCATCAAGGGCGCTCCCAAACGCCTTATAGCGAGCGGCATCAACGATATTCTCTCCAAGTACATCTCTCTGGCGGACTGGAAAATTTCCACGCTCGTGACAGGCGAGTACTACTGCCCGATGGTGGCGGAGCTTGCAGAACACGCGCTGAAGCTCATGCGCGAGGCGGCGGACAAATACGCCGCGACCGGTGAGGCAGACCATGAGGCGATGACCATGGCGCAGATGGAGAGCGGGCTGACCATGCAGATATTGAGTCACTCCCGCGCCGCCTCCGGAGCCGAGCATCTCATGGCGCATCTGGTGGAGATGCACCCGCCGCGCTTTGAAAACGCCGAGGGCATCCACGGGGAGTGCGTCGGCGTCGGTACCTTTGCCTGCGTAAAGGAATACCATCGCCTTGCCGCTCTTACCCCCAAGGCCAAAAAGTTTGAGCCGCTCACTGCCGAGTGGGTTCGGGAAAAATTCGGCGACCGGCTTTTTGACGGTATCATGAAGGAAAACGCCAACGATGTTTTAGGCACCTTTGATCCGCAGCTGATCGTTGACCACTGGGACGAGATCAGGGGGATCATCGCCGCCATCCCCTCGGTCGAAGAGATGGAGAAGCTTTACAGCGGCTGCGGCGCGAAGTATCTGCCCGAGCATATCGGCATCGATCCCACCCTTTCGGACGAGATGCTGCATATCTCCGCCGCCATCCGTAACCGCCTCACACTTGTGCGTATGGAAAGAGTTCTGGAATTTTAAAAAATTTTGGTTCACTGAAAAAGTTTGTGCTGTAGAAAAGAAGCAGTTGAAAATAAAGTGGAATCTGTCGCATAATTGAGTTACATCTTGGCGGATGAATAACACAGTTATGGAAGACTCCACGAATGTACTATACAACAGATTACACCCAAAATGCAAGTGCAGATTTTGAAAAGTTTTTGGTAATACCGTCAGGGCTGACGGATTATATCAATACAGGGACAAGTGTTGAGAAAACACGTAACGGTGTAGAAGCATACTGCTTTCACGGAGAATTATACCCGGATTCAAAAATATATCTTTGTGAGAATTGCGGGTGTAGAATGCACATTCACAACAAATACCATGTTCGGCTGAGACATCTTTGCATCGGCAGCAGGATTAGCTTTGTAATGGTAGATAAGAACAGATATCTTTGCCCGGAATGTGGCAGAACAAGGATGCAGGAGATACCTTTCAAAGCAGAGCATCACCAGATTACAAAAGAGCTTTTTACCTACACCGAAGAGCTTCTGCGCAGAGGGTATAACAACAGGCAGGTTGCTGAACTAACCGGATTGGGTGAGCATACCGTGAAGTCGATCGACAAGGAGAGACTTGAACGTATATACACAGTCGAAACGGATGGAGCACGCTCGCTCAGGAAGCCCGAGAAACAGTCAAAGTATCTTGCCATAGATGAATTCAAGCTTCATAACGGCTATAAATACGCAACCCACATCATCGACCTTGAAACCGGACATATTCTCTGGATACAGGAAGGTAAGAAAAAGCAGGTCGTTTATGACTTCATAGAGCATGTAGGTTCTGAGTGGATGGACGGTGTAGAGGCTGTGGCGTGCGACATGAATTCAGACTTTCAGGAGGCGTTTGAAGAAAAATGCCCTCATATCCAGCCCGTTTTTGACCATTTCCATATCATCAAGAACTTTAATGACAACGTAGTAAGCGCGGTCAGGAAGGATGAACAGAAGCGGCTGAAGGACGAAGGAGACAAAGAGGGATACCGTGCATTAAAGCGTACTCGCTATATCCTCACGGCGAGCCGTAAAAAGCTGGTTGAGCTGGACAATAAAGCAGTTGAAGCAAAAACCACTCCGAAAAAGACAGTCTTTGTTCATAACTCCGTTGTCCCGAAGGGAGGGTATTTAGAGCGGTATGAATCTCTCATAAGCTCCAACAAGCTGCTGTTTACGGCAGACCTTGTAAAAGAAATGCTGATACAGGCGTATTCTGAAACGGACAGGAAAAAAATGGTAGAAGACATCGTCAGCATCATCGACACATGTACGGCAACAGAAAACAGTCACTTCTTATGGTTTGCCAAGCTGTTGGATTCGCATTTTGAAGGCATTATCGCACACGCCGCCATTCCGGTTTCGTCCGGTAGAATTGAAGGCATCAATAATAAGATCAAAACCCTGCGCCGTCAGGCTTATGGTTACCATGACGACGATTACTTCTTCTTGAAAGCTTTAGATATTTCAAGAAAACCTTATCTCAAAAATCCTAAATCACACAATCTTTTTCAGTGAGAC
>JAZLGK010000059.1:0-18516 GCA_045616265.1 Candidatus Limivicinus sp. | reverse complement strand
CCTCCTGAAATAATAGTCGCATCGTTGATGCGCCAAATCTATTATTACAGGCTGGGCTCTATTGCGGCAAGGCTGGGCTGTTATGCCGTTAGGGCTGGGCTAAAACTCCGTGCAGCGGTGGCTCTACCGCCGATTTTTACACACCGCCCTCCTTTGGAAACCTTCTGATATTTTCTTCGCATCTTGTCTAGCAAACAACAAAATCTGTTTTTCCGACATTTGCTTGAAAATGAAAAAACGCTGTGAATCCATCTGTGAATAACAGTGGAAGCACAGCGCTTTTTCTGCATAATCTATAATCGCAGCAGTTGGACAAGATATCAGTTTACTATTCTTTTCGAGAAAGGCTCAGGGGCAATTCCATGCGATTCTCTTCCAGAAGATCTTTGTCTGTCAGGATTTCCATTGTATTTCCCTCTACGGCAATTTTACCATTTGAGAGGAGAATGACTTTCTGGCAAGTATCGAGAATCATATCCAGATCGTGCGAAGTTATGATCTTTGTGTTAGGCAATGAATTGATCGTATTAATTACGACACGGCGGTTATATGGATCCAAAGCAGACGTCGGTTCATCCATAAGAAGGACCTCAGGATCCATTGCCAGCACGGTGGCAATCGCGGCCATTCTTTTCTCTCCGCCGGAAATTTTATGATTGTACTTGTGCTTCAAATCCGACAAACCGAGCTGCAATAGCACTTTATTGGTACGCCTCTCAGCTTCAGCTCTGCTCATTCCATAGTTCAAAGGCGCAAACATCACGTCTTCATACACGGTCGGCATAAACATCTGATTATCTGAATTCTGTAGAACGAATCCAAGCCCTCTGCGAATCTCTTTGAGATTCTGCTTATTGACCACCAAATCGTCAACGGTAATCAGGCCTTGATACGGCAGCAGTCCGAGCAGTACTTTCATCAGCGTGGATTTACCTGCGCCGTTCGCTCCAATCAGTCCAACGGATTCCCCGTCCCGGATTTCAAATGACAAATCGTCCAGAACAATCTGTCCTTTTTCATATTCACATGAAACGTGTTCAAAGCGAATCATAAAGAGCCTCCCAATGCAATACCGCCGAACAAGGCCGCAATATTAATCAGCCTGCACAGTATAAAAACAGCCACAGCAACTAAGACAAATATATAATCCTTCGGTTTTGCGAGTGATACATCCGCATATTGAAATTCACCGCAGAAACCGCGAAGCTGCATGCTGGAGTACAGTTCTTCCGCTCTGTCCATGCTCCTTAAAAGGAGCTGTCCGAGGAAGGAACCCCACGCGGAATAATGGATTCCCTTTTGTCCCGGTGCTCTTAATTTATAGGCAGTCGTCATGATTGAGACCTCATCGATCATGACGGAGATATAGCGGTAAGTCAGGAGCAGGAGCGTTACGATCATATTCGGAACATGAAGCTTTCGGAGCGCTGCGCAGATTGCATCCATTGTCGTAGTCGCCGCAAGGATAAACGAGGCCATCAGGCAGAATATGCCTTTCAGCATCAGCGTTATCATGGATATTACCCCGCCGGATACAGCGATACCGCCGATATAGAGGATCGGCACTTTATCAAAAAACGGATTGAATAACCCAACAGCGCAGACCAGCGGCAGAACGACTCGCAGCTTATAAAAACAGGTCTTCACCGGAATCCCACTGACG
Source organism: Candidatus Limivicinus sp. (assembly GCA_045616265.1). GTDB lineage: Bacteria > Bacillota > Clostridia > Oscillospirales > Oscillospiraceae > Limivicinus. The sequence goes on along the minus strand of JAZLGK010000059.1, from coordinate 16,853 downwards.
GAAAAGGCAATGGCAGGATACAAGAGCATGACGATCAGACCGCTCAAATCATACTTGTTGAAAGATACGGTCAGAAAAATATATGTGATTGTAGCGATCAGCTTCGCTAATGGATGCAGAGAATGGATTGGTGAGGATAGCGCCGCAAGATCGTCCATTTCTCTCAGCTCGGAAGCTGCATGATCGATTCTGTCCATTGTACTCCTGAAACTGCCGAACGGGGCACCCGTTTCGGATGCCCCCTCAGACTGATTTTTTACTGTTTTTCTGCCTTTTGTTTACTTTATAGCTTGCTTCTTTTTCCGGAAAAATCCGCCAAGTACACAGATTCCCACAGCGAGCGCCGCCACAATTACCGAACCTACGAGACCTGATACCGTTGTACCAGCAGCACTGTCACTGTTGGCAAAGGCGTAGTCAGGGAGGAAAGCTGTTTTCTCCTGAACCGATGCAGCTGCATCTGCAACGCCGCTCTCAATGCCGTAGTTTTCTTCATCAAGCGCCATGTTTTCGCTGTAACCCGCATCGGAATTTCCAAACAGTGCCCATTCAAGGCCGTCAGGATTGGAACTTGCGAACAGGGACAGGGCTCCGCCGACAAGTGCAGGGACAACAGCAATGATGATGACTGTTGTTTTCAGGGAATGCTTTCCGGTAAGTCCTTTTTCTTCCGGGTTTACTTCCTGCAGAAGTTCCGGGCGAGATTCCGCCACGAAAATAAGTACCGCTGAGGTGACAAGTCCTTCCACCAGACCGATTGCCAGATGAATCGGCTGCATCAACGCACAGAAAGCACCGAAGGGAAGCTCAGTAATGCCGGAAAGACTTGTTTCAAGTACAACAGAAAATGCGCCAAGCTGCAATGTAACAATACAACCGATCACAGAGGCGGCAATGATCTTCATTCTGAGTGCAGCCTTCGCTTCCATTTTTCCAAACCAGTTGCTTCGTATGATTGGCCGCCATATTAGATAGTAACCGACGAAGCATCCATAGAAGGCCATATTCCAACAGTTAGCGCCGAGTGCCATTAGCCCACCATCGGCGAAGAACAGACACTGTATGGCAAGAATTACCACCATCGATAAGAATCCCGCCTGCGGTCCCAACAGTGCCGACAGCATCATGCCGCCGCACATATGTCCGGATGAACCGGTTCCGGGAATCGTGTAATTGATCATCTGACCGGCAAAAACCAGTGCAGCGGTCACTGCCATCGTCGGAAGCTTTTGTGTGTTTTCATCTTTTTTCAGTTTGTGAACCGAAATTCCTGCCGTTGTTCCGGAGGCCACATACATTGTTGCTGCTACTGCAGGAGCGAGCAGCGCATCTGCCATATGCATAGATTTTTCTCCTTTTCCCTTTCTTTTTACGGCAGACAGCGTTATAATAAACGTGCCCGCCATTTCTGAAGTGGTTTGTCGGGTTTGCCTCGGTTTGGTGCCAGCCAACCGGGGCAATTTCTATTCTAATTATATCAATGTGCTTTATTGGCTACAAGCCTCCCGGGGGGATGTTATTTTTCACAAAACCGCTCTTTATGGAGAATCACAGATAACGCTGTATGGCTTCTTTGAATTCATCCACCGCAGAGGCATCGCCATCCTCGATAGCGTGCGTAATGCAATGAGTAATATGCTCGTTGATAATTGCTTTTCCAAGACCGTTGAGCGCCGAGCGAACGGCAGATATCTGTACCAGAATGTCAGAACAGTCCTCATCATTTTCCATCATTTTTTTGATATGCTCCAGGTGCCCGATAATGCGTGATATCCGATTGATCTGGCGCTTCTTTTCCTGTGGATCGTGATGGTGTGAATGACGGCTTAAATTTCCCTTTGTTTCACTTGCCATTTTTTATTTCCTTCTCAATCTCATCTATGGAAAGTCCGGTTTCGCAGGAAATATTCCTAAGATCTTCATACTCCCATTTACTCCGATCCACTCCGTATCCATGGGTGCGCTTTCTCCGGATCATCCCTAACGATGTATCGACACTCTCAATATCTCTCTGCAGAACATATCGCTGCATTTTCTGTTCACGGATGCCGATTGTTGTCGTATGTTTGAATAAGCTGCGGATCATGATTTCTTTATCTGATTCCCGGCACATTACCCGCAGCAGGATTCCGGGGCGGGTCTTTTTCATTCCAATCGGAATAGTGTATACGTCCAAAGCTCCTGCTTCAAAAAGCTTTTCCACGGCAAAACCGGTTTTTTCTCCTGTCATATCGTCCATATTGCAGGAAAGTTCTATGATTTCATCCCCGCTGTCCTGTGTTTCTCCAAGCATGGCGCGGACACAGTTCGCCATCTCAAAATCCTTTTTGCCCATGCCATAGCCGATTGCATGGACAGTCATGATCGGCATATCTCCGAATTCCGTAACAAAATGCTTCAGAAGGGCCGCACCCGTAGGCGTACACAATTCACCCCGAATCCTGCCGCTATACATTGGAACATCTTTTAATATATATGCCGTTGCAGGAGCCGGAACGGGAAGAATACCATGCATACAGTGAACATGACCGCTTCCGACATGAACCGGCGAAGCGATAACAGCATCCGGAGACAACTCATTCATCAGCATACATACAGCCGTAATATCGGCAATGGCATCCATCGTTCCAACCTCATGGAAATGGATCTCCGTGACCGGCACACCGTGCGCGGCACTTTCTGCCTCTGCAATCAATCCATAAACAGTCATAACATCCGCTTTGACCTTTTCGGGAAGATCAAGATGATTACAGACGATATGCTCAATATCGTGCAAACTGCTGTGCGAATGACTATGGTCATGATGATCGTGATCGTGGCTGTGCTCATGATCATGATGATCGAGACTTTCTTCTTCCTGCCCGTTCACCCTCACAGTTATGTGTGTTCCTCGTATTCCGCATTTTTCAGAAACTTCTTTTTCAAATACGATTCCGGGTATACCAATGGCATTCAGTTTTTCAAGAAAAAGATCCGATTCAGGAAGCAATTCAAGGAGTGCCGCTGTAAGCATATCCCCGGCAGCTCCCATTCCAAGGTCAAAATAAAGTGTTTTCATTTTTTCATCTCCATATGATTGATTCGGCTCGCAAGGAAGCCAGCTCCAAAACCGTTGTCGATATTAACGACGGAAACACCGCTTGCACAGGAATTCAGCATCGAAAGCAGAGCAGACACACCGCCGAAGGATGCGCCGTAACCCACACTCGTCGGAACGGCAATCACCGGACAGTCTGCAAGACCACCTATCACACTGGCAAGCGCCCCCTCCATTCCGGCGATTGCGATAATTACGTTTGCACTCATAATCTCGTCAATATGGGACAGAAGGCGATGGAGTCCGGCTACACCCACATCATAAAGGCGCAGGACCTCATTTCCGAATGCCTCTGCGGTCAATGCCGCTTCTTCCGCCACAGGGATATCGCTAGTTCCCCCAGTTGCAACGACGATTTTCCCATTCCCGGTCTTTTCGGGAAATGTTCCAATCACACCGATTCGTGCCTGTTCATAATAAATAAGCTGATGTACCGCAGAAATCTCTTCCGCCGCCTCTTTCCTGAGACGGGTGATCAGGATCGTCTGCTGACCGTTTTTCAGCATGACATCCGATATTCCAATGATCTGTTCCGGCGTCTTCCCGGCACCATATATCACTTCCGCGGCCCCCTGCCGTATTTTGCGATGCAAATCCACCTTGGCATAATCAATATCCTCAAAGGGCGCTTTTTTGATGTCCAGAAGTGCTTCCTCCACTGACACCTCTCCATCCCTGACTTTTTCAAGGATATTTCGAATGTCCTCACTCATAAACGGGCCTCCAAGTCCAGTGTGATGTTTTTGTAATACTGTTTTATTCTGTCAATAACTTCCGCACGTTGAGCCAACAGATTGTTTAATTGGCTTGCCGGAAGTTGAATCTTTGCTGTGTTTCCGACCTTCCGAATACGAAAATCGGAGAAGCCCATCACGGATAATTCGGTTTCGGAAAGTTCCGTGATTTGAAGATCATCCTCCGTGATTTCCGTTCCTGTCGGTATCCTTGTTGCAAGGCAGGCATAGGCAGGCTTATTCCAAGTAAACAATCCTGCTTCACGTGAAAGACGACGGATTGCATCTTTTGTCAGACCGCATTCCCGCAGCGGTGATCTGACCGACAGTTCCGTAAGCGCCTGCATACCTGGTCGGTCATTTACTTCATCGGAAGCATTGGTCCCATCGATCAAAAGCGAATATCCGTCTTTCCGTGCCTGTTCCGAAATTGCTGTAAATAGCATTCGCTTACAGTAGTAGCAGCGACGTGGACAGTTGGACCTCACATTAGGCTCTGCAAGAACAGACAGGGGGATTACTTTTAATTTTGCCCTCAATTCTTTCACAAGGCGCTTTGCATCATCCAGCTCAAATTGCGGCTGAAATTCTGATTTCACATAGTATGCTGTGACATCGTGTCCGTATGTAATTGCCGCATACAAAAGATAAGCCGAATCAACACCTCCGGAAAAAGCAATCGCAACTGAAGGATAGTTCTCAAAGAATTCCTGAATCGCCATATTAAATCTCCTATGAAAACAAAAAGGCTGTCATCATCCATCTTCTGACGGATCATGACAGCCTTCAAGCTATCCTCTTGCAAAAATAAACAAAAACGAATAGTGCCAGCTTCAGCCAGCATCAGCCGGATTCTTCCGACTATTTTTTAATATTATACCATGCAAAGCATTGCAAGTCAACAATTCCGGGATATTTTCTGATTGATTTTGTTCAAGCAGTCTTCTATGAGTTTTGACGTATTTACTTGTGAGCATCCAGCAATATAGTTATTGCAAAGGTTCATTGGTAACAAAATACGATCTGCAGCACTCTGCGCAACAGAAACTGCGATTTTCGGTGTAATCTCCCCGAACAAAGAATCCGCAATTACGATTCCGATTGGTCCTATAATGATATCAGCAGTCCGGCAATTTACTATCGCGGCGTTTTCTCCGGTAGCAGCGTGATCTGCCCCTGCCTTTATCATGGCCTGTGTTGCAAGCACATTTGTTCCAACGGCAGTCACAACAATCTCGGGATATGTTTTTTTGATATTTTCAACGATTTGACGACCAATTCCGCCTCCCTGTCCATCAATAACCAATACTGTCACATTAGTTACCTCCCATATCAAACATAAACCTTGTAGTTTTCTGAAAGAGCATATATTTCTCTAAATCATCCCAAAGTGTTTCAGCGCATCCATGATTGCCTTTTCTTTCTCCGGCGGACACTGCGGGACCTTGGAATCCTCAGATCTTGGCTTGTTATAGCTGTCTCCGACATCCAGCCCACATTTGCGCTTGACCTGCGAGATATACAGAGAAGAAACCTTCAAGCCTGTTTGTTCCAGTACATATTCCTTAATTTTGGGATAGGTCGCCTGCCCGCGCTTGTCCTGCACCAGTTCTTCTACATCCACATCAATGTTGACATGAGTAACAGGATTTCTCAGAACTAAGAGACATACCGTCTCAACGTGCCTTGTTCTCGGGAACATATCGACTGCGGTGGCTTTTCGGAGTACATAACCGTTATCATTGAAGGCAAGAATATCTCTCGCAAGCGTTGACGGGTTGCAGGAGACGTAAACCACCCGCTCGGGGCTCATAGAACATACGGCTTTTACCGCATTCTCCGTCATGCCCTTTCGCGGGGGATCAACCACGATGACCTTCGGGGCTATCCCGCGCTTTTTAAACTCCTGCGCCGCCTCGGCAGCATCGGCACAGATAAACTCTGCATTGTCAATGGAGTTGTTTTTTGCATTTTCCTTTGCGTTTTCGATGGCCTGCGGGACAATTTCCGCGCCGACGACCTTTCCGGCTTTACGCGCAAGGCAGAGGCTTATGGTTCCCGCGCCGCAGTAGAGGTCAAGCGCGGTATCGTTTTTATTTACATCCGCATATTCCAGCGCTTTTTCGTAGAGCTTTTCTGCCTGCGGGGGATTGATCTGGAAAAAGGCTCTCGGTGAAATGTCAAAGCTCACACCGCAAAGACTGTCTGTAATGCCGTCTCTGCCCCAGAGGGTATAAAAATCTCCGTCAAGCACTGTGTTGCCGCGTGTTTTGTTGATATTCAGAACAATTCCCGTAAGCTCCGGACAGTCAGTGCGCAGCTTTTCAACGAGCTTTTCCGTGAGCGCCCCAAAGCCGCGTGCGGAGACGATGCACAAAACGGCGTCGGATGAGTGGCAGGCGCGTCTTGTATATATATGCCTCACCGTGCCCTTGCCGGTTTCCTCGGAGTAAGCGGGAATAGTGTTTTCCGTAAGAAAAGCGGTGACAGCATGAGCCGCCTTTGCACACAGCTCATTTTGAATAAGGCAGTCATCGATCTCGATGATCTGATGAGTGCGCTCACGGAAAAAGCCGCTATACACTCTGCTGTTCACATCCGCGACTGCCATAATTCCCTTATTGCGGTAATGCGTGCAGTCCCCGGCTTTAATGATCTCTTCGGCTTTTACACTCTGTCTGCCGATATGCTCAAGGGCGTCGTTTACCCTTTTCAGCTTAAACTCAAGCTCGGCTTCATAGCTCATGTGCCATGTGTCACAGCCGCCGCACCTGCCGAAATACGGGCACTTCGGCTTCACCCTCATGGGTGAGGAGTCAATAAGCCTTTCCGCCCTGCCGTAGACCGCCGCAGAAGTTACCTTTACGATCCTCACTTCCCAGGTTTCGCCCGCAAGCGTTCCCGGCACGAATACCGCCCGGCCGGCGATCCGGCAAACGCCCATAGCCTCGGAGGTATAGCCCTCGATTTTCACGGTAAATATTTCATTTTTCTTTAATTCAACTGTATTATCCATAGCATATATCATAGCACAACTATATTTTTTATCAAACACATTTGTAAACCGAATAATCTGTGTTTTGAAAGGATATACTAATCCTGCTCATGTATTCATTCACACGGATATAGAGCTTCTGCACTTATTTTTCTGTTATAACGGAGGACAATTATGAAAAAAACAGCATATTTTTGTGCCTTGTTGCTGGCGATGTGCCTTTGCGCCTGCGGAAACATGAATGATGCACAGGTCACTTCAAGTCCGGCGCCTACCATTGCGGTCATGCCCCAGGGCACAGTCGAGGGTAATACCGACATTCCTTCCGCCGGAAACGATGATGGCGGTATGATGACGAACGGCAGCGTCGTTTCCCCTTCTTCCATGCCAAGCGCATCACCTTCACCCGCAGTACCCGGCGCGGAAGCTTCCTCAAGCCCCGCTCCCACAGACAACGCGGCAAAATAAAAACCACAGGATCACCCATGCTCAGGATTAAAAGCGGCGGTGACCCTGTTTTTTTATCACTGACGGATAGTATTCGGATCATTTCCGCTCCGTTTTCAGAAAATCCAGCTCCTCCGCCCAGATGTCCATAACGCTCTCCGTGCTGAGGCGCATCCGGACGATCTCTTTTGCATCAACATTCAGCCCTTCCAGTGTCCGGACGATCGCTCCGCTCATTTCATCAACGGAAGCGGCATCCAGAGTTCCGGAATGGATTATATTCTGTGAAGTATATGTTATTCTCAAATCTGCCTCTCTCTTTCCGATAAAATCGGTTTATTTTATAAGGATACGGATACGGTTTTCACCGTCCGTGTACTCATGGCTTATTTTTGTAGAGTTATGCTCTACGATTTTTTGGGAAATACCGTCCATACCGTCCAACGGGTTCAGAGCATCGCCGCTGTAGCTGAGGCAAATCTCCGTGCTATCCTCCTGCTCGGAGTATTCAAGGGCAAAAAGGAATTTCGGTATTTTCGGGAGCATGGTATCCACGCACAGTTCTTCAAAGACGGATTCAATAGCGTACACGGTTTTCCGACTCAGGAAATTTTTGTTTCCGAAAGCTTCGATCTCGGAATTAAAGCCGAAAAAGTCAAAGGAGCTGCTGTCGATCTCCTTTTCCAGTACCTTGAGATGACGGATAAAGCGTCTGGTCCTCTCCTTCTGCGGATGATCGAATATCTGCTCGGGCGTCCCTTCCTCATAAATGACGCCCTGATCCATATAGAAAACACGGGTGGACACATCGCGGGCAAACTTCATCTCATGCGTGACGATCATCATCGTCATACCCTTCTGAGCAAGCATTCGGATAACGGCCAGCACTTCGCCGACCATCGTGGGGTCGAGAGCGGAGGTAGGCTCATCAAAAAGGATGATCTCCGGCTCCATGGCGAGAGTTCTGGCTATGGCGATACGCTGCTTCTGCCCGCCGGACAACTCATCGGGGTAGGCATAGGCTCTTTCCGTCAGGCTGACGGTTTTCAGAAGCTCCCATGCCCGTTTCTCCGCTTCCTCCCGGGAGAGTCCCAGCAGCTTCATCGGACCGTAGGTGATGTTCCCGATCACGTTCAGGTGGTTGAAAAGATTGAAGGACTGGAAAACCATACCCATTTTGCGGCGCACAAGGTTGAGCTTGCAGCCCTTGGCGGTGATCTCCTCCCCGTCGATGAATATCTGCCCGGATGTGGGAGGGTCGAGCATATTGAGGGCGCGCAGGAAGGTGGATTTGCCTGTACCCGAAGGGCCGATGACGGATATGACCTCTCCTTTTCGGATCTCCGCATTGACATCCGTAAGAGGCGCGGCATTGGAATACTCTTTTCTCAGATGGGAAACTGTTATCATTTCTCCACCTCCTGTGTAACAACGCGTTTGGGTGCAAGCTTTTTCTGAATGCGTTTCAGCAGACTCAGAAGTGCGAAGGAGATCAGGAAATAGATGACGGCAGCGGACAGCAGCGGGAAGAATGCGTCATAGGTACTGCTGCGGATAAGGTCGCCCGCCTTGGTAAGGTCGATGACAGAGATATAGCCGACAATGGCGGTACCCTTCATCAAAGCGATGATCTCACTGAAATAGCCGGGCAGAGCAATTCTTGCCGCCTGCGGAAAAACGATACCCGTAAAGGCTTTCACCTTTGTAAAGCCGATGGCGAGCGCCGCCTCCGTCTGTCCTTTATCAACACCGGTGATCGCGCCGGTAAACTGTCTGGCAAGCGATACGCCGCTGCTCATGCCGAAAGCGAAGATTGCCACCCAGATTCCCAAGATACTGGATCTGCCGAAAACAACATAATAAAGGATCATCAGAATAACGACCATCGGAGTCCCCTGCATGATGCGGTCAAAAACATCGGCAAGAATCTGCAGTCCCCTGCTTTTGGACATGGTGCAGGCACAGAAAGCCACCCCCAAGAGATTAGCGAGCAGGAAACCGCCGAGAGTGATCAGCAGTGTCACGCCAAGACCGGAGGCTATCAGCTTCCAGCGATCTTCCGTAACGAAGGTCTTTTTCAGACCGCTTTTCAGAGTATCAAGAAATGAAGCTTTTTCCGCGCTGCCGACCGTGCGGACCAGAACGCCCACGCCGCTTTCCAGCACACAGTCCGTATACAGCACGCTCTGCGCTCTTTCCTCAGTATAGGAAACAAAGGTCACGCCGATATCCGCTTTTCCGGAGGTAAGAGAGGTGAGCAGACTGTCAAAGTTCGTGACGATCAATTCCGCTCCGTAGCCTTTATCCCGGCAGAAATCATAGATAAGCTCTATCGGGAAACCGGTCGGACGGTTATTGAAATAGAATATATCCGGGCGGCTGGCAGGAGCTGCGGCGATCCGGATCTTTCCGTCAGTCTCCGGCAGAGCCGCAAAATCCAGATCATAATCCGGGTTTTCATTGCTGCACCAGAAATCATACAGTCTGTCCGCTTCGCCGTTCTGCTTTTGAAAGGCGAACCATTCATTGAATTCCTTCTGCAGTGCCTCGCCCTGTTCGGACTTCGGCAGGATAAAATGATAATCGTCCTTTACGAGGAATTCCGGTATCAACACGACGCCGGGTGTACAGGCGGCAATATATTTCAGCGCCGGGGCATCATAGGCAGCGGCGTCCGCCTTACCGTTGGTAAGCGCCAGAGCACAGTCCACCGGACTCTGATAATACTCTATCTTTGCCTGCGGATACATGTTTTTGATGAACATATCCTCGACCGTCCCGGTCATAACGGCAAATGTTTTTTCGCCGTCCAGCGCATCAAGGCTGCTGTATTCCATCTTCTGCGCCTCATCTTCTCCGGAGGCAGGCACGGAGGTATCGCGTACTACAGCGCAGATATCCTGTGTCCGGAACGGAAATGAAAACAGGACGTTATCTGCACGGCTTTCCGTCACGTACAGATCAGCCGAAATCATGTCATATTTGCCGCTGGATAAGCCCATTAGCATACCGGCATAATTTGAACGGCTGAGCTTCAGCCCCCAGTGATTGGTCTCGCATACACGGTATAAAAGCTCAACATCAAAGCCCGTCAGTTCGCCGTCTTTAAGGAAAGAAAATGGCTTGCTCTCCCCGAATGTAACAGCGTTGAGTACATATTCCGGGGCATCATCAAGTTTTATTTCCGGCATCTCCTCACTTCCCTGCAGAAACCAGCGCTGACGCATCTCCTCTATGATGCCATCGGAGATGAAACGGTTCATGGTCTCATTCACCGTGCTTTCAAATTCCGGGATGCTGCACAGCTTGGATAATCCCAATGCGACCGGATAAGAAACCAGCGGCTCGTCCAGAATACGGACGCCTTTTATATTGCCGTCTATAGCCGCCTTTTCAAGATTGTTGCGTCCTGCGACAAATACATCCAGTTTTCCTTCCGAGACAGAGCGAACACCAAGCAGCGCGTCATTTTGAGGAACGATCTTCGCGTCTGGACATGCCTCCAGAATATATCCGTTTGCATCGATGTCGTCCTGCGTACCGACGGTGAGGGTCATATTCCTCATATCCTCAAGGCTTCTTATTTTCGCCTGCTCTCTGCCGCAGCCGCCGAGAAGTGCAGCGACCAGCAGTAAAACAGGCAAGATTCTTTTTTTCATTGCTCGACCTCCGACAGTAATACTATTCTAATTTTTTTATTATACCTCCAACAGTCGAATGTGTCAACAAACTCCGCCGATTTTGCAGGTTTTAATCCACCGATTTGCAGGTTATAATTTGCCGGAACCGGGAATTTTTTTACTTGAAAAAAGCAGGAAAAAGCGTTATAATATAAAATTAGTATTAATACTGTCAGGAGGTTTTTCCATGAGCTATATACCAACGCCGGAGCAGGCGGAGGAGCTTGTAAAGCGTTTCAACTCAGACTCCTTTCATATACAGCACGCCGAGACCGTTTCAAAGGTCATGGGTGAATTTGCAAAGGAATATGATAGTGAAAATGTGGACTTCTGGCGCACTGTCGGTATGCTCCACGATATAGATTTTGAGCTTTATCCCGAGCAGCACTGTGTAAAGGCACGTGAGATGCTCAGGGAGCTTGACGTTGACGAGGATGTCATACACGCTGTTATCAGTCACGGCTACGGTATCTGCATAGACGTTGCGCCGGAAAAAACCATGGAAAAGGTGCTCTTTGCGGTGGATGAGCTCACAGGGCTTATAGGCGCCGCCGCTCTCATGCGTCCCACCGGTATCTCCGATATGGAGGCAAAGTCCGTCGTTAAGAAATTCAAGGACAAAAAGTTTGCCGTCGGCTGCTCGAGAGACGTGATCCGTCAGGGCGCGGAAATGCTGGGCATGGAGCTCAATGAGCTGATTGCCAGAACCATCGATGCCATGCGCTCCTGATGCTCATGTCGGTGATCATAACCATAAACAGAAATCAGGTATTATCCCTATGAAAAGAGAAAATAAAATAAGGCTTGCGCTCTTTCTCGGAGCGTTTGCCATTATTATTATCGTTTCCGTTTTTTTGTGGCTGATAAATAACGATATAGATATAAAAAGTATACTTATTCTCTCCGTACTGTCTACTCTCATGCTTGCCCTGTTTTTCTTTAAGGGAAACATTTTCAGCTTCAACGGCGAGATACAGAGCAATATGGTCACTATAATGATCGTATGTGTTCTGGTATTCATAGAGCTTGCTTTTGAGTTCAGATCCTACGGTACCCAGATGGCGGATTTCAAGCTGCACGTGTTTAACCGTGCCCTTGATGTCGTCAGTGAGATCGATAACGCGGAGGAGAATGATTATGAAACCATTCTCCTCGAATCCAAGAGTGAGGATGTTGAGTATTTCGCTATTTGCGATACCTCCGGAAAGGTTCTTTTTTCTTCCGATGCTGAAAAAACCGGGGATGTCATAAATGACGAAAAGTCCCTGTCGTTCGTGCTTTATTCCGGCAGCCGTCTTGTAACGCGTTCCTCCGATGACTATGAGAAAGCTCTCTCGCGCGAGGCGATCATAAGTCAGCTCACACTGCTCGTCACTTCGCTGCTGTTCACGGTTGAGTTTGTCGTTTTCGTTGTGAACAAGGTCAGCAGCATGGATATTGCACAGCGCTCCGGCGGAGAGACCTCCCCCGCTATTCTCAGCGGTGTACGTCAGGTGGCATTTATCTTCTACTTTTCTTCAAGACTGTGTGCGTCATTTATCCCTACCATGGCAAAGTCTCTGCCATATTACGGTCCGGCCATGTCGGAAAACTTTCTTGCCGGACTTCCCCAGACCGCCGAGACCGCTTTCGTCTGCATCTCCGTTTTTCTCTCCTCGTCTTTCATAGATAAAAAAGGATGGAAAAAGCCCTTTGTGACGGGGCTTGCATTTATCCTCGCAGGAACGGTCGGCTGTCTTATATCCCGTTCGCTTATTCCCTTTGTGGCCTCAAGGGCGCTCATCGGCTTTGGATACGGTTTCTGCTGGATGACGCTGCGCTCTATCTCCCTTCTCGGAAACAGCGAAGAAGAAAAGCTCATGGGCTTCTCCATGCTGAACGCGGGACTTTATGCCGGTATGTTCTGCGGCTCAACGGTCGGTTCGATCCTCGCGGACAAGTTCAATTACAGTACGGTATTTATTTTTTCCGTATTCCTTATTGTCGCCTGCGGTGTAAACATTTTCTCCATGGCGAACTGCTATCTTCCCAAAGAAAAGGCTGTCGAAGAGGGTACGGGCAGCAAGCTTCGTGTCGGGGACATCGTTTCGATCGGAGCGTTTGTTATATTCATGATCGCGCCTATATGTATCTTTGACTCGTACAGCAGCTATTTCCTGCCTCTGTTCTATGAAGATCTCGGCAGAGGTGTGCTTGATGTGGGACGTGTACAGCTTCTCTACGGTATAATTATCGTCTATCTCGGTCCCGCAATTACAAAATTTGTCGCCAGAAGGTTCAAAAATCCGCTGTTTGTCAACTGTCTGTTCCTCGGTATAGAGACGGTCGGTCTTATTCTGGTAGGCATCACCGGAACATTTGCCGCAACGGTTGTCGCAATGATACTGATCGGCTTCGGAGACTCCTTCGGCTTCGGAGTTCAGAACAGCTATTATATGAATCTCCCTGCAAATCGCCGTATAGGGTCCGGTAAAGCTCTCATGTATCTGTCGCTTATGAAGAAGCTGACCGAAATGACAGGTCCCACTGTTTTTGCCCTGGCAATGAGCGCACAAAGCGGCGGCATTCTCACTCTCGGTATTGTTTTTTCCGTATTCATGGCGGTTTATGTATCGTATTCAGCGCTTGCAAAGAAAGGAAGACAAGAAGGATAAAGATGAATATTGCTATAATCTACGGAGGAAGTTCCAGTGAAAAAAAATCCTCGGAAGAAAATGCACACGCGGTATACAAAAGCCTTCTGAGAATGGGGCATAATGTTGAAATGATCAATTATGATAAAGATATGCTCCGTAAGCTCACGGATTCTCCGCCGGAGCTGGTTTTTCTCTGCGTACAGGGTAAGCACCACGGTGACGGGACTCTTCAGGCAATGCTTGACTTTCTTGGTATTCCCTATACGGGAAGCGGAACAGCGGCTGCCGCTCTTATAAACGACAAGATACTATCCAAGATGGTCTTTGACCGCTACGGTCACCCCACTCCGGATTGGTTCAGCCTTACAAAGCGCGAATACGAAAGCGGTTCGGTCGATATAGGCCGGATAGGTTATCCGTTCGTTGCAAAGGCTCCCACCCAGGGGATGAGCTTCGGTATAGCTCTTGTCAAAGGAAGCGATACTGCGGACAATGTATACACTGCCTTTGAGTTTGACGATCCTATCCTCTGCGAGAGTTTTATTGACGGAAAAGCCTGTACCGTAGGTGTTCTGGAGGAGGGGGAGAAACTGACCGCTCTGCCGTGTCTGGAGATGCAGGACAAGCGTATCGACAGATCCGACGAGCTTATGCTTATGTACGGTGACTGCTCTATCGAGCTCTGTACCCTCGAAAGCTCCGTTATAGAGGATATGCAGAACACGGCAAAGGCTGTTTTCCGAGAGACGGGAGCACACGACTATGCAAGGATAGATTTCATGGTCGATGCAAGTACCGGCGCATTCTATGTACTTGAAATAAACGCCGTTCCGGGATTGAAGCCTGAAGAAAGCTTCCTGCCTGTCGCAGCGCATATGGCAGGTATCGAATATGACGAGCTTATAGAACGTATTATTCTCAACTCCAAAAGGAGGTACGGTTTATGCTGAAAAACATGAAGATCACGGCAAAGCTGCTGGTTCTGGTACTTGCGATAACCCTCGGCACACTTTTAATAGTTTCCGTAATGTCCTACAACGAACTTTTGAACACTACTACATATCTCAGCAGCGAAAATGCAAATCTCGGGCTTACCGCATCGTCGCAGTCCAAGCAGGCACTTCTCTCCCAGTCCGAAGAGTATCTTGTAAAGATAAGCAGTGCGCAGACGGAATCCACAAACAATATTCTCCGAAGCATAAGCACAAAGGTCACAGAGATGTCTCAGTACATAACCTCACTTTACAAAAACCGCGATAATTTCAAGGGACGCGAGCTTCCTCTGCCGGATCAGACGGAGATGGACGTACTTTCCTCAAAATATATGCTTGCCCCCGGCGTAGAGATGACCGATGCTCTCCACAGCGAAGTGCTGCTTATATCCAACGCCGAGTATGCGTTCAGGCCCGTTCTTGCAAACGACGTTCTGCTTGACAACGTTTACCTCGGTACTGTCAGCGGTATCTCCTACCGTTTCTCTCCCTACAACAATTACGACCCCACCTACGAGCCGCGTGAGAGAATATGGTTCAAAGCAGGCGAGGCGACACAGGATAAGCCCGTGTGGATAGATACCTATCTTGATAACTACGGTATTCTTTGTATCACCTGTGCACAGGCATTCTTCGATGCAAGAGGACAGTTTGCCGGTGTCGTTGCGATAGATATAACGCTGGGCAGTGTTGTCGATGAGATAATGAATCTCAAGATCGGTGAGACCGGTTATGCGTTCATTCTCGATAGCAATATGTCTTTCATAGCTCACCCGGTACATCCCGCAATGGATGAAAGCTATTCTCTTATGACCACGGCAGCAGAGGAAGACGCCGAGAATGCGGAGTACGTCAGAATCCGGAACGACGGTCTTGTAAAGATCCGGCTTGACGGCGAGGATTGCTACCTTGCTTTTTCGACACTGGAGGAGACCGGGTGGAAAATATGTATCTGCATAGATGTTGACGAGATCATTGAACCTGCCAATGCTACCAAGGCAGAGATAGATGAAGCGACCAATACCGCACAGGGTAAGATACAGAAAGTACTTTCCGATGTTATCATACAGTACGTTATCATATTTGCCGCTATCGGCATCGTTGTCATTGTAATTGCCTTTGCGATTTCCGGCGCTATATCAAAGCCGATACTCAATCTTGTCGGCATAGCACGTGAGGTAGGCAGCGGCAATTTAGATGCAAAGGCACCTGTTCAAGGCAATGACGAGGTAGCCGAGCTTGCGAAGTCCTTCAACAGCATGACGGAAAACCTCCAGCAGTATATGACCGACCTGACCGAGGCCACTGTCCGGGAGGAGCGCATCGCCTCCGAGCTGAGTCTCGCCACAAAGATCCAGGCCGACGCTCTCCCCTGCGACTACCCCGCTTTCCCGGAGCGCAAAGAATTTGACCTCTTCTTTACCATGCAGCCGGCAAAAGAGGTCGGCGGCGACTTCTACGACTTCTTCCTGATCGATGAAAGTCATCTGGCATTGCTGATCGCGGACGTTTCCGGCAAGGGCGTTCCGGCGGCTCTGTTCATGATGATCGGCAAGACGCTTATCAAAAACCGTGCGCTGTTCGGCGGCAGCCCCAGCGAAATCCTCGAATTTGCCAATGCACAGCTGTGCGAAAACAACAAGGCCGAAATGTTCATCACCGCCTGGCTCGGCATACTTGATCTGAAAACCGGCATTCTGACCGCCACCAATGCCGGACATGAGTTTCCCGTCATCCGGCACGGCAACGGACCGTTTGAGCTTTTCAAGGATCGCCACGGCTTTGTTCTGGCAGGCTTCGAGGCCAGCCGCTACCGTGACTACAGCATACAGCTTCAGCCCGGCGATATGCTGTATGTGTATACCGACGGTGTAGCCGAGGCTACCGATGCAGGCAACGAGCTTTTCGGTACGGAGAGAATGCTCGCATCTCTCAACTCTTACGCCGGTAAGGACTGCAGAGAGACGATCCAAACCGTTCTCGGCGATATCACCGAATTTGTCGGAGAAGCACCGCAGTTTGACGACATTACCATGCTGTGTTTCCGTTTAGATGAGTTGATGGAATAATTTAGAATAATGTAATACGCGGATACCGAAACACTATCGCTTCGGTATCCGCGCTTTTTATGTGTAAGCGTCAAACGAGGCTCGAATTAACGAGCCTCATTTGGAAAGTTAGCAAGGACAATAACGGCCTTAGAAAAGGCGGTCCAATCCAAAGCCTGACCACAGTGGTCACAGAAGCGTTGGTATTCGCGTTCCATCGGCAA
>JAZLGK010000058.1:0-9678 GCA_045616265.1 Candidatus Limivicinus sp. | reverse complement strand
GAGCAGATGGCGAGAGAAAATGGGTTCTGATGAAGGCATTTTTTCGCAGGAATACTTTGTGTATTGCAAGAAAAAATGACAAAATCTGAGCACATTTTATCCGTCAGCTGCCGCAGACGTATTGTGCGGTGTTGCCTTAATTTTTCGCGACACCGCTTTGCCGGGAGTGAGGAAGTAGAGTATACATTCCTTTACCTCCATGCTGAAGATCCGGCTGAGGGCGGCGGCATAGGTCTCGATCTGCCCTGAGTAAAATTCGGTGCGGCTTTGTATCTCCGCATCGGTGCGGACATTGTCTGTTTTGTAGTCTATTACCGTGAGCTTCCCGCCCTCGGCGATACAGCAGTCCACAACGCCCTGCAAAAGCACCTTTTCGCCTTTCCCCTTGTCCAATAATTCCTCTGCGGAGCACAGAAGCGAAAATTTGAACTCTCTTTTTACAAAATCGGCATTCCGCATACGCTGACCGACATTCGATGAAAAAAGCCTGTAAATAGCTTTTGCGTCCACCGCTTCCTTTTCTCTTTGAGAGATGAAACGCTCTGCGCAGAGTTTCCCGACCTCCCGCTCGATCTCCTCGATACTGCCGGTTTGGGAGATATCCATATACTGCAGAGCAAGGTGTGTCGCAATGCCCTTTTCCGTGCCGGTGAGGGGCTTATTATTTTTCGCAAAATCCGGCATACGGAAAGCGCAGTGGGGCTTCGGCGCGATGCTTTGGGCGTCTTCATCCTGCTCACGGCGGCCTTTCAGCTCCGTGGCGGTAACTTTTGAGGGCAGCTCCTGCGCGTCCTTATGGGGATAGGCAAAGCTTAATCTGCGCTCTATCTCTGCCGCAGTCTTTTCGTCTGCCGCCGTTTCCGTCTCGGCAGTGTCCATTGTTTCGTGCCGGGTTTCGTTTGAACAAAGGGAAAGAGAAAGATGCTGTTCGTTATCCGCCAAAGCCGCGCTCACAAGCCAGTTGATCGGCGCGGACGCCGCAAGAAGAGTCTGCGGTGACATAGGGACGGAAAGAGAACTCCGCTGTTTCTCGATAAATCTTTCGGGATCTTTTAGCGCCGCCGTGATATAAAGCCGCTCCTTCGGTCTTGTCAGCGCCACATAGAGAAGGCGCATCTCCTCCGAGAGCGTTTCATGCTTTGCTCTCAGCGCAATGGCGTTTCTGGCGATCGTGGGGTATTGTATGCCTTTCTCTGCGCTGTACGCCTTCGGGCCGAGACCGAGCCGGGAATGGACCAGCACCGTATCACGGTTATCCTGCAGATTAAATTTTCTGGCAGTATCGCAGAGGAAGACCACAGGGAATTCCAGCCCCTTCGACTTGTGTACGGTCATGATCTTTACGGCGCTGCCCTCTGTATGGTGCGCGGCAACGCTCTGCCCCTTTTCGGCAAGCTGCCGCAGCCACAGGACGAAGCGATGCAGTCCTCGGTAGCCGGTGGCATCAAAGCGCTCCGACAGCTCCGCAAGCTCCATAAGGTTTGCTCTGCGCTGTCTGCCGTCGGTCATAGCAGCGCAGATCGCCGGCATATCAAGGCGGTTTATCAAATGCCAAAGCAGCTCGCTTGCACTCATGTCGGCAGCGAGTGTGCGGAATTCACCGAGAATTTTCAGAAATCCCGCGCTTTTTTCGTCTTTTTCGGCATACTTTTCCAGCGCGGAGTAAAAATCTCCGTTCTTTTTTTCACTTCGGATATCGGAAAGCTCGTCCGCGCTGAACCCACAGGCCGGGGAGCGAAGCACCGCAATGAGGGGAATATCCTTGTGCGGATTGTCGATCACCGAAAGCATGGAAATGACCGCGGAAACCTCAATGGAAGCAAAAAACTCCCGGCTCTGCCCCGCGTCTGTGGGTATGCCCAACGCGGATAGCTCGCGGCGGTAGATAGCGCCGACGGTGTTTGCAGAGCGCATGAGGATGGCAATATCACCGAATTTGAGATTTCTGTCGTTCTCTGTCAGCTCAAGGATCTTTCTGCCGACCATACGCGCTTCAAGCGCCGTCTTGTCCGGGCTTTCCTCATCGTCGTCTGCGTCGCTGAGGTCCATGAGAAGGATCTCCGGCTTCGGCACATCCCCGGTATAGCCTGCCGCGCCGAATTTCAGGGAGGCATCGGCGTCATAGTCGATATCGCCCAGCTCCCGGGACATACACAGGGAAAACACCGCGTTGGCGCAGTCGAGAATTTCACGCCGTGAGCGGAAATTCTCCTGGAGCATGATGCGCCTCGCCTCACCCTCACGGGCATCCGGGGCGTTTGCATAGTTTAAGTATTTTTGCGTGAATATCTCCGGGTCGGCCAGACGGAAGCGGTAAATGCTCTGCTTCACATCTCCCACCATGAAAAGATTTCGATCGTTGTCCGAAATCGCACGGAAGATCGCGTCCTGTACCTGGCTTACGTCCTGATACTCATCCACCATAATCTCGGTATAGCGTTTGGAAAGTCTGCGGGCAAGGGCGGTCGGTTCGCCGTTTTCCTCCGTAAGAAGCCGCGCCGTCAGATGCTCAAGGTCGGAGTAATCCGCAAAGCCCGCCCGGCGCTTGTCTGCACAGTAGGCGCGGTCAAAATCCATCGTCAGAGCAAGGAGGGCCTGCATCGCCGGTGCGCTGCTTTTCATCTCCGCAAGGAGCTTTTCGCTTTTGGCGTAAAACTGCTTGCGTATGGTTTCCATATCGCTCTTACAGGCTGTTCTGCGACTCTTTACACGCTCCGAAAGCTCCGGGTCGGGAGAACCGCGCAGAGCGGAAAGTCTCGGGAATTCTACCGGTGGGCACTCACAGCCCCTATCCCAGCCGAGGTCAATGCATCTTAACAGCTCTCTCATATCCGAAGCGGTTCCGGCAAGATTATCAAGATATGCTGCGGCGATTTTTTCGTTTTTCTTTATCTCCGCCATCAGCCGGTCAAACTCCGCCGTCCAGAACTCCAGCGTATTGCGGGCATTTTGCAGTATCTCATCACCCCACGGAGTTTCCCCGGCATCGCTATTCTCTGCGTTCATCAGCTCGATCTGCCGCGCCGCCCACAGCTCCGGGCGGGCATGGCACTGCATTTTGCCGTGGAGAGTCATTACAAGCTCCGCAAGAGCTCTGTCATCCCGACCCTGTCCCACTGTGTCGGCCAGTGTGATGAAGTCGGGAACCTTTTCGCTTTTTTCGTATCTCGCCTCAAGCACTCTGTCCAGAGCCGCCGCCTTCATCTCTTTGGCTCTGTCCTCGTCCAGTATTTTAAAATCCGGCGTGAGATTCGCAAGGTGACAGTTTTCGCGCAGGACATTGGAGCAGAAGCTGTGGATCGTTCCGATCTGCGCCTTTGCGCACAGAGCGCTCTGCTTTCGCAGATGCCTGTTGCCGGGGTCTTCAGCAAGTTTCTTTGAAAGCTCCTCCAATATCCTGCCGCGAAGCTCCCCCGCCGCCGCACGGGTATAGGTTATGATAAGAAAGCTGTCGAGGTCTGCGGGGGTAGCGGGATCGGTGAGATACGCCATGAGGCGCTCGGTGAGCACCTTGGTCTTGCCGCTTCCCGCTCCCGCCGAGACAAGGATATTGCTCCCCCGGCTTTCTATCGCAAGCTTTTGTGACTTTGTCGGTTTAAATTCAGCCGTTTTCTCCACCTCCTTCCAGCATATTCCACACCACGTCCGGTTTCAGTTTCTTCAGATAGCGGCAATGCTCGCCGTTTTCACCGTCCGAGAAATGGCAGGCGTCAAAATAATCACAGTTGAGGCAGGCATTTTCCTGCTGACCTCTGTAATACGGATCGGCGGCGATATTGCCCCGGCGGAGCTGAGACGCCATTTCCGCAAGGGTTTTTCTGATATGTCCGGAGAGCTTCCCGAGTCTTTCAAGGGACGCGACACCGTCCTCGGACGGAACGCCTTTCTTGAATTTCACCGGGATATAGCGCTTGTCGTCGCCGTTTTCCCATGCGTTTATAAGCTCGTCGTCATCGAGCACAAGACCGCTTCGACGCAGCTCCTTATTTCTCTGCTCTGCAGCCTCGTCCCCGTCGATATCGCTGTCGGCGGAAAGGATCGCGGTTCTCGCCGGCTGATACATTACACCCGCCGGGACGATCTTTTCCCCGTAAAGTCCCTCGCCGTCGCTTTGCAGGGCGAAGAGGTATAAAAGCATCTGTAACCCCATGCCGTAATAAACATCCGACATGGAAAACTTCTTTTTGCCGGTCTTGTAGTCCACAACACGCAGATAAAGCTTCCCTTTATGCAGCCAGCCGTCCACACGGTCTGCAATACCGGTGAGGGTCATGGAGTACTCGCCGTCCCCCAGCTCAATGGGCTTGAATCTGCTCGCGTCGGCAAAATTCAACTCAAAATCCAGCGGTGTAAAATCGGATTTTCGAAGCTCCGCCGCCGTGTCCGCCGCAACAGAGCGCACGTCTTTGCACAGCCGTCTGAAAAGGTAAACAAATCTCGCGCTTTTTTCGTTGAAGTCGTTGAGCTTTTCATGGACGTACCGTTCAACATACCTGTCGGTTATCCGACCTATCTCCGCATCATCGACCTTTTTGAACCCGCCCTTTTCTTTGACCTCCCGTGCCATATTCTCAAGGACATAGTGCATAAAGGTACCGATCTCCGGCGGTTTAAAGCCGGACGGCTCATAGACTTCCGCTTTCAGACCGTACTGACAGAAGTACGCAAATTTACAGGAGGCAAATTTATCTATCTTCGAAGCGCTGAGCTTCATTCGCTCGCCGTAAAGCGCCTTTACCGCCTTCGGGGAAAGCCTGCCTCTGGTCAGTTCCGAGGCTTTTTTCAGGGCTGCCATTCTCTCGCTTTTTTCCCGAAGAAAATATTCTTTTGCCGCCTGCGCCTTCTCATCTCCGCCCCGCATGGCGTGTCCCGCCAGCATGAGCGCAGGTGAAACGGCGCTTAACCGTACATCATCCATATCCACGCTCAAGGACTTTAAGCCGAATAAAGCCTGCGCTCTGTTGTAAACAAACGCGGGATGCAGAAGCTGTCCCTCATCATCGGAAAGACTGTAGCAGAGACTTAAAGAATCCGAGGGCAGAGTAAGACAGTTATATATAAGGGAAAACTCGCGCCACAGCTCTCCGTCGCCGGTTGCTCCGAGGCAGATGTCCAGCTCGGAAAGACGGCGGCGCTCCGATTCGGTAAACACCCCGCTGTTGTCTCCGCTTTTGGGAATGCGGGAGTCAGACGCGCCTAAAACGATCAGATGCTTTAACCTGCGGCGGCGCATACGGTCAAAGTCCCCCGCCGAAACGCGGTCGAGTGATACCGGGATCGTTCCGATGTCATATTTGGAGAGCATCAGCGAAAAAAGTCTGGCGAATTCGTCCCGCTCTGTCTGCCGGTCGGTGAGAACGGCGGCGGTCTGCTCAAGAGCGGAAACAACGATCCCCCAGAGCTGCGCATATTCCTGCGCAAGCTCCTCGCGCCCTGCCTGAGCAAGACTTTCGGCACGTTTTTCCAGCTGCTCCGGCAATTTCATATCCGCAAACAAGCCTGCCAGCGCGGCACACTGCTCCTCAGCGGTATGAGCATCGCCGCTTCTCTGCTGAAAAGCGATCAGCGGTTTGGAAAGACGGCGGCGGGCGGCATTAATCCTGTTGAGCCGTTCATTACACTCCTCGTCATACTCTCCCCGGTAACCGTCCGGATGCTGGCGCCAGTCCTCTTCCCGGAGCCACGCGGAGGCGCGGAGCTGCCACTTGAATATGTAGCCTTCCAGAAGATCGCAGTCCTCCGTGTCAAGTCCCGTAAGGCCGGTGTGCATATAGCTTATGACGTCATCGACCTCCCAGCCTTTGGCGCATATATCATAAGCAAGGCTTATCATCAGCGGCAAAGGCTTATAGAGAAGCTCCGTTCTGCTGCTGACAAAAAGCGGCACGCCGTACTGTTCAAAAACATGATAGAGAATCTGCGCATAATCGTCAAAGCCGCGCACAGCCACAGCTATATCGCGCCAGCGGCAGCTCTTGTCCCGCACGAGCTCCAGTGCCTTTGCTGCGGCAAATTCACACTCTTCTGTCACACTCGCGGCACTGTGGATGCTCACGGCGCACTCTCCCTCAAATTTTTCGCTTGTATAGCTGAAAAGCCTGTCCCCGTAAAAGCCGAGAGAGGCGTCCTTGTTCCATTCTCTTTCAGAAGTTTGTATTGTATAATTGATATTATTCTCTTTCGCAGCGGCGATCAGTTCCCGACCCGCCCGACGGCTCAGCTCAAAAATCTCGTTGTCGCCCTCCATGCTGTCCATGGTCAGGCACACAGTTACATCCGCTCCCTTTTCAAGGAGCGCGGTGATAACATTCTGCTCCTGCATGGTAAAGTCGATAAAGCCGTCTATATAAATATGCGTGTTTTCCCCCAGCTCGCTTATCGGCACCTGCTGTGCCAGAAGCGTCAGCATATCCGCCGGGTCGGCGTGTCCGTTGGCAATAACCGCTTCATAAGCCTCATAAACGAGCGCGAGATCACAAAGCTTTTCGCTCAAAGCTCCGTCACAGTCCTCCGCCGCCTCTGACAGTGTCTCCGAGCTTATGCAGGCCGTCTTGAGTTCATCGATCGCGGAAAGAAGCATTTCCTGCAGTTCACTTTTTCTCTCCGCCGCGGAGTAGACCTTCAAGCGGCTTCCTACGCTTGCGAGCGCAAGAGACATACACAAAAGTCTCCCGCCTTTGTCGAGATATTCCGCCGCTCCGCCTCCGACCTGTGAGCGGATGCGCCGCGCCAGTCCCGTAAAACTGAAAACCTCCGCATAGAGAGACAGAGCATCGCCGCATTTCTCGCAAAGCTCGCGTTCCGCCTCGTGGCTGTACTGCTCGGGAACGATCATAATCTGCCCGCTCTCCCGGCGTTTTACCGCGTCACATATCTTTTCTATGATTTCCGCCGTCTTTCCCGTCCCGGCTTTTCCGATAATAAGATGGAGCATCCGTTTGCCTCCTTTGAAAAAAGAGTGAATTAGTCAATTGTAAAACTCCGTTTTACAATTGAAAACTCGCGCTCATCGCGCTCCCTTTGGTCGCTTGGTCGGCGCGAGGACTCACTTTGCTCGTCTCAGAGAGTTTTTAAGGCGGCAAAGCTGCCTTAAAACACATTGGAATTTATTTTCAGTGAATTCTACAATCACCTAAAAAAGAGTGAATTGTTGAAAGTGGTCTTCTTCACTTTCAACTCTCCACTCTTCACTCTGAAATTCAGTGTCTTCCCCGATAAGCGCTTCTGTAATCGTCGTCCTCTTCTTCGTCGTCATAATCGTCGTATTCGTCTTTTCTGACAGATCGCCCGGACTTACCGTTCGACCCCAGTCTGCCGCTGCGGTAGAGGATGAACAGGACTGCCGCTCCGCCTAAAAGCGCGGCAGCAAGCACCGCTATAAGCAGCAAGCCGATCGGAAAGCCTTTGTGTTCGGTTTCTTCAGCTTCCGCTTCCGGATCGGGTGACGCCAAGGGAGTGACCGCTGCTGTAGGGGTAGGCGCAGGTGTGGCTGTGGGTACCGCGGTGGGAGTAGGTTTGGGTGTGGCTGTGGGAGCTGCGGTGGGCTTCGGAGAAGGCGTCGCAGGAGATGTCACAGTGATGGTACAGGTGGCGGTACCCTGCTTGCCGACGGCATTTGTGAACACTGCGCCCACATTCCAGCCATCCAGAGACTCGGGTACGCTCTCAAGAGAGAAGATTTCCGTACCGTCGCCGGAGACCTTCAGTCCCGGAAACTTCTGGGCGGCATTGGCGGCATAAACTATCTGGTCGTTTTTCGTAAAATACCAGTTTATGCCCGTATAGTTATCTGCTTTGGCAATGAATATGCAGCCCTCACCGGATCGAACCACCTCAGCGGCCGGATTTTTAAGTATATTCGGTGCGGACGGCACCGCAGTAGGAGCTGTGGTAGGAGCAACCGTTATAATCGGTTCTTCCGTCGGTTCGGTAGTCGGTTCGGTAGTTGGCGGAGTAATGATCTGCTCCGTCGGTTCCGTTTCCGAAATAACGGGCTGTGTTTCTTCCCCTTCCTCCGCAAAGCCGGTTATTCCGAAACAGCAGACAAATGCCAGAATCGCTATAAGCAAGGCGATCAGACTTTTTTTCATGATCGTTACCTCCATATTCCGTGTTTCTTTTATAATAACAGTTTAGACAGGGACAGTCAAGGCAGAGTGTGTTTCCCGTTCTTTGTATCATGATAGCTGACATTCGGCTCCCAGCCGGGGAGAGGCATACGCTGCATTGCGCCGAAGATCTTGCTCTTCATGTCGGGATAATCCCGGCACATGACCGCCAGCAGCTTTTTTATCTCATAGCGCTTGCTGCCCTTGTCCTGCGGGCAGGGATTTTCAACGATCGGGAGCCCCAGCGCCGCCGAAACATTTGCTATCTTCTGCTCCCCTGCATAGATAAGCGGCCTTATCTGCGTAACACCGCTGCGATCAAGATACGTCACCGGACGGAAGCAGCTTATGCGGCCTTCAAACAGTAGCGACATCATATAGGTCTCCACGGCATCGTCAAAATGGTGTCCCAAAGCAAACTTTTGGATCCCGCGCCTGTTTATGGCATCGTTTATCGCACCCCGGCGCATTTTTGCGCAGAGAGAGCAGGGATTGTCTTCTTTACGAACGTCAAAAACGATCTCCTTTATGTCGGTTTTAAGACAGGTGTACGGAATTTCAAGCTGTTTGCACATTTCCTTTACAGGGGTAAAGTCCATACCCTCAAAGCCCAGCTCGATAGTGATCGCTTCCAAATCAAACTTCTTCGGATAGAAGCTTTTCAGGTGATTCAGAGCGACCAGCAGCAGCATGGAGTCCTTGCCGCCGGAAACGCCGACAGCGATCCTGTCCCCTTCTTCGATCATATTATAATCGTCCACAGCACGGCGAACGGTTCCGGTAAATTCATTGAGTATCTTGTCCATAAGAAAGTTCCTTTGCAATCTGAAAATCCGTTTTCAGAATTTTTGAGATTTTTTGAGATTTCAGGTGATTTTAAGAGATTTAAATTTGTAAATTAAAATAGTTGTTGACAGACGATTGATGCTGTGATATAAAGAATAAGCGCGCTGAGGGTACTTTATTGTAAGTGTATCAGCGCACTATGAAAATGTCAAAACATTTAATTCTATATGGAGGCACAAAATATGTCTACTACCCTGGTAACCAAGGAATCCGTTACCCGCAAGTGGTACGTCCTTGATGCAGCCGGTAAGCCCATGGGCAAGACCGCTGCTCTTGCAGCCGATCTTCTCCGCGGCAAGCTCAAGACCGACTATACTCCCAATGTTGACTGCGGTGACTACGTCATCATCGTCAATGCCAAGGAAGCTGTTCTCACCGGCAAGAAGCTGGAACAGAAGTATTACCGCACTCACTCCGGTTTCCCCGGAGGACTCAAGGAGACCCAGTACAAGACCCTCATGGCAAAGAAGCCCGAGCTGGCCATGCGTCTCGCAGTCCGCGGTATGCTCCAGAAGAACACCATCGCTGACTGGCAGCTCAAGCGTCTGAAGATCTTCGCAGGTGCAGAGCATACCCACGCAGCGCAGAAGCCCGAAGTCTGGGATCGCTAATAGGAGGTAAAGAAATATGGCAACTTATAAGTGCAAAAAGCCCTATATGTACGGCACCGGACGCAGAAAGTCCTCCGTCGCACGTGTTCACCTCATCCCCAACGGCACCGGTG